>NZ_JBKGGU010000017.1:0-145433 GCF_052042015.1 Pseudomonas sp. SMV71 | reverse complement strand
CCCACAGGGTCAACTGCCGGCCGCAAGACCCGCATATATCCCACGCTCTTTCGTACTACCCCAACTGCGTCTCGACCCGGTCCCGCCCGGCCTGCTTGGCGGCGTAGACCCCGGAGTCGGCCCTGAGCAGCAAGGCATCCGCGCCCTCCCCGGCACGCCAGCTGGCAATTCCGAAGCTCGCAGTGATCGTACCCACGCCTTCGATGGGCGTGGCCCGCAGGTTTGCCCATAGCCCCAGGGCCAGGGAGTAAGCACTGTCGCTGTCGGTGTCCGGGCACAGCACCACGAACTCTTCCCCGCCCAGTCGGCAAAAGACATCGGTACGGCGCAACCGCTGGATGACCCGCTGGCAGACCGCTTGCAACACCCGGTCGCCCACGGCGTGACCGTGCTGGTCGTTGATGCGCTTGAAGTGATCGATATCGAGCATGATGACCGCCAGATCCCCTGGACCACGCTCGATACGGGCCATCTCCGACGTCAGCCGTTCCTGGAAATAACGACGGTTACGGATTCCGGTCAACGCGTCGGTCACCGACAGGGCGCGCAGCTCTTCCTCCACGCGCTTGAGATCGGAAATATCCGAGATATAGCCGTGCCACAACACTCCACCGCCGGGCAGCTCCTCTGGCGTGGCCTCACCACGGACCCAGCGCAGGCCGCGTTGCGGCAGTTGTAAGCGATATTCCTCGCGCCAAGGGCTCAGGGTGTCTGCCGACGCGCGAATCGAGGAGCGCACCCTGGCAGCGTCCAGGCAATGAATACGCGAGAAAATCGCCTCGGCGTTGCGCACCAGTACTTCAGGTTCCAGCTCATAGATGTCGCGAATCCCGTCGCTGGCATAGATCACGCTGAAGCGGCCGTTGAAATCCATCTTGATCTGATAGATGCCGCCAGGCACATGGGCACTGAGTTTTTTCAGCAACAAGTCTCGGGCCGCCAGCGCTTCATGGACGCGCTTGCGCTCGGTGATGTCGATACAGATCGCCAGGTGCCCGATCCACAGGCCCTGATCGTCGAGCATCGGAGTGGCCAGCATATTCACGGTCAGATGACTGCCGTCACGGCGCACCAGGGTCCATTCGCGGGCCTGTTGTCCTCCCTGCTCGCCGCCCTCGAGCAGCATCGCATGGCAAGTAGGGATGGGCTTGCCGAACCGTGCGCCGAGCTGGGCAGCCCGGGCCTGGAGTTCCCGTGGCACGTGCAGGCTTTCCAGCGTCATGCTTTGCAGGACTTCGCAACTCTGATAGCCGAGCATCTGCTCGGCGCCGGCATTGAAGGTGGTAATGACCCCACGCAGGTCGGTGGCGATGATCGCGACTTGAGTCGCGGCATCCAGCACGCCGCGCAGTTGACCATGGGTGCCGCGCAGCTCCTGCTCCCGGGCACGCAGCTCACGGGTGCGTTGCTCCACCAGCTTCAACGCCCGCTGCCGCTGGCTGACCAGTACATAAAGCAAGGCGCTGAGCAGCACGCTGAGCAGACCGCCGAGCACCACCAGGCTCGACACGGAAGAATGATTGGTCGCCAGAAACATCCGGCTGGGGCGCAACTCGACCCGGTAATGATGATCGGCCAGGCGCAACAGGCGAGTCGCCGCCAGCTCACTGTGGCCTGCCGGGGTGGGGGATTCGAACAACACTTCCTCGCGGTCGCTGGTGGACAAATCCAGGACACGCATCGCCAGATTGTCATGACCGACCGCCGGCAAGCCATCCCCTGCCAACTGGCGCATGCTGATCGCCGCCGCCACATAGCCGAACGGCTCTATTGATGGCTCGCGGGTCACCGGGGCCACCAGCAGCACCCCACGGGTGTACGCCGGGTCGACGCCGACCAGATCCAGCGGTTGCGAAACCGCCAGCCCGCCAAGCTGACGAGCCCGCTCGAGGGTCGCGCGGCGCAGGGGATCGGAAAGCAGGTCCAGTCCCAGTGGCGATCCGTAGGAAGCCTGGCTCTGGACATGGAGTAACGGTACGTATTCATCCCGTACGCCAGCCTGTCGAAGGCCACCGCTGCCGTCCGCTTCACGGATAATGAAATTGGCCGAACCTTCAGCCTGCACCTGCTGTTCGAACGCTTGCCGTTCGTCCCTTCGCACCCTGGGGGCCCAGGCGAGGGCCCGGGTGCGCCGCAACAAGGCGCCGGCGTAGCCGCGAAACTCGCTGTTGGACACCCCCTCGGAGTTGGCAAAGAACCGCCTGAGGCCGTCCAGGCGTTGCTCCTGCTCCTGGAAGCGCTCCTCGATCCGGCTGAAACGTTCCTCGGCTTGCAGCTCGAAGCGCTGGCGCAGTTGCTGGTTGAACAGATTCAACATCGCCCAGGTCAGCAAACCGGTCATGAGCATACCGACCAGCAACACCAGCGAAGCCACCAGCCAGGCCGATACATCTTCGCTGATAAAGCCCAGGATCCTGGGACGCACCTGATGCAATGCCATAAACACGACTCAGAAAGGACCGGCACTGGAACAGCGCTGGCCACTGGCTAAGTTATAGCTATTAGCCATCATTTTGACCAGCCCCAAAATGAGGCTGGAGGCCTTGAATTACAAGGCCTGCGTGGATCCAATCAGCGCGCCATGATTTTCCAGGCACGGTGAATTTTGCCGTTGCGGGCAAAATCCGGATCGATGGTCTTGGCCGTAATCTCTTCCACCGCGTAGCGCTCGGCGAGGTTGTCTTCGAACTGGAACTTACGGAAGTTATTGGAGAAGTACAGCACGCCGCCCGGCGCCAACCGCGCCATGGCCAGATCCAGCAACTGGACGTGGTCACGCTGCACGTCGAATACGCCTTCCATGCGCTTGGAATTGGAGAAAGTCGGTGGGTCGATGAAGATCAGGTCATACTCATCGCGACTGGTTTCGAGCCAAGCCATCACATCGCCCTGCTCCAGACGGTTCTTGTCTGAGAAGCCGTTGAGCGACAGGTTGCGCCGCGCCCAGTCCAGGTAGGTTTTCGACAGATCGACGCTGGTGGTACTGCGCGCCCCGCCCTTGGCGGCATGAACACTGGCGGTGGCGGTGTAGCAGAACAAGTTGAGGAAGCGCTTGCCCGCCGCCTCTTTCTGGATCCGCAGTCGCATGGGCCGATGGTCGAGAAACAGCCCGGTGTCCAGGTAGTCGGTGAGGTTGACCAGCAACTTCACGCCACCTTCGTTGACCTCGGTGAACTTGCCCTGGGCGCTCTGGCGCTCGTACTGTCTGGTGCCGCTCTGGCGCTCGCGACGCTTGATCACCACGCGGCTCTTGTCGATGTTCAGTGCCTGGGGGATCGCTGCCAGCGCATCGAACAGCCGGGCCGAGGCTTTTTCCGGATCGATGGATTTGGGCGCGGCGTATTCCTGGACGTGGACCCAATCGTGGTACAGGTCGATGGCCATGGCGTATTCCGGCATGTCGGCATCGTAGACCCGGTAGCATTCCACGCCTTCGCGTTTGGCCCATTTATCCAACTGCTTGAGGTTCTTTTGCAGGCGATTGGCGAACATCTGCCCGCCTTCGCTCAACCGAGCCTGCTCGACCACGGGCGCCGGCGCCGGCGTTGGCTTGATCGGGTTACCATTCTTGTTGTACTTGCGCTCCTGTGGCGCTTGCTCTTGCGACTCCTCCAGGAGTGCCTGCTCACGCTCGACCTGGCGCTGCTCCGGGGTACGGCGTTCCCCCGTGACGAACTGGTCCGGCAGGACCTTGATCAGCAGCAGCTTGCACGGCAAGGCGCCGTTCCAGAACGAATACTGCTTGTGGCTGCGAATGCCCATGCGCTTGCCCAGGTCGGGCGCGCCGGTGAATACCGCCGCTTCCCAGTTCAGGCAGGCCTGGCGCAGACGCTCGCCGAGGTTCTGGTAGAGGTAAAGCAGGCTGGCTTCGTCGCCGAGGCGCTCGCCGTACGGCGGGTTGCAAATCACCAGGCCTTTCTGGTTCTGGTCCGGGCGCGGCTCGAAGGTCGCGACTTCGCCCTGGTAGATCTTGATCCACTCGCTCAAGCCGGCGCGTTCGACGTTGTTGCGACCGGGCTGGATCAGCCGTGGGTCGGCCTCATAGCCGCGAATCCACAGCGGCGGCTTGGCCAGACCGGCGGCGGCGCGTTCGCTGGCTTCCTCGTGGAGTTTCTTCCACAACGCCGGCACATGGCCGAGCCAGGCGGTGAAACCCCATTGCTGGCGGCGCAGGTTCGGCGCCATGTCGGTGGCGATCATCCCGGCTTCCACCAGAAACGTACCGACGCCACACATCGGGTCGGCCAGCGCCCCACCTTCAGCGGCAATGCGCGGCCAGCCGGCGCGGATCAGGATGGCGGCGGCGAGGTTTTCCTTCAACGGTGCGGCGCCCTGCTGCAAGCGGTAGCCGCGTTGATGCAGGCTATGGCCGGAAAGGTCCAGGGAGAGGATCGCTTCGCCACGGTCCAGGCGCAGATGGATGCGCAGGTCCGGGTTGAGCTTGTCGATGGACGGTCGCTCGCCCGACGGGGTGCGCAATTTGTCGACGATGGCGTCCTTGACCTTCAGGGCGCCGAAATGGGTGTTGTCGATGCCCGAGCCATGGCCGCTGAATTCTACCGCCAGGGTGCCGTCAGGCAACATGTGGTCTTGCCAGTCCACGTCCAGGACCCCCTGGTACAGGTCGTCGGCGTTCTTCATCGGGAAGCGCTTGAGCACCAGCAACACACGGTTTGCCAGGCGCGACCACAGGCACAGCCGGTAAGCCGTCTCCATGTCAGCGCTGCCGCGCACGGCCGAGGTATGCTCGCGCGCGTCTTCAAGGCCAAGCCCGACGGCTTCCTCGATCAGCAGGCCTTCGAGGCCCTTGGGGCAAGTGAGGAAGAGTTCGAAACGATCGGACATGGGATTTCCAGCGCCTTTGGCTAAGTGGCCCGGGCAACGCATTGCCGGACCGGGTTCAATCAGGTGCTTTTCTCAAGAGCACCCGCGTGGCACGAACGTGTGCCGTCCCGCCCTCGCTCAGGTCAAAAGAGCTTAGATGAGGGGGCAGGTAAAAAATTCTCTGCAACAAATTATGAAAACTCGCCCCTTTCGTCGAATAGTACCCGAGTGCAACAGGGGGACATTCTCATTCGAGCAGAGGCCACGCCTTTCAGCGCAGGGCCGATCATACAGGGGTCTTGCTCAAAAGCGGTCAATGAACATCAAGTTACTTATCGCCCTAACAGCTTTATTGTGACGTGCTTATGACAAAACGATCATTCCATCCATGTGACGCTTTGGTTAGAACTCAACACAGGTTGACGCCAAGACGGCGCCAACACCTTGGCTCGTCACGCCGGCAACGAGCCACCAACGGCAGAATGATTCTGCCCCGGCCTCGCTAGAGGTCGACGCTAAGCAACAGTCAACAAGTGAGGGCAACACCCTATGAGAAGACTTAAGCGTGATCCGTTGGAAAGAGCATTTTTACGCGGTTACCAATATGGCGTTGGTGGTAAATCCCGTGAGCTTTGCCCCTTTACTCTACCGTCAGTGCGCCAAGCCTGGATCAATGGCTGGCGAGAAGGACGCGGCGACAACTGGGACGGTATGACCGGCACTGCGGGTATCCACAGACTCAACGAACTTCACGCCGTCGGCTGACACAGGGCTTATTACTCAACAAATCGACAATCTGATCCCACCATCGATTTAACCACGCGCGTCCCATCCGGACGGCGGGCTACGGCCCAGGGGGCTCCTTCGAGGAGCCCTTTTTAATGGGTGGGCTTAATGTAAGTGCCTGAGTTGCAAACACCGTTGTGGCGAGGGAGCTTGCTCCCGCCGGGCCGGTCCGACGACTTGGGCGCAGCAGACCCAAGACCCATTGCAGGGTGAACCAGGCAAATGGCATAAGCTGGTTTCAGGACTGCTGCGCAGTCCAGCGGGAGCAAGCTCCCTCGCCACAGGGGGGACTGCTCAGCCTTCAAGGCGCAGCGATCAACCCAACGCCGCAATGGCATCCACTGACTCACGGATCAACGCCGGCCCTTTATAGATAAAGCCCGAATAAATCTGCACCAGGCTCGCCCCGGCGGTGATTTTCTCGGCGGCATGGCGGCCTTCGGTGATCCCACCCGCGGCGATGATCGGCAAGCGCCCCGCCAGTTCGGCGGCCAGCACCGTCACGGTGTGGGTGCTCTTGTCCCGCACCGGCGCGCCGGACAAGCCGCCCGCCTCGTCGCCATGCTCCAGCCCCTCGACACCGTCACGCCCCAACGTGGTATTGGTGGCGATCACCGCGTCCATACCGGTCTCGATCAGGGCCTGGGCGACCTGGCTGGTTTCCTCATCGCTCATGTCCGGGGCGATCTTGATCGCCAGCGGCACGTGCCGGCCATGGGTCAGTGCCAGTTCTGCGCGACGCCGCGCCAGGTCGGCCAGCAGTTGCTTGAGGGAATCACCGAATTGCAGGCTGCGCAGCCCCGGGGTGTTCGGCGAGCTGACGTTGACCGTCACGTAGCTGGCGTGGGCGTAGACCTTTCCCAGGCAGATCAGATAATCGTCGACTGCACGCTCCACGGGTGTGTCGAAGTTCTTGCCGATGTTGATCCCCAGCACGCCCTGGTACTTGGCCGCCGCGACGCGGGCCAGCAGGTTGTCCACACCCAGGTTATTGAAGCCCATGCGGTTGATGATCGCCTCGGCTTGCGGCAGGCGAAACAGCCGTGGCTTGGGATTGCCCGGCTGCGGTCGCGGGGTGACGGTGCCGATTTCCACAAAGCCGAAACCCAACTGGGCGAACCCGTCGATGGCCGCGCCGTTCTTGTCCAGCCCTGCCGCCAGCCCCACCGGGTTCGGGAATTGCAGGCCCATGACCGTCACCGGCAATTTCGCCGGGGCCTTGCACAGCAAACCGTTGAGGCCCAAACGTCCGCCCGCGCCGATCAGGTCCAGGGACAGGTCGTGGGAAGTTTCCGGGGAAAGTTTGAACAGCAGCTCACGGGCCAGGGTGTACATGGGTGGGTTTGACTCGATCTACGAAATGAGGCGCGGATTATAGCCGGGGTGAAGGGATGGGAGCGAGCAGCCGATGGCTGCCCACTCTTGGGCTGGATCAAGCCGTAGTCGTTTCCTGCAGCGCGTAGGTGTTGCTGGTTTGCTTCAGGTTGGCAAAGATGAGTGGAAAGTAAAGAAGCATCATCATCACAGCGAAACAGCCATTGAGAATATGCCCCTGGGAATCCTCACTGAGGTCGTACTTGCTTAACAAAGCTCCTGCCGCACCTACGATCAGACTGATGGCGTGACCATACGATAAGCGTGCCCCCGCCACATTCACGAATGCATCGGCCAATTGGGTCCTGGTGGGCCACTGAACACCAGCGCGGACCTCCAGGGCCACTTGTCTTAAGGACTCCGGATCGGAGAAGACCGAATCCGACCCTGGCTGGGGGGAAAGCACATGCCAACTCTTGCAGATAATCAAGATAGCCACATCGGCTACCATTCCGAGCGCGTTCAGTCCGGCTTTGATAGCGTCCGCCCCGAAATCGTGACCAAGCGCCTCGGCGGCCCTGGCAGGACCACTCAATGGCATGACCTTACCCAGTTCCGCCAACGCAAATTGAAACGCGCCATAAGCCGCCGCGGTAACGGCGGTTGACGCTGCGTTCGCGGGACCTGCGTTGTCTCTCAAAGGGAAAAAGGATTGAGCCAGCGCCCGGGCCATGATGTAGACAACCCCGCCGGCCATTGCGGGGAAAAGCTTTGACGCCGCTCCCGTGAGAACGGCCGCGACACAGCCTCCCAGCGCAGCAGACGCTATGCACACACTCCCTAAACGAGACTTCCAGCTCGCCTCCCCGCCTTCTCTGCGGATAGCCCCCATCAGCGTCAACGCTGGCCCCGTCATTGCCAGCGCCACAGCCGCCCATGCCCGCGTGGCCTCGGGTGTATCACCCTCGCTCAGAGCCTGTCCGACAAGATAGCCAACGTACTCGCGCAACCCGGTGGCCAGTGCAATGATCACCCCTGTGTTCCCGGCGACATTCAACAGATTGAGACCTGGCCCCTTGGCGGCTTCGAGCAGTTCCATGCCAGCCTCAAGTACAGACTTCAAGCGATCCTCACGACTCTCGCAGCCTTTGGCTCTTTGATTTATTAAATCAAAAATTGCATTGCTGTCAGGCTCGTGAAGCGTCACACCGGTTTCGATAAATTGCGCAATCCGATCGGTTAAATCGCGATCGTGCTGTCCCAGGTCGGCAGAGAGTTCCTCCAGCGGAGCCGCCATTGCATTACCCAGATGCACAAGACCCATTGCGACATGTTTAGGTGGCCCCAGTTGGTCCAATTGAAAATTCGTAGTGTCCAGCAGTTCAGGGTCAAGCGCCGCTGATGTTTTTACCGAACTGGTTGAAGATGAAACAAAGTCGTTTCGGGCAGCACCCGTAGGTATGCCTGCGCCATTTCCAATTTGCATGGTTGTTTCTCCTTATTGTCGTATAAACCATCAAAACTTCCTCACCACTCACTCACCTCCCAAGCCTCATCCCCCATAGGCTGAAACACGTCCCGCATAAACCCTTTAACAAACAGATCCACCGCGAACGCCAAGCCATTGGCACCGCTGACTTCCCTGTAGAGTTGCGACTTCTCCAACCCCTGCTCCTTCAGTCGAACCAGCACCTGCAACGTGACCGCCATCAGCGCCTGCGCGGTGGGATAGGCCGCCGCTTCACCGTCGGCTCCCCGCAGGGTGCGGAGAAACTCATGAATGGCCTTCTCCCCCTGACCTTCCATCGCCAGCAGCAACTGATACAGATGCTCGAACTCAGGGTCCGGACGTTTGCCCTGGCTCGCCTCCTGACGGGCCGCCAACAGGCGCGCCTCCAGGGTCTGCACCGCTGGCACCGCGCTGCGATCGATAGAAATTGGAGCGGTCGTGGATTCAATCCTCATGGTCATCCATCGCGTCGGCTACCTGTTTGGTGAAGCTTGAGCACAACGCTTCAAGTGCCTGGAGCGCACCTTGGTCCAGGACGTGAACCGACGCCGGCAACTGCTCGATGCAGGCCAACAGCCGGGGCTCCAGCCGTTGTCGGGTGGTTTCAACGTCGAACTCCAGCAACTGATCGCCAAGTCGCAGCACGTAGCGGTTCTGGAGGTGGTACTCCACGAGCAGGCCTCCGGCCCAAAATGTACGCAGGCGCTCGCGCCACTCATCACCTCGTTCTCGGCAATGCGCTGGCAACAGCAATTGCAATACCGCACCCGTCTCGCCCGGTTGCGCAACCAGCCAACGCTGGAGCATTTCGTTCAGCCACTGGGGCTGCTCCAGGGCCTGGGCGAGCAAATCCCGAGCGGCCTCGGCCAGCGCGTTACGTAATTGCAGGCCTAGCGATTGCGACCTCGACAACCCCTCCGCCAGATGCCCGACCGCCCGCAGGACGCCCTCGGCATAGCCTTGCCTGAATGCCTCGGCATGCACCGCTTCGGCCTCGCGCCGTGCCTGTTCGACACATTCGCGGGCCCGGCGCTGGGCTTCCAGTTGCAGGCGTCGACGGCGGCGGGCGGCGGCGATGTCTTCGCGGGCCAGGTGCGCGTCTTCGCCGTCGGGCAGGTCAGTCAGTGATCGGATCGAGTCGAGCATGTTGCACCGCCATGAAGAAGAGCGTCGGGTCCGGCTCAGGGACCGGCCACTGCCGATGCAAGCCCACGACCGATTCGGAAAACTGTAAGGCCAGGCATTCCAGCAGCCACGGCGGAACCTGGCGGTGCCACCCCCACAGCGCATTGAGGCCGGCCGCTTCGACGTGCGCCATTGAAACCGGTAGTGCCTCGACGGGCAGGCCGCCGCGTGCGCCCAGGCGACAGCCGGCGAACCGCCGCACCGACGCCGGTAGGCCACGCCACGCCGCGCCCCGCGCCAACATAGGCAACAGCCGATTGGCGCCCATCAGCAACGCGACAGAGGGCAGTTGCCGCCAGTGACGAACCCACTGTTTCACCACGCCGCCCAGCGCTGTCGCAGGCAACGTCACAGGCAGCGCCAGCCCGTCGCGCAGCATGCCATTGAGCAGGCGACGCGCCTCGTCGCCCTCGAACGCAGGGGGGATCACCAGGCGCTGCGGGTGCAGGTAAGCCAACGGCTCGGCGAGAATGCGCCGCAGGCATTCAACGTCCGACATCACGTCGCCTCACCCCGGCAAAGTGATAGAGCCAGGCAGCCCCACCGGCCACCAGCAATCCGCTCATCACCCCCAGCAACCACGGCCAGGGCGAATACCCCTGGGCCGCGAGCCGCGACGGCGCAACGTGCTGGGTCGGCGAACGCCGGGACAGCACCACCGAGATGTTCTCGTAGTCCACCGCAGCGAAACTGTTCTTGAGAAAACGCTTGATGTCGTTGATCAGCAATTGCCCCTCGACATCGCGTTCATGCAGTACCACCGCCGCAAGGTGGACAGGCGCAGCCTTGCGCCCGCCCTCGCCGGCGTCCAGGTCATAGCTGATGTGGACCCGCGCCGACACCACGCCTTCAAGCACACCCAGCGACTGCTCGACACGCTGTTCCAACGCCGAATACAACCGGGCCTTTTCCGCGCGGGGCGACGCCACCAGCGCGTCGGCGGGAAACATCTGGGCAACTTGCAGGCGCGGCCTGGAGGGCAACGCGTAGAGATTGAGCAGGTCGACGGCAGCGGCAAAATCCAGCGGATCGATCTTCACCGCGTAACCGGTCTTGCCCGTGTCGACCTTCACCGCGGCAATATTGTTGCGCTGCAGCACCGACAACACTTCGTTGGCCTGTTGCTGGTCCAGCCCCTCCAGCAGGCTCGGCTGGCGGCACCCCGCCAGGACCAGGCACAGCAACACGCAACAAAGGCCCGTTCTCATGACGCACGCAACAGGGTTTCTGCGGTGCCTACGGCCTTGCGCACCATCACGTTGAGCAAGTTGATGTCGACGTTGTACTGTCCGGTCAGCTCCTGCAGCCGGGCCAGCACGTCAGGGTCGGTGATGTCGGGGCGGCGCAGCAACTCACCAATCGCAGTGACGTCCTGCCCGCTGTCCACGGCTGACCGGGCGTAGCTGTCGATCAGTCGCGACTCCAGCGAAACGATCGGCCCCTCCTGGGGGCCATGCAATTCAACGACGGCCAACGGCTCGATGGCCGACGGATAAAGACCTTGCAAAGGCATACGGTGCCCTCCTGAAAGGGCCATCGTCACGAGCGATGGCCAGCCGAAAGAGAAAGCGTCAGCGCGCTGCCTGGATGATCGCCATGTCGATGTCTTTGAAGCCCTTGATCGTGTTGGTCTGGGCGTTGCGAAAGACCGTGTACGAGGAAAATGCCGTCTGGTAGGCCGCCAGCAGGCCGGGGTCGGACGCATCGTTTTTCAGCTTCTCCAGCGCTTCGTCCAAGGCTTCCTTGAGTTTCTTCGCACCCTCTTCGAATGCCGCGGCCTGCTCACCGAGAAAGTCATCGGGGAATGTGATGGGGAGTCCGATACCAGCCATGCGTCACCTACTCTGTCTGATTTAGAAAATGCCAGGACGAAGACCCCGTCTTGACGTAGCCCTGCGGGCCGGTTTGAAACGACTTGCCCTTGAGCGCGTCGTCTTTGAGCTCGACGGTGAAGTGCACGTAGCGATCCCCCCACTGCCGGTAAAAATCGTCGACGTACTGGCGCGCCGCAGCCAGCTCGGCATCCTGCAAGTTGCCCTGGACGGCAAACGTGACGCTGTCGCGATGCTCGACCCGGCTGAAGGCCAGCGAAAGGCGTTGCAGACCGCCCTGGGCCAGGTCGGCCAGAACCCCGTCATCCTGCATCTGCATCACGACATCGCGGGCATACGGCGCCGCCGCGAGCAGCGCTTCGAGCAGCCGTGCCTGGCTGTCGGGCGTGAGCAGGTTGCGTTGTGCACTGAGCGA
The DNA here is from genome assembly GCF_052042015.1 of Pseudomonas sp. SMV71. Taxonomy (NCBI): domain Bacteria; kingdom Pseudomonadati; phylum Pseudomonadota; class Gammaproteobacteria; order Pseudomonadales; family Pseudomonadaceae; genus Pseudomonas; species Pseudomonas sp. SMV71. The sequence goes on along the minus strand of NZ_JBKGGU010000017.1, from coordinate 133,567 downwards.
CAGACGTGGCAGAGACGGGTCCTTGAGGTCCAGAACATGCCAGGCCAGTTGCGGGTCATAGTCAGTCAGCATCTGCTCCAGCCGACGTCGCTCCTGGTCCATCACCAGCACCGTGCCATTCAGGCCGGGATGGCGCGTCAGCACCTGACGGCTCCAGCCGGCATCGCGTTCGTTGGAGACAAGCACATACACCGCCTCGTCGCGCCCACCCAACACCTGTACCTGGGCACTGGCGCCGGCGATCAGGGCACGGACGGCGGTCTCAGGCGTCGGCCCCGGTCGCACTCCCACGCCGAGCGCAACCGCCAGCGTCGCCAGCACCAGGCCGCAGGCGACCCAAAGCGTGCGCGGGCTGCGCCACGCCAGGGGTGCGGCAGCGTGGCCGGGCGCAGCGGGTGCTCGATGGAAAAGCTCCGGCGCCCAGGCCTGCCCCTCTGGACGCAACGCGATATGCAAGCCACCGACCTGAACCCTGGCCTGGAACGCCGCGTGACGAACCTCGACCGATTCGCCAAGCACCCGCAATGGCACGCCTTGTGGCGTAGCCTGGTCGGCCAGCACCTCGAAGTTACTGCCACCGGTCTCCAGCGGAATAAAAATGGCCTCGGCAGGCACACTGGCTGAAAGCGCGCCCTCTCCCAACAGCTCCGCCGCGCCGACGACGAACACCGTGCTGCCTTCGCCAAGCGCGAACTCGCAACCCTGCAACGGACCATTGAGTATCCGCAAGACGCAGGGCTGTAGCGTGGAGGCCGTCGGGACTGTCACCAGCCAAACTCCAGAGCAGTCAAATGAGCCGCCATGGTAGAAAGCCCGAAGTCAGCCTTCCTGATCGAAATCTGCCGATAGTGCACAACGAACGATCAGAATCCCGAGCCGACCTTTTCATGACATGACATGGGCGTGCGACAGGCACCTCGTGGCGAGGGAGCTTGCTCCCGTCAGGCTGCGCAGCAGCCCCCTCCAAAAACTCGACAGGCTGTCAAACCGCGTCACCAGGTTCTTGGGCCGCTTCGCGCCCCAGCGGGAGCCAGCTCCCTCGCCACAGGATGCTATCCACCCCCTGCATCGGTCGCAGGTCGCCCTGGCTGGCCCTGGATAAGCACCTGATAACGCTGCCAGACCTTGCGCGCATAGCGCAGACGCGCAGCCTGGCGATGGGGTGAATTGCCGGCGTTGTAGGCGCCGACCGCCGTCCAGTTGTAGCCGTAGCGGGCGATGAATCCGGCCAGCACCGATGCCCCGACTTCCACCGACAGGCACGGTTCCTCCAGCAGACGCTGCTCAGTAATGCCCTGAGCGCGCAAGCGCGGCAGATGGATGCTGTTAATCTGCATCAGGCCGATGTCGCGGGTGCCGTTGCGGTTGTGGTTGATTGCGTCCGGTTTCAGCCCCGACTCGACATCGGCAATGGCCTGGAGCAGCTCAGGCTCGATGGCGTGCACCTGCCCCGCCCTGCTCCAGCACCCGGCCTGGGCCTGGCTTATGCCAAGGCTCAGCCCAAGACAGATCGGCAGGAACCACCACTTCGACGTGCACCCCGTCATGCCAGACGTCGCTCCCCGATCCACGCCAGCTGTTCGTCAATGCGCACCCGCAGAAGCTGTGCCCGGACACAATCGGGATCACGCTCCAGACACTGCCAGATGATTCGCGCTGCCTGCTGGTTGCGCCCCCAGACCCAATGATGCCAGGCCTGAAAAAACAGCACGTCAGCCCGATCGGCGGATAACAGGCAGCGCTGGAACAACACCTCTGCCGCCTGTTCGCATCCGCGCAAACTGGTGAGCAAGGCCAGGCGCGTCAATGCCGGGATGCTGCCGGGGTCCAGCTTCAATGCCTTAGAAACCGCCGAATGCGCCTGTTCGATGGCCCGTTCCTGATCGCCCAGATTCATCATCGCCTGCCCCAACCAGACATCCGCCAAGCCACACCAGGGCGGCGCGTAGCCGGCGTCGAGCTTTACGCATTGCCTGAACAGCACAGCGGCATCACGCAGGCTTTGTGCGGTGTGCTGTTGCACATTGAATAGCCCACTGAGATAAGCCACTGCAACAGGATAAGACCCGCAACGGTCACCCATCGGGCGCAAGCCCGCCACGCGCTGGGCCACCAGACACGTCAATGCACCCAAAGCCTCGCCAGGATCATGAGCGTCCAGCGTCTGCCCATGGAGCAGCGCCTGATCGCTGCCACGAATCAACTCCACCGACCAATGTCGCTGCCCGCCCGAGCCGATGTGGCGCCCACTCAAGCAGTAATCAACCGACAAGCACTCGACCAACGAATGCACAGTTGGCGATGCGCCACACGCCGCGATCACCCCTGATGGCATCACATGCAAAGCCTCGCCAAACGCGGTACTCAACTGCCGGATCACCCTGTCCTGCAGATCCAGCGCGGCTGTCTCGTCCAGATTACGAAATGGCAGAACCGCCAGCGACGGCGCATCCGTCTTCACCGGCTCCGAGGCATCGAGCACAACCACCGGTTGCGTAAACCGATACCCCTGGCCATACACCGTTGCGATGTAATCCTTGTTGTCCTGGAGCAACTTGCGCAGCGCATAGACACAGCGAGTCAACGACTCCTCTGCGGCATCCATCCGCGGCCAGGCATAATCCAGCAGGTCATCCTTGCTGACGACGGTCTCTGCCGAATTCAGTAACAAACGCAGGACTAGCAATTCTTTGGGTGGTACATGAACTCCTTGTCCATCTCGCATCAGCGTTCCATCGCTTTGCAATAGCCAGCGGTCAAAAACGAATGACTTGCCCGGCGTTCGATCAGTTGTACTGTCCATACCCTGAGACTTCTCTATAGAAAGTGACTGAAGCGCGTTCGAGCCTGCCGGGTGGGCAGGCTCGGGATGACGAGCTGCGTGACTATAGGAACATGTGTGGGGGGATTCCGTAGGACACAAGACATTTACAACCGAAGAAACGGAGTCGCAGACTGTAGGAAAATTCCATGGCAAATTTCACGACTAACTCATAGAATGAGTCACCGAGCTACCGCCAGTGAAGCTAAGGAACGGTAATCAGCTTACAACTTATACAGAACTTACTATTGAGCATTCCTACGCCCAAACCCTTTTAATTGCATCAATAGCTGTCCCACCATCCGTCATTGCAACAAGCAATTCAAGTTCCTGACCAGATATCTGCCCTTCACGAATATCATCCAAAATAAAATCAATTCGCTCTTGAGTATCTCGAACATTAGCCCTATCTACCTCCGTTGCTCGCCGCTCCAGGACAACCCGCGATAAATTCTCCCTAATCATATTACTTAACTTTAACTCCGTATTCCCCTTCAAATAGCCAGTCGTATTTTCTATTATCAATCTATTATATGGGATGCTACCTTGCCAGCTGGCATGTCTTTCCGGGGTAAACATTCCCTTATGTTCAAGAAAAACGATGTTATGCCCCATCAATGCAAAGGGCTCTAAAGCACCACTTCTTATACCGATTACACCTCCTCCTACAGTCTCCAAAAGACGATTCATGAAATACCACTGATTTTCTCGAGGAGCTAGTAATCGCTCACCATCAACTTCCGCAGACCAAAACTGCCCGACATGAGGCCTAGCGAATGGCCGGTAGGGTTGGCGGTTCGCCACCACTTCCACGCCATTTACATTTTTTGCATTATTGAGGTATGTATCCGCAACAAAATAGACATCCTTACCACTTTTCTCTAATGCCTCAGCTATTAATTCAAACATAAAAGGTCTTGAGATAGCCTCCGCCTCTCGCTCATTGGCATATGCTCGGTCCGCAATCCACAATGCCACAGAGCCTTCTTTGATGCCTTGGTGCTTAATAACGCTATCCACGAGACCATCAATAACCAGCTTATCTTCCAAGGATACCAGCGCCCCCAACTTCTCTCTGAACATCCTGTGCTTTTCGTCTACCCCTAACTCATCCTCTCTACGAAAATACTGATTTATAATTTCCGTCGTTACAGACACATGAAACATATGCGCCGCATTATCTGCAAAATCTGACAACGGAGATGAGCAACCTGACGTGTGCAAAAAATCAGCTCGAGTTAGACTCTCATCCAAAGTCTCCCGCGCCGACTTCAAACTCTCACCTTTATATGAGTGCAATGAGACGCGTCGACCTGGATCTAGCTCTCCACTAACCAATAATGCTTTCTCAATTACGCGAACAGCTTCCTCCGCGCTTGTCTTTTCTTTTGGATCCCCTTCCGTAAAAGCGATAGAAATTTTTAGCCGAGGCTCGATCAGCGCAGCGAAAATTAGACTGTATCTATCTCCAGTGGCGTATCCAGGCAAAAAAACGTTAATATCCTCCTCTGGATTAGATAATACGTATTGGTACGCGACATCACGCGAATGGAGATACGCCTTACCTTGCAAAGTCGTATCATCAATACAAAAAAACTGATTATCAATTATTGCTTGCTTAGAAAGCACTGAATCCAACTTACTACTAACCTGCCTAGCCTGCCTGAGCATTTCCATTCCAATTTCCCGCCGGACACCAAGACTATTGCACGTGGAATCTTTATATAGATTATGCAAAAAGCTCTTCCTTTCACCCCTTTCTAATTTTGGCTCTCCAAAAAAAATCCCATCGCCATCCTCTGAACCTTCAGTATCGAAAAAAGATACACATTTCCAACCTGCAGTAAATTTCTCTTGATTACTACCGAGATCAAACTCCAGCAACTCCGTCTCGCCCTCTGTTACTGGAGACACTGGCTCACTCCTTATAAATAGCTGATTAGGATCACGAGAAAAATCACTTTTCCCTATCCTTTCAGCGCCGACAGCAGTGTTAATAAACATACCGATGACATTTGGCACTTTTTTCTACCCCTGCAATTTACCATTAGATATATATCGATGCAGATACACTAAATATTGTAAAACCTCAACTACTTGCAACGCAGTCAGACACTCAGTTGCTGTACGATAATAAAGCCTCACAACCTCATCCCCCCCTACCCCTACCCAAGCCCCCTTCATAACTTTCCTATTAGCATTTAAACTTAGGTAGTACTTGTAATACATTTCTTCCGAAACAGATGATGCCAGCTCACTATAAATAGTTAAACATTGATCAAACGACGAAACCTCGATAATCCACCTTTGTTCATCCCGTCCAACCAGCACCATACCAAACTTACAATCCTGGACCTCTATATTCAAAAACTCACATACTTCCTTCAACAACAAACCGGCTCGCGTCACATTCTTCCCCGTAAAAAATGGCGAAACATAAAAACTTAACTACCCCTTACTTGAAATATTTTTACAACAATCCAGAAATCGCTTAGCCACTTCCTCGACACTTCGCCAGGCATAAACTTATTTCTTGATTCGTTGGATCCACCAATAATGTCTGGACAGAGCCCACGACATCACCAACAGACCGCCACCCGGCTACCTGATCCGAAGACAGCTCGACAGAGAAGACGTCATCAATCATCATGGCCACTTCAACAATGTCCACAGAGTCCATCTGCAAGTCCTCCACCAGCCGCGAGTGACCGGCTACTTCCCCATGCCGGCTCGGAAAACAGCGGGACAGCAGGCTGATCACGCCAGTCTCTACACACTTGTCAGTCATCGATGCGCTCATCGAGCCCCCGTCAGCCCGTTATAAATTCAACATCGCCCGCAACATATCCGCAAACTGATTCAAATGCGCCGACAGCGTCTTGTTGAAGTTGTCGTGGTAGGCATTGGCATTCGAATACTTCTGGGTCAACGACTGCAGCAGGTTCTTCATACGTTCTTCCTGGGCGTTGAAGCCGGTCTGCCACTGGTTGTACTTGGCGGTGTCCCAGGTCACGGTGCCGCCGCTGGCGGGCAGGCCGCTCTTCATGAGGTTGAGCGGGTCAAGGTCGATGACCACGCACCAGGTGCCGTCACCGTTTGGCTTGAGACACCTGCCGGGCAGGCCCAGGGCCTTGAGCCATTTCTCCGCTTCGTCCTTGCTGGCGCCGCCTTCCCCGGGTTTTGGAAACAGTATGGAGGCCGGGTTGGGATGGCTGTATTTGTCGATCAGCCGGGTCAGGGCGGCGCGCAAGGCACCGGCATCGAGCTTGACGTCCTTGCCGTCGTTCGCGCCCTCGATCCAGTCCTTCATCTGCGCGGTGATCTCGGCGTTGAAGTCGGCGAAGAAGTCCGAATAGGCGGCGATGATGTGTTCGTAGCCGGCGAGGTAGCCGTTCTTGATCAGGTCGATCAGCTCCAGCAGTTTCTCGAAGAAGTCATTGGAGGAATTGATCCCGACATCCAGGGCCTCCGCTATTTCGAGAGGTTTGTCCCGCTCCAAGGCTTGCTTGAGGCTGCGCAGTATTTCGCCTTGTTCATCGTTGAGCTGACGCATTCGACTTTCGTCCAGAAGCGTGGACTTCATGCCGTGGCTCATCACCGCGCAACACTGGTGGGCTCGCTGGGCCCACATTTGCGCGCGATCGCGCTTGGCGTGGATCTGCTCGAGTAGCTCCGGGATAAACCGTTGCGCCACGGACTCGGTGGTCATGCCTTCCAGCGACTTGGCGTTGAATGGGCTCTTGAGCATATTGGCGAGACTGCGATTCATTGCATTCATGGACCGATCAAGAAGTTGCGTCAGTGAGCTGACCGTTTGAATCTCAGCGGGTATTTCCGACAGCAACGGCGCATCGACCATAGCGTCTACGTTGGGCAGCAATACGACTGGCGTCGGTATGAATTTCGTGATTTCCATATTTCTCTCCTGCTCAAGCCGTCACAGCGCGAATAACGTCACTGCGCGATTGGAAAAGCTGCATCACCATGTCCATCAGCTTCTGCAACAACGCCGCTTCGGCCGCGTCTTTCTGCGCGACTTCATCGGCCAGGCTCTTCTGGCTGTTCTGCGCGCTCTGCTGCAGTACTTCCCGCTCCCGTGCGGCGTGCTCGGCGAGGCGCACCACGTTGGCCACCACTTGGCTTAAGTTCATCGACATGGCGCCGAGGGCGCGGCCGATTTCCAGTTTCTTCTCGATGCCTTTGCTGCCCATCTGGCTCAGCCAATCGGAGGTCTGGCCGACCTTCTGGGCCTTGAGGATTTCGCCCTCGAACCAGGCCTGTTCCTGGGCCGTCAGGGTGGCGCCCTTGGGTTTGAAATCGACGGTTGTCGGACGGGCGAAATCATCCAGGGTGTTGATCTTGTAGGTGGTCTTCGGGTCCCAGTCATCCCGGTGGCGCTGCAGTTTGAGGTCGCGTTCGAGGTTGCCGGCATCCAAGGCGTTGCGCCTGTGCAGGCCGATGTCGGCGTGTTTCAAGGCCTGCCCGTGAAGCGTCTTGACCATGGAAAAACCGGCGACGGCGCCGGACACCACGGCTGCGGTGATGGCACTGTGCAGCGCCGCCTGGCCGGATTCGACGATGGCCCTGCCCTGCGCCTTGGCCGCGTCGGATGCCATGACGGTGAAATGACCGCGCAATTGCGCATTGGCGACGCGTGCGATGTTCAGCGCGATGATCGCGGCCACCAGGACGTTGGCGTGTTTTTCCCAGGCGCCGGGGTCGAAGATCAGTTCGTTGCGCACTTCGTCGCTGAGCATCATCGAGGCCGCCAGGAAGTCTTGCCCATCCGCTTCGGTGAGCTGATAGGCGTTGATTCTGCGTTCGAGCTCAGTCGCCGCGATGAAGCTGTCGCGTTTGAGTACCTGACTGGCGGTGGCCGCGTCGAACACCGCGGAATCGGAGCGATAGGTTTTGGACGGGTGCTCTGGGTTGGCATCGACCCGTACAGGGGCGATCCCGGTCGTAGCGTAAGGATTGATCATCTCGGATACCTGGGGTCAGTGATTGATTTCAAACATGCCGAACCATGCTCAGGCTCACGGCATGGCTGCGTTGCAGGTCGGCGAAGACCTGTTCGATCTGTCGGGTTCTGTCGCGCATCGCTTGCCCGTAGTCCTCGACCACCTGGGTCAGGTACCGGCTGATTTCCTCGCTGATCGCCATGCGCACCCGCACGTCCGCCAGGTGCACGGCGGCCTGGGCCTGGTGCTTGCCGCTCTGGATCTGCAAACCGCCCTGCACTACCACGTTGCCGAATTCGGTCAGGGCCTGGGCGATCTCCAGGTTCGCGGCATAACGGGCCAGCGTCACCGGGTCGGCGCCGTGGGTGATGAACCCGCGGAGCTGGGTGAGCGCTTGCGTCAGGGTGTTACCGACGGACGACGCCATCTGCTTCATGGCCTGCATCGCGGCGGGCGCCGCCTGGGAGGCCACCGAGGCGAGTTTCGAGGCGACGGCATTCACCACTGGCCCGATCACCTGCACCCCGACAATGGCAACCAGGGCCAGCGCCGCCAGGGTCGAGATCACGCCTTGGATCATGCCGGCGATCTGCGCGATATCCCGGGCCTTCTCGGGATCGACGCCGAAATCGATCAAGAGTTGGGTGTAGAGCTCGGTGAAGCGCTTGATGGCTTCCTGCATCGCGTCGGTCAACGGTTTCATGGCCTCGGCCATGAACGACTTGCCGGTTTTTGCCTCTACCACCACATCGGCAAACATCACAACCATGCCAACCACCCCGACCACGATCAACGGCAAGTTGCCGGTCATGACCCCGGCAACGATAGTGACAGTGGCCACTATCGCCCCGACGATCTTGCCGATGCAGCCCATGGTTTTCTGGAGCGCCTCGGCCTTGCGGACTTCTTCCAGGTATTTATCCGACTCACGCTTCATGTGCTCCTGAAGCTTGACCTGCAATTCCTGGAACAGCTCCTGGCTGAGTTCCTCTTTGTTCTGCGCCGCCTCGCCCAGCAACTCGATGATCTTCAGGCGATTGAGCAATGCCAATGCACTGCTGCTGAGGGCTTTCTCATCGGTGTCCTGGGTGGCGGGGCCACTGATGCCGGACGCCACCACCCGGTTGACCACGCCGCTCAGGGCGTTGGCAAAGGCATTGGCGATCCCGATCAGTTTCAGATGGGCCTCGGTCGCCGCATTGAAAGCCTGGGTGTGGCCGGCCAGCTCGCCCTTGAGCTGGTCGCGACGGGCCAGCTCCAGGGCGTATTCGGCGGACTCAGGGTCCAGCTGCGCCAGCCGGGCTTCGCTTTCGGCCAGCAAGCCCTGCAGATGCACGACCCGCTCATGCAATTGCTCAAGGTGTTCCTGGCTGCTGCCGACCTGTCCTTCGGCTGCCGCCCAGGCCTGGAGGGCCGCGGCGTAATCGGCCGACAGGTTTTCCAGCCCTTGTTGCCGAGCGCTGGCCATGCTCTGCAGCATCGCCAGGCGGTTCTTCAGTTTGTTGACGTCCACTTCACCGATCAGCTCACTGATCATCGCCATCAACAGCGTGAACAGGTCGCCATTGGTTTGGTGCTGGTTGCCATCGGCCCGTGGCGGCGGCGCGTGCAGCACCGGCCGGCCAGTGCCGACGGGAGACGAACCGGCACGGCCTTCGTATTTCACTGACATCAAGTCCGCCAGGGCTTTGCGGCCGGCTTCCTGATAATCCGCGGTCCTGGCGGCCTTGCTGGCAGCAGGTCCGTATTTTTCAAAAGCCTCGGTGCGGCTCATTCCACCCGGGAACAGGGGGCTACGGGTAATGCCTATGTCAGTCATGTTCAGTCCTCCGAACAATGCGGTTCCATGTTGGCCAAGGTGTCGAGATACGCCTTGGCCTGCTCGCGCAGATCGTCCTGCGCGGCCTGTTCGAGCACGTATTCGAAACACAGCCGGGCCTTGCCGATCTTGCCCAGGGCCAGATGGCACTGACCGGTGTAGAACATCGGCCGGTAGTCGTTCTTGCCTTGGGCAAACGCGATCGCATACAGGTCGATGGCCTTCTGGTGGTTCTGCTTGAGCTGGTGCACCGCCGCCAGTCCCATCCAGTAATGGCTGTTGTAGAAGTCGTAAATGCACAGGAAGTGGAAGAACTTCTCCGCATCGTCCAGCCGTCCCTGTTCGTAGAACTGAAAGGCGAAGGCATACAGGCCGTCCATGTGCTCGTCGCTGAGGCCCTGCACGTCTTTCAACGCCGCGCCACCCAGCACGGCGTCCACGACCTCCAGTGCCACCTGCTCGTCTTGTTTGTTGTTGCGACTCATCGGCCACACTCCTGAAAAAACGCCAGCGTCGCTGACCTGTGCATTGAGCCAAGAATGCAGCCAGCCACGCTGCCAAATAGCGCTCATTCGCCTTGGCACCAGCCCACTGTCGAACACTGCTCCTGTGGCGAGGGAGCTTGCTCCCGCTGGGCTGCGCTGCAGCCCCTCTTGAGGCTCACTCGATCAACCTGCCCCACCGCGCCGCCAGCTTTCAGGGCCGCTGCGCGCCCCAGCGGGAGCAAGCTCCCTCGCCACGGGTCGGGGCAAGCTCCAGTTTGTGCTGTGCATTCTTCGGCCTCACGCCTGCTCCACCTGCTCCAACCAGATCAACAGACGCAGCACCTCTTCGATCTCCTGCACCTGAAGGAAGCTGTAGCGCTGGTGGGTCTTGAAGATGCGCCGGGCCAGGGCCACGTCGTTGACCACCGGCACCCCGACCTCCTTGGCATACGCCCGCACGGCCAGGGCGCGCTGGTTGGTTTCCATCAGAGAAATGAACGGCAGCAAAGTGATTTCCGGACGGAAATACACGCCGATGGCGATGTGGGTCGGGTTGGCGATGATCATGCGCGAGCTGCGCACGTCGGACTTGACCTGTTCCGACAACAGCTCCATGTGCAGGTCGCGGCGGCGACCCTTGATCTGCGGGTTGCCATCCTGCTCCTTGTGTTCACGCTTGACCGAGTCCTTGTCCATCATCTGGTCTTTCATGAACAACCAGTATTCGCTGAGCGCATCGAGCACGACGATCAGCAGGACACACGCGAGGAAGGCCAGCACCAACACCAGCAACAAATGCCCCCAGATCTGGAACAGCGCCGCGGGCTGGGCGAACAGTTGGCCGAACAGCAATTGCCGCTGGGTAACCCAGACGATCCACAGCGCCATGGCAAAACTGCCCAGGTACAACAACGCCTTGAACGTGTCCTTGACCGTGCGCAGGCTGAACAGCTTTTTGAAGCCGTTGATCGGGTTCAATGCGCCGAAATTCAGCTTCAACGCTTCGCTGGCCAATGCAAAACCGCTTTGCAACAGCGCCGGCAGCGCACTGGTCAAGACGCACACCAGCAGCAACGGCAGCAACGCCTTGAGCCCGACCAGCACCAGCATCGCCGAGTAGGCTTGCAGGTCAGCGTCAAAATCGCTGGCGATGATCCGCCGGTAAACCTGCATGACGTCACCCAGCGAACTGTTGAACACCATGTAGCTGATGCCACACAGGGTCAGGCAGGTGATCACCAGGTCCTTGGCCTTGAACGTCTGGCCTTTGCGTGCGGCATCCCTGAGCCGCTTGGCGGTGGGCTTTTCAGTCTTCGAGGCGCTGGACGACATGCCCACCCTCCGCCCCGCTCAGATAATCCGCCAACGCCTTGGAGGTCGTGCCCATGCGCAGGACTTCATCCGGCAGGTGCACGCCGAAATACAGCATCAACACCACCAGCGCCACCAGGCTCTTGACCGTCAGCGACACCGAGAAGGCGTTCATCTGTGGCGCATAGCGCGAGAGCAGACCGAGCAAGGCTTCGCTGATCAGCAACGCAGCCACCACCGGTGCGCTGATTACCAGGGTCTTGCTCACCAGCCCATCGAGCGCCCCGTGCAGGGCGGACAAATGTAGCTCGCAGCCGTGGGCCGGCGAACAGACCTGGTAACTGCGGGCAACGGTTTCGAGCATCAACAGCATGCCGCCGCCTTCGAGATAAACCGCCGCCGCGAACAACTGGAGGAAGTTCGCCAGCTCCGAAGTGTCGACGCCGTTGGCCGGATCCACCGTACTGCTGAGCATGGCCCCGCGCTGGTTGTCGATCAGGTTGCCCATGGCATGCAACACCCAGAACGGCCAGCACAACAGCACCCCCAGCACCACGCCGATACTCGCCTCGCGCACGATGAGGCCGAGCAGACCCACGCTGTCGACTGCCAGGGACGGCCCATCGACGTAGGCCCAGAACCCCAGCGCGACCAACACCATCACCGCCTGGCGTGCGACACCGGTCAGCACGCTGCTGTTGAGGAACGGCAGCATGAAGAAGATCGGCGCCAGTCGCGCCACACCCAGCACGGCTGCGGCGAACCAGGCATACAGGTCGAAAAACAATGTCACCGACATCGCCTAGCCCAGCGCCAGGCGGATGACTTCACGACTGAAATCCAGCAGGGTTTCGCCGTACCAGCCCGAGAGCAAAAACAGGCACGCGGCCACCGCCACCAGCTTGAAACCAAACGGCAGCGTCTGTTCCTGCAACTGGGTCACGGTCTGGATCAACCCGACCACCAGGCCGACCACCGTGGCGACAATAATCGGCCACGCCACCATCAGCAAAATCAAATACAGGGTCTTGTTGCCGGCATAGACCAGTTCGTTCATCGCCTGCGCCTATGCCAGCAAGGTCAGGTATTGCTTGACCAGACCGGTGGACAACAGCGCCCAGCCATCCAGCGCGACAAACAGCACCAGCTTGATCGGCACCGAGATGATCACCGGACTCATCATCATCATGCCCAGGGCCAGCAGGATGCTGGAGATCACCAGATCGACGATTACAAAAGGCAGGTACAGGTAGAAACCGATCTTGAAGGCGCTCTTGATTTCACTTAAGGCATAAGCCGGCAGCAGCGCAAACAATGACGGCGACAGCTGTTCATCCTCGGGCAAGCCGACGTCGTCTTCGCCCTGGAGCGCCTGGGCCCGCTCGAAGAACAGCGCCAGCTCCGGGTCGGTGTACTTGCGCAAGTAATCCTTGTAGCTGCCCAGGCCGTTCTCGGCAAAATCCACCACCGACTCGATGTCGGTGAAGCTCACCGCCTCGGTCTTGTAGTAGTCATGGCCCTGCTTGACCACCGGTGTCATGACGAACACCGCGAGCATCAAGGCAATCGCATTGAGCGCCATGTTCGAAGGCACCTGTTGCAAGCCCAGCGCGTTGCGCACGATGACGAACACGATGGAGAACTTGAGATAGCACGTGCCCGCCGCCACCAGGAACGGCAGCAGCGAAGCGAACGCCAGCAGCGCGATCAACGAGACGTCATTCATCGGCGCTGTTCCGATAGACCTTCAGCAACTCGACGCCCAGCTGTCCGTCCAGCTGCACCAGTTCGCCCTGGGCGACAGGCTTGCCATTGGCCCTGACTTCGATGTGTTGCGCCGCATCCTCCGCCAACGGGATCAACTGCCCGGCGATGATCTGCGCGAGGGTGGCGAGATCGACCTGATGAGTCGCAAGCACGAACTCCAGGCGCACCGGCAGCGTGCCCAGGTCGACATCGACCGTCGGCGGCTCCGCCCCTTCAGGACTGGCATCGCTCGGTTGCATGTGTAGACCCTCATGAGTAAAGGTGAAGACGCCGAGGCATCGCTCGGCCAACAGACAGTGGCGGGTTTGCTGCTGGATACGCAGGACATCGCCCTCGGCCAAGCGCATCCGATCCGCACCGCTGAGCTGGCTGGTGCCCAGGGCCAGCACCAGGTGCATCGGCAGGCTGTTCAGCCACGGATCGAGTCGCAGGGGCGCCTGCGTCGCGTCCGGGATCGGTAACCGGGTCAGCCAGAGCCTGCCCTGGGGCGTTTCGAGCCAGGGCAACTGCCTGACCGGCAATTGCGCCGGGGCCACCGGCTCGATGTCCGACAGCCTGCTGTAACGCAACTCGTCCACGGGCAATGGCAACGGTCTTGCCACCGCGCGGAACAGCTCGACGATGCTTGGCAATGGGCATTCATGCAGCAGCAACGAACGCAGCGTCGGCAGCGACCGATGCAGCCAATCCCGAGCCATGACCAACCCATGCCAGCACCCGCTATCAACCTGGGCGCAAAACCGCAAGTAACCGGGTCGCACCGGCAGCGTTCCCATACCGGCGTCACTGCCGGCATGCCGCCAGCGCTGGATGGCCTGGGCATGCGTGTGGGCCAAAGGATCGACCCGTCGCAGCTGCAATCCACTCATGGGAAAGATCCGGCCTGTTCATCCAGGTCCTCATCCAGTGGCTGACGCTCGCCCTGGCGCGACTGCTCGCCGTCACGCTCCACCAGGCGCCAGGCGGACTCGCGGGCCTGGGCGAAAGGCTCCCTGAGTTGTTCCAGGACCTGGGCATTGCTGGGGCTGAGGGTCAGGTTCCGAATGGGCTCCTCGACGGCCCGACTGATCGTCACCTGGCCGCTGGCGACTCCATTGTTGAACGGTACTTGCAGCCATCCGCGCTCTGACGCGGGCAACGTCTCGGCCGTGGGTTCGAGCGGTTGCGCCGGTGACGCCACGGGGGACGTGGCAACTGTGGGTGCAACCGGCTGCGCAGAGCGCACGCCCGGAAAGTTCGCCAACGCTTGGGGTAAGAGCTCATCGACGCCGGGCCACAACCGCAACGGGGTATCGCTCGACAAATCCAACGGTGTTGGTTCAGACAGCACCGAAGATGGCGTTGTTTTTTCACCGATGGACAAGGCAAGGTCCAAGCGTTGCGGCACCAACGGATGCATCCGCTGATCGACCGGCAAGCGTGCTGACGGAACAGGGATAAGCTTCACACCCCAAGCACTCGGTCGCGCCCCATCGGGCGCGGCGTTCTCCGTCCCCTGGGCACTGCGCGTCGAAGGCCAGGCGAGCGCAGAAGCGGTTTGCAGCGCGGCCCGATGCGGTCGAATCAGCGTAACCACCAAGTCCAATACGCCTTGTGGCAATTGATCCTCCTGCACCGGGACCAGCTTGTCGTGCAACTCATCCATCGGCTCATCACCGACCGGATCCAGGGCCTGGACCGGTCGAGCCGGCAGCAGGGACAACTCGTTCATCGCCACACACTCATCATCTCTTCCAATTCCCGTTCTTCCCGGCGAACCGCCTCGAGTCGTTGCAAGCGCAACGCCTGCCGGACAGCGTGCTCGTACTTGTCGTGTCTTCGCAGCAGCCCGCGCAGTTGCTCGTGCAGCTGCTGCAAGTGTTGTTCTAGCACCCGATATTGCTGATCCACCCGATCACGTTCGACACGCAACAGGTCGATCCGCCGGCGAATGACCGCCTGGGTCCGCAGCAGCGTCAGCAACTGTCCGTGGTCCAGCACGCAATCGTTGGCCCGGTGGCTTGCCAGTAAACGTTGCAGCGCCGCGTCCTGCTCCTCCAAGCCACAGCGCTCCAGCAGCAGTGGCTGCAACTGCTGTCGGGCACGCAACACCGCCTGCTCGCCACGCTGGCGGCGCAATTGACTGAACGCCAACAGGCGCCGCCGCTCAGCCAACGAGTTCATGCAGCCTGCGCAAGGTTTCGTCCGGCTCACAACGTTCACCCGTGGGCTGGCGCAACCATTGCTCAAGCGCCTCTCGACGCTGCATCGCCTGGTCGTTGGCCGCGTCTACACCTGGGCTGTACTCGCCCATGTCGAGAAAAACCTGCAGCTGTTCCAGACGCGCCAATAGCGCTCGGGTCGACGCCGCCAGTTGCTGGACCTGGGGCGTGGTGACCTGCATTGCCACGCGGCTGACGCTGCGCAAGACATCGATGGCCGGGTAATGCCCCTTGGCCGCCAGGGCTCGACTGAGGTAGATGTGGCCGTCGAGAATCGAGCGGATCTCCTCGGCAATCGGATCCGGCTCATCGTCACTTTCCAACAGGACGGTGTACCAGGCCGTGATACTCCCTGAAGCCGTCACCCCAGGTCGCTCCAACAAGCGCGGCAAGGCATCGAACACCGAGGCCGGATAGCCACGCCGCGCCGGCGCTTCACCGGCCGCCAGGGCCAGGTCGCGGCGGGCGCGGGCGTAGCGGGTCAAAGAATCAAGGAGCAACACCACGCGCCGCCCCTGATCGCGAAAATATTCGGCGATGGTGGTGGCTTTCAGCGCCGCGTTGCAGCGATCCACCGAGGAAAAATCCGCAGTGGCGTACACCACCACGCAGCGCGCACGCTTGGGCGACTGACGCAGGTGTGCGATGAATTCGGTCACCTCACGCCCGCGCTCGCCGATCAGGCCGATCACGAACACCTCGGCGTCGGTGTGCTCGATCAGCATGTCGATCAAGGTGGTCTTGCCGGAACCGGCAGCGGCGAAAATGCCGATGCGCTGGCCAATGCCGCAGGTCAGCAAGCCGTCGATGACCCGGATGCCGGTGGGCAAAGCCTCGGCCACCGGGCGCCGCTGCTGGTACGACGGTGGATCGGCATCCACCGGACAGTCCCGCTGCGCGACCGCCGTCGACGGCGCCAGGCGCTCGACCACCCTGCCCTGAGGATCAACCACGCTGCCGAGCAAGGCATCGCTGCAAGTTAGCTGCAGGGTCGCGCCAGTGGGCACGATCATCGACTCCCGAGACAAGCCCTTGGCATCGCCCAGCAGGCTGAGCACGACCGACCCGGGCTTGAAACCGATCACCTGGGCCCTGGCTGTCACCTGGGGCGAACGCCAGTGGCGGCGTACTTCACAGACCTCACCGACCACCACCGCCTCCAGCGCCGCCTCGATCAACGGGCCGCTCAGGCGCAAGGGGTGCGCGGCGTGTCGTTCCAGGCGCAGGTTCATCGACGCAGGATTTCCAACAGGGTTTCAATGGCCAGCACGAAGGCGTCCAACGCTTGAGCAAAATGCCCGGCATCGCTCAGGGCAAAGTTATTGGCCATCAAGCGCAACTCCAACAGCCCTTCGACCTCGCACAAGTGCAATTGCCCGGTGCGGGAAAAAGCATTGCCTTCCAGCAAGAACTGCATCAGTTCAAAGGCGCTATAGTTGAACACCTGTGGGGTCGCGTCGGCGACTGCAGCCCAGATCCATACATCGCCATTCACCATCGCGACATTGATATCAGGCAGGTTTTTCATCTGCATTTCTATCGTGCTGTGGCTGTCGAAATGGCCGATCTGATTGTCCACGCAACCGCTGTGACACAGCGCCTGGCGTAACAGACCGGCAAGATTCGTCGAGATCATGTTCAGTTTTCCCTAAAGCGTCTTGATGACATTGACCGAAACCGTCTCGCTGATTTCGCCGAACGACATCACGTCCAGCTCGCGGAAACGGCCCTCGATCAGCTTCTTGATGTAGCGCCGCACGTCCACCGAACACAGCAGCACCAAGTCCTTGTGGGCGATGTGCACGCTGTCCAGGCCGACGCTGAGGCGGTCCATCAGTTCCTCCGATTCGGCCGGTTCCAGGTTGAGGAAGCTGCCGCCGGAGGTCTGGCGAATACCCCGGCGCACCACCTCTTCGAACTCCGGCGACAACAGCAGCACGCGCAGGTCGTTGCCTTGGGCGAACTTGTTGCTGATGTAGCGGGCCATGGCGCCGCGCACGTGCTCGACCAGTGCCAGCACGTCCTTTTCCCGGGAGGCCCAGTGGGCCAGCGATTCGAGGATGAGCTTCATGTTGCGCACGGAGATGCGCTCGCCGATCAGGCGCTGCAGTACTTCGGCGATCTTCTGCACCGTGACGTGGCGATACACTTCCTTGAGCAGGTCGGGGTAGCGGCTTTCCATTTCATCGAGCAATTGTTTGGTTTCCTGCACGCCGAAAAACTCGCGGATGTTGCGCGCCAGCAGCGTGACCAGGCAGCGATAGCACTCCTCGTCCGCCGGACGCAGGTGATAACCCAGTTGCTGCACCCGCTCACGGTCGGCCGCGCCAACCCAGACGCCGCCCTGGCGATTGCTGTCGGTGCCGCGCACCAGGGTGAACCCCAGGGGCTCAAGCTCGGGCGAATAGTCCAGCAGGCGCCAGTGGTCGAAGTGGATGTCGAACTGTTCGGCGCGCACTTCATTGATCAGCACCGCCACTTGATGCGCCGGCAGCGCCTCGCTGGCCCGCAACCGGGGTTCGGGAATGCGCAACCCGTAGTCGACGAAGAACTGGCTGCGAAAGCGCGCAGCCCAACGTTGTTTTTCCAGCGCCGGCAGGCGTGCCGCAGGCACCAGAAGCATCAGTGCGACGGTCTCCGTGGCGATGTTGTCGACGTCTTCGAGCAGGCCTGACTCGGCCTGCGGCGCGTCCTGGCCAGAGGGTTCGACGCGCTGTTCGGCCGAGCCCTGGCGCCAGGCGCTGCGCTGGCGCACGAACACCACCAGCCCGAGCACGCTGGCAATGGCCAGGAAGGTCAGCAATGGAAAGCCCGGCAACAGACCGACACCGACCGCCAGCAGCGCGGTAACGCCGAGGACGAACGGGTTGCCGAGCATCTGGCTGAGCATATTACGGCCCAGGTTGCTGTCGTCGCCGTTGACCCGGGTGACGATGAACCCGGCGCCAATGGCGATCAACAGCGCGGGAATCTGCGCCACCAGGCCATCGCCGATGGTCAACAGGGTGTAGGTCGACAAGGCCGTGGACATGTCCATGCCCAGTTGACCGACACCGATGGCCATGCCGCCGATGAAGTTGACGAAAATAATGATGATGCCGGCGATGGCGTCGCCCTTGATGAACTTCATCGCGCCGTCGAAGGAGCCGTACAACTGGCTTTCGCGCTCCAGCACGCTGCGTTTTTCCCGGGCCTGGGCCGCATCGATGGCGCCGGCCTTGAGGTCACCGTCGATGCTCATCTGCTTGCCCGGCATGCCGTCCAGGGAGAAGCGCGCGGCCACTTCGGCGACACGCTCGGAGCCCTTGGTGATGACGATGAACTGGACAATGGTGACGATGGAGAAAATCACGAAGCCCACCACCAGGCTTTCGCCGATCACGAAGTCACCGAACGAGGCGATGATTTCACCGGCGTCGGCCTGGCTCAGGATCAGCCGGCTGGTGCTGATCGACAATGCCAGGCGGAACAACGTCGTCAGCAACAGCAACGCCGGGAACGTCGAGTAGCTGAGGATGCGCTCGATGTAGAACGAGCCCATGAACACCAGCAGCGAAATGACGATGTTCAGACCGATCAGCGCGTCCACCAGTACCGTGGGCAAGGGGATGATCAGCATGGCGATGATCATCACCATCAGGCTCAGGATCAGCAGTTCCGGACGTGCGCTGACATTGCGCAAGAACCCATTGAACATTCAGGTCAGGCTCCGGGGT
This sequence comes from Pseudomonas sp. SMV71, assembly GCF_052042015.1. Taxonomy (NCBI): domain Bacteria; kingdom Pseudomonadati; phylum Pseudomonadota; class Gammaproteobacteria; order Pseudomonadales; family Pseudomonadaceae; genus Pseudomonas; species Pseudomonas sp. SMV71. Next base: position 114,486 of record NZ_JBKGGU010000017.1, on the reverse strand, counting down.
GGCATCACGGACAACCGCCGCCGCGGCGCTGCTCGATGCATTCATGGGCATAGGCGACATCGGCCAGGCGGGTGAACCGTTGCGCCAGGCGCTCCGGCGCGTCTTCATCGACGAACAACGCCGGCGGCAGGCGCAGGCTGAGCCGGCGCACGGTTTGTAACAGCGCCGAACGGTCACGGTGAGAACTGAGCAGCACCGGCTCGCCCAAGGCACCGAGCAGCCACTGGTCAAGGTCATCGGGGTAGGCCAGCACACCGAACAGAAACACCAGCCAGTCAGCCTCATCGGCGTTATGCCGGCAGACGAGCGCATCGCCCAGCAGCGTGTCGATGAACAACACATCGGCCGAGCGCAGGTGCTTGAGGTCGGTCAGCCGCCCCAGCAGTTGGCCGAACTCGGCGTGGGAGCAACTGGGGTCCTGGGCACTGATGTCGGTGAGCAACGCGGCTTCGATGAAGGCCAGCACGTTCATGCGCTGCGACGGCCCATACAGGGCGATCCAATCCTGGTAGGCATCGAGCGGGCCTTCGTCAGATTCGAGAAAGTCGCGGTAGGTCTCGCGCAACAAGCCGGCCCGCACCGCCATGCTCGCGCCGAACAACCGCGCCTTGAGCGCCGCGTTGATCCCGGCGTTCATGCGCTTGGGCGAGCCTTGGGCAACTACTGTCTGCAATAGTGTTTCGAGGCGCTGGCGGGTGAGGCTTTCCAGTTTGCGCCGGCGCAACAGCGCCCGCAGCACCAGGGCCAGGTCGCTGTCGTCGGGGAACAGCTGCCGCGCCATCTCCAGCAACCACGCCACTGGTTTGTCCGCCAGCCGCGCCAGGCTCAGCACCTGCCGCGCCTTGGGTACGGTGTCGTCCTCCAGCACGCGCTCGAAAGTATCGGCTGGCGTTTCGGACTTGAGCTCGAACAAGCGTCGGCCGCGGAACTGGGTGAGCGCTGCCGACAGCTCGTCGCTGATCTGCACGATACGCTGCGCGACCGCGGTCGTGGCGCTGTCCTCCTCGTTCGCCTGCGCGTCGATCTGCGGCTGTGGATGCTCAGCGGCCTTCTCGCTGTTCAGGCGGGCCTGGGCGGCGCGTCCACCCAGGGAAACCGGCGGCAGGATCATGGTGACGACAGCCGGAAATAAGAACGACGCAAGCGCTCATGCTGCTCCGGGGTCAGCAACGGGCCGCCCGGTTCGAACGTAGCGGGCTCAAGGGCCTGGCGAATTTCCTGGGGTTGAATCAGGAACACTCGCACGGTGTTGGCCGAGCGGCTCTGGCGATAGCTGAACAACCGGCCGACCCAGGGGATCGAGCCCAGCACCGGGACCCGGCCGATCTGCTCGCCCTGGTCGTCACGGGTAAACCCGCCGACCAACAGACTCTTGCCCTGGGGCACCCGCGCCACGGTGCTGATGCGGGTGCGGCCCACCGTCGGCAACGCGCCCTGGCGCTCGTCCTGGGCCGGGCGCTCGACTTCGTTGCCGTCCTCGATGTTGAGCGACATTTCGATCTCGTCCGCCTGGGCGAAGCGCGGCAGCACGCTGACCAGGGTGCCGTAGGTCACGTGCTGCAGGTCGACGCTGCGCTCGCCCACCAGCGGCGCATAGAAGGTGCGGTTATTGTCGAAGATCGCCGGCACGTTTTCCTGGGTCAGGATCACCGGACGCGACACGACATTGGCCCGCTGGGTGCGCTCCAGCGCCAGCACGCGGGTGACGAACGACGCACCGTCCAGGGTGGTCGCCGAACCGGCGTTGAGCGAGGCGCTGAACGTACCGCCGGACTTCACCGCGCCTTGCCAGTTGATGCCCAGCTGATTGAGTTCGTCCTTGTGCAGGTCGATGATCCACAGCGACAGTTCAACGTGGCGTTTGGGCGTGTCCAGCGCATTCACCAGGTTCTCGATAAAGCGCACCTGCTCCGGCAGGCCCTTGACCAGCAGGCTGTTGGTGTCCGGGTAGGCCACCACGCGGATATTGCCGGCGGCTACGTCGCGGGCGAGGATGCGCGGCGCAGTGGGGTCGTGTTCCGAGGCTGTGTTCGCCAGGCCTTCAAGGGGAAATATCGGCATCATCGTCCGTGGTTGCGACCCTGGCGCCTGAGCGACCGTGGGCTCGACCGGCTGCTGCTCGCCGCGCAGCAACGCCTCGATCACGCTGGCCAACCCCGGCAGCGTGACCTTGTCATCGCGCAACTCGTACTGCCGATCACTGACGAAGGTATTGCGCACCTGGATCACGCCGATCTGCTGCTTGCCTAGCAGCAGTTCCGAGCGTTGGTTGTCCATCAACTGGGCGGCCTGCAACACCAGGTCGACGTAGATCGGCGGCCCGGACACATGAAAGGTGCGCAGGCCGTCATTGCGCAATGGGTAGCGTGGGTCGTGCAGCCCGGATTGTTTGAGGAATGCCAGCAGCCTGACCACCGTCAACGTCTGCAACGCGGCCATCGAGCTTTTGATTTCCGAGCCGTCGTACAGGTAAATCGCCTGGCCGTCGCTGTACCAGATCAGGCCCATCTGCGCGCTGATGCGCTCGAACGTCTGCTGTGGCGTGCGCAAGTCAAAGGTGCCGCCGACCCGCTTGGCCGCCGCCACCTTACTGACGATGACGGGCTTGCCGAGCACGCCGGACAGCTCGCTGAAGAACGTTCGCGCACTCTGCTCGCGGGCCTCGAAGCTGTAGACATCGGCCCGGGCCGCGAGGGGTGCAAGCAGCAGGAGCAAGGACAGGGACAACACGCGACGGCTCATCGGCTCATTTGCCCGGCAGGTAGGTGATGTCGGCCAGGCTGCTGGGGGCGAACCCAACCAGCTCGCGCACTTCCTTGGAAAAATGCGAGGAAGAGGCAAAGCCGAACGCCAGGGCCACGTCGGTCAGCGAACCGTTACCCAGGCTCATGTCCAACAACGCCTGGGCCGTGCGCCATCCGCGCAGGGCCGGCTTGGCCGCGCTGCCCAGGGCTTGTCGGCAGAGCCGACGAAAATGCGAGACCGACACGCCGTAGCGTTGTGCGAGGGTGTTGAGCTTTTCGCTGCGGGTGCCTTGCTCCAACAGAAAACGCACCAAGCCGTAGCTCTCATGCTGGCGCAACAACGGAACAACGGCGCGATAGCCCGGGGTGCCGCCCAGCGCCTGTTCGATGAACCAGCGTTCGAGCCGCGCCTGGGTCCGCACGACGTCATCCGCCACCGGCAACAGGGCCCACGGCGCGGCCTCGGTTCTTTTCGTGGCAAAGGCATCGCTCATGTCGAAGAACGCCTGCAGTTTCACCAGCGGCGCCGGGCAAACGGGCATTACCTGCCACTCGCCGCCGGAACACCTCAACGCGTCGCCCAGCACCACCAGGCCCTGCCAACCGCTCGGCAGGGCCTGGCAATGACTGCTGCATGCGCTGTCCAGCGCTACCGTGCCCTGGACGACTCGCAGGTGCACCATCCGCTCGCGCAGTTCAGTCAGTGCCGTGGAGCGAAATGATGTGTCTTGCACCGGTGTCTCCTCTGCAACGTGGCCAATGGAAGGAGCGACAGGATGGAAGGCGCGGCGCCTGAAATCTTGATGGAAAGCTGATGAGCACTGGGCTGGCATATGCCTTGCACCTTTATCGCTCATCGGTGCCCGTGCCGTTGCCGGGACGGGCGCCATATGGATTCAAGGACAAGGGCGCCGTCATCCCGGTGGTTGGCGGCGCTTTTATGTGGAAGGTGATGCGCGATGAATGAAGTTCCAGCCAACCCCCTGGCCTGGGTCCACGGCAGCGATGCCCCGGAAAAGAGCGCGGTCAATCTGGGCTTCATGGCCCTGAGCGACTGCGCCCCGTTGGTGGTGGCCGCGACCCAGGGTTTTGCCCAGCCCTACGGCCTGACCCTGAACCTCATACGCCAGAGTTCCTGGGCCAACCTGCGGGACAAGCTGGTCAGCGGTGAAATCGATGCCGCCCACAGCCTGTACGGCCTGGTCTACGCCGTACACCTGGGCATCGGCGGCGTCGCACCGACCGAGATGGCGGTGCTGATGGGGCTGAACCAGAACGGCCAGAGCATCAACCTGTCCCACGGCTTGCAGGCCCAGGGTGTGACCAGTCCTGAGGCACTGGAACGGCACGTGCACCAAACTCGCTCGAAACTGACCTTCGCCCAGACCTTCCCCACCGGCACCCATGCCATGTGGCTTTATTACTGGCTGGCGGCCCAGGGCATCCATCCCTTGTCCGACGTCGACAGTGTGGTGGTGCCGCCACCGCAGATGATCGCGCACTTGCAGGCGGGTCGGATCGATGGCTTCTGCGTCGGCGAGCCGTGGTGCGCCAGCGCGGTCAAACAGAACCTCGGCTTTACCCTGGCGACCACCCAGACCATCTGGCCCGATCACCCGGAAAAAGTCCTGGGCTGCACCCGCGCTTTTGTCGAGCAGTACCCCAATACCGCCCGGGCGTTGGTGATGGCGATCCTCGAAGCCAGTCGTTTCATCGAACAGAGCACCGAGAACCGCCGCAGCACCGCGCAGCTGTTGAGTGCCCCCGAGTATCTCGATGCACCGTTGGACTGCATCGAACCGCGGTTGCTGGGGATTTACGCCGATGGCCTGGGCAACAGCTGGCACGATCCCCACGCCCTGCGCTTCCATGGCGGCGGCGAGGTGAACCTGCCATACCTGTCCGACGGCATGTGGTTCATGACCCAGTTCCGGCGCTGGGGCTTGCTGCGTGAAGATCCGGATTACCTGGCCGTGGCACGGGACGTCCAGCAGCTCAAGCTCTACCGCCAAGCGTGCGCGGCGCTGGACATCGCGTCGCCATCCAGGGACATGCGCAGCAGCCAGTTGATCGACGGCACCACCTGGGACGGCTCGGATCCGGCCGCTTACGCCAAGAGCTTCAAACTGCACGCCTTGAGCGATGCGCCCGCCCTTTGCGCCAGTCGCTGACAGGAGCCCGATCATGCTGCGTATCCTGCTGATCAACGACACCGCGAAGAAAGTCGGGCGACTGAAGGCGGCCCTGATCGAGGCCGGGTTCGAGGTCATCGATGAGTCCGGCCTGACCATCGACCTGCCGTCGCGCGTCGAAACCGTGCGTCCGGACGTGATCCTGATCGATACCGAGTCACCCGGGCGTGATGTGATGGAACAGGTGGTGCTGGTCAGCCGCGACCAGCCGCGACCGATCGTCATGTTTACCGATGAGCACGACCCGGGGGTGATGCGCCAGGCGATCAAGTCGGGCGTCAGCGCCTACATCGTCGAAGGCATCCATGCCGCACGCCTGCAACCGATCCTCGACGTCGCCATGGCCCGCTTCGAAAGCGACCAGGCCCTGCGTGCCCAACTGTTGGCCCGCGACCAGCAACTGGCCGAACGCAAACGCATCGAACTGGCTAAAGGCATGCTGATGAAAATGAAAGACTGCAATGAAGAACAGGCCTACACCCTGATGCGCCGCCAGGCCATGAGCCGCCAGCAGAAGCTGATCCAGGTGGCGGAGCAGATCATTGCCATGAATGAGCTGTTGGGCTGAAGGCCCCGCAGCGCCTGGGCTGGCGCCATCGCGAGCAAGCTCGCTCCCACAGAGGCCGGCGGTGACCGCAGCCCTTGTGTACACCACAAATCCACTGTGGGAGCGAGCCTGCTCGCGATAGGCATCACTCCGACTCCGCTGTTGGCACAAATCTCGCTTAATCACCCCCACAGGTAACCAACGGCGGTTGCCCCACCTACGACAAAGACGTCGCATACCCTTTTTGCCTGGCTTGGCGACTCGGGTTGCGGCGTTTTTTTGCTTTGGCCCCAACGTCCGGGGTCGGTGGGGTCGCCCGAGTGGCGCACCACTTCGAAGCACTGACTCATTTCTCGAGACTTTTACTGAGGTGCGCGATGAATTCAAGCTTTTGGAAATCCGGCCACACCCCGACTCTGTTCGCAGCCTTCCTCTATTTCGACCTGAGTTTCATGGTCTGGTACCTGCTTGGCCCGCTGGCGGTGCAGATCTCTGCCGACTTGCACCTGACCACCCAGCAACGCGGCCTGATGGTCGCCACGCCGATCCTCGCCGGTGCGGTGCTGCGCTTGTTCATGGGCCTATTGGCCGACCGGATTTCGCCCAAGACCGCCGGCTTGGTGGGACAGGTGATCGTGATCAGCGCGCTGTTCTGCGCCTGGAAACTGGGGATCCACAGCTACGAACAAGCCCTGCTGCTGGGCCTGTTTCTGGGTGTGGCCGGGGCTTCGTTCGCCGTGGCCCTGCCGTTGGCCTCACAGTGGTATCCGCCTCAGCACCAAGGCAAGGCGATGGGCATCGCCGGTGCCGGTAACTCGGGCACGGTGCTCGCCGCGTTGATCGCGCCGATCATGGCCGTGACGTTCGGTTGGACCAACGTGTTCGGTTTCGCCCTGATCCCACTGGTACTGACGTTGGTGCTCTTCGCCTGGCTGGCGAAGAACGCTCCCGAGCGGCCGAAAGCCAAATCCATGGCCGACTATCTCAAGGCCCTGGGCGACCGTGACAGCTGGTGGTTCATGTTCTTCTACAGCGTGACCTTCGGCGGCTTCATCGGCCTGGCGAGCGCCCTGCCCGGCTACTTCAACGACCAGTACGGCCTGAGTCCGGTCACCGCCGGCTACTACACCGCCGCCTGCGTCTTCGGCGGCAGCCTGATGCGCCCGTTGGGCGGCGCCCTGGCGGATCGCTTCGGCGGCATTCGCACCTTGCTGGCCATGTACACCGTCGCGGCCGTCTGCATCGCCGCCGTGGGCTTCAACCTGCCAAGCTCCTACGCAGCCCTGGCCCTGTTCGTCTGCACGATGCTCGGTTTAGGTGCGGGCAACGGCGCGGTGTTCCAATTGGTGCCACAACGCTTCCGCCGCGAGATCGGCGTGATGACCGGGTTGATCGGCATGGCCGGCGGCATCGGTGGCTTCGCCCTGGCGGCGGGCATGGGCGCGATCAAACAGAGCACCGGCAGCTATCAACTGGCGCTGTGGTTGTTCGCCAGCCTCGGTGTCCTGGCCTGGTTCGGCTTGTACGGTGTCAAGCGTCGCTGGAGAACCACCTGGGGTTCGGCTGCCGTCACCGCCGCCCGGGTATAAAGAGCGACCATGAGCCTGCAATTGAGTTTTGCCGAAGCCAGCGCCATCGGCCCACGGGAAGAAAACCAGGACGCGTTGCGCCTGGTCACCCCCGCCCCGGCCCTGGCCGCCAGCAAGGGCTACCTGTTCGCCATCGCCGACGGTGTGAGCCAGTGCGCCGATGGCGGGCTGGCCGCCCGTTCGACCTTACAGGCCTTGGCCCTTGACTACTATTCCACGCCACAGACCTGGGGCGTGGCCCAGGCACTGGACCGGCTGTTGCTGGCGCAGAACCGCTGGCTCCAGGCCAACGGTGGAGGGCAGCCCCTGCTCACCACCGTCAGCGCCCTGGTATTGCGCGGACGACGCTTCACCTTGGCCCACGTCGGCGATTGCCGGGTCTACCGCTGGCACGCCGATCAGCTGCAACGGGTCAGCGAAGACCACGTCTGGGAACAACCGGGCATGCAGCATGTGCTCAAGCGTGCCCTGGGGCTTGATCAACACCTGATCCTGGACTTCCTCGACGGCGAGCTGCGCGCCGACGAAACCTTCGTCCTGCTCAGCGACGGTGTTTGGGCGGTACTGGGGGACACCGCCATCGCCGGCATCCTGCGCGACCAACCGGACCTCAATATCGCGGCCCAGACCCTGGTCAACGCCGCCCACCTGGCCGGTAGCCAGGACAACGCCAGCGCGTTGCTGGTGCGGGTCGACGCCGTGGGCGAAGCGAGCATCGGGGATGCGCTGATCCAGCTACAGCAATGGCCCCTGCCGCCAACGCTCAAATCCGGTCAGCTGTTCGAAGGCTGGCAGATCGAAGGCATGCTCGGCCAGAGCCAGCAGTCGCTGCTCTATCGGGTGCGTGACAGCCAAGGCCAGCCCTGGCTGCTGAAAACCCTGCCAGGGCACCTGCGGGACGACACCCGGGCCGGGCAAGCGCTGCTGTCGGAAGAATGGTTTCTCAAGCGGGTCGCGGGCCGGCAGTTTCCCGAAATCCACGGTGTACCGCAGCGCCAGCATCTGTACTACGTGATGCGCGAATATTCGGGCCAGACCCTGGCTGAGCTGTTCGACCAAGGCGGCCCGCTGCCCCTGGCTCAATGGCTGGACCTGGCGCAACGGCTGGTGCGGGCCGTAGGCCTGTTGCATCGCCGGCAGATCTACCACCGCGACATCAAGCCGGAAAACCTGCACTTGGGGGACGACGGCGAACTGCGCCTGCTGGACTTCGGGCTGGCGTACTGCCCGGGGCTGTCGGAGGACCAGGCCAATGTCTTGCCGGGCACGCCCAGCTATATCGCCCCGGAAGCCTTCGCCGGAGATGCACCGACTGCACGACAGGACCTGTATGCCGTCGGCGTGACCTTGTATTTCCTACTGACCGGGCATTATCCCTACGGCGAGATCGAAGCCTTCCAACGCCCGCGCTTCGGCGTGCCGGTCAGCGCCAACCGCTATCGCCCGGACCTGGCCGAATGGCTCGGGCAAAGCCTGGAGCGCACGGTCGCGGCGGATCCGGCGCAGCGCTTTGAAACGGCCGAGGAATGGCTGTTGCTGCTGGAACAGGGCGAACGCCGCAGCTTGAGCGTACGGCCCCGGCCGCTGCTGGAGAGGGAACCGCTGAAGGTCTGGCGAGTATTGGCGCTGGTGTCGTTGGTGGGGAATCTGGTGCTGCTGTTTCTGGTGTTTCATAGCTGAGCCCCGGTCGCGCCCATCGCGAGCAGGCTCGCTCCCACAGGGTTCGGTGCGACCGCAACCCTTGTGTACACCGCAAATCCACTGTGGGAGCGAGCCTGCTCGCGATGGGGCCTGACGGCCATGCACGCTCCATTACCGGGCAACACGCTTTGATTCAGTGCAATAAATTCCCCTCCAGCGCATTCAGCCGCCGACATCCCCAATAAAACCGCATCCCAAAGCCACTTGGCACAACCGCTGCATAGTCTCTCTCACCATACATAAAGCAACGCCTCCAACGATGAAGGCGGTGCTTCCCGAGAGAACGGGACCAGGACAAAGGCGTCCTCGCTAGATCACTAGCGGGACGCCTTTTTTTGTTTTCGTAGAAATTGCCGAGCCAGTCCGATTCGCCGTGATGAAACGGGCCTGAGTTCGCGGAGAAGCCTGATGAAAAAACTCAAACTGGTGATGATCGGCAACGGCATGGCCGGCGTGCGGACCCTTGAAGAGTTGCTCAAGCTGAGTAACGAGCTGTACGACATCACGGTGTTCGGCGCCGAGCCCCATGCCAACTACAACCGCATCCTGCTCTCCCCCGTGCTGGCCGGTGAACAGACGTTCGAAGAGATCGTGCTTAATGATCTGAGCTGGTACCAGGACCACAACATCAACTTGCTGCTCAACCGCAAGGTGGTGCAGATCGACCGGGTCAAGCGCAGGGTCATTGCCGAAGACGGCAGCGAAGCCGAATACGATCGCCTGCTGATCGCCACCGGTTCGACGCCTTTCATCCTGCCGATTCCGGGCCACACCCTGGAAGGCGTGATCGGCTACCGCGATATCGCCGATACCCAGATGATGATCGACACCGCCAAGACCCACAAACACGCCGTGGTCATCGGTGGCGGCCTGCTGGGCCTGGAAGCGGCCAACGGCCTGAAGCTGCGGGGCATGGACGTGACCGTGGTGCACCTGGGCGAATGGCTGCTGGAGCGGCAACTGGACAAGACCAGCGGGCAACTGCTGCAAACCGCCCTGGAAAGTCGTGGCCTGAAATTCCGTCTGTGCGAACAGACCCAGGCCCTGCACGACGCCGGCGACGGCCGGGTCGGCTCGGTGCAGTTCAAGAACGGCGACATCATTCCCGCCGACCTGGTGGTGATGGCCGCCGGCATCCGGCCCAATACCGAACTCGCGGAAAAATCCGGCATCCCGTGCAGTCGCGGGATCCTGGTCAACGACACGATGCAGACCTATGACCCGCGCATCTACGCCATCGGAGAATGCGCCAGCCACCGTGGCACCGCCTATGGCCTGGTGGCCCCGTTATTCGAACAGGCCAAGGTCTGCGCCAACCACCTCGCGCAACTGGGCTTTGCAACCTACAAGGGTTCGGTGACCTCGACCAAACTCAAAGTCACCGGCATCGACCTGTTCTCCGCCGGCGACTTCATGGGCGGCGAAGGCACCGAGACCATCACCCTTTCCGACCCGATTGGCGGCGTCTACAAAAAACTGGTGATCAAGGATGACGTGCTGGTCGGCGCCTGCCTGTACGGCGATACCGCAGACGGCGGTTGGTATTTCCGGCAGATCCGTGAGAACGCCGCCATCGGCGAGATTCGCGACCACCTGATGTTCGGTGAAAACGCCCTGGGCGACGTCGGACACCAGGGCCAGGACAAAGCCATGAGCATGGCCGACAGCGCTGAAGTCTGTGGCTGCAACGGCGTGTGCAAGGGCACCATTGTCAAGGCCATCCAGGAGCATGGGCTGTTCAGCGTCGACGACGTGAAAAAACACACCAAGGCCGCCAGTTCCTGCGGCTCCTGCGCCGGCCTGGTGGAACAGATCCTGATCAATACCGTGGGCGGCGCGGCGGACGTCAAGCCGAAAAGCGAGAAAGCCATCTGTGGGTGCAGCGACCTGAATCACGGGCAGATCCGCCAGGCGATTCGTGACCAGCACCTGCTGACCATCGCCGGGACCATCAGCTACCTGAACTGGCGCACCCCGAACGGCTGCGCCACCTGCCGTCCGGCGCTGAACTATTACTTGATTTCCACCTGGCCCGGCGAAGCCCACGATGACCCGCAATCGCGCCTGATCAACGAGCGCGCCCACGCCAACATCCAGAAAGACGGCACCTACTCGGTGGTCCCGCGGATGTGGGGCGGGGTCACCACGCCTTCGGAGCTGCGGCGCATCGCCGATGTGGCCGACAAATACAGCGTGCCGATGGTCAAGGTCACGGGCGGGCAACGCATCGACTTGCTGGGCATCAGCAAACAGGACCTGCCCGGTGTCTGGAAAGACCTCGACATGCCCTCCGGCCACGCCTACGGCAAGTCCATCCGCACCGTGAAGACCTGCGTGGGCAGCGAGTTCTGCCGCTTCGGCACGCAGAACTCCACCCAGCTGGGCATCGAGCTGGAGCACGACCTGTTCAACATGTGGTCGCCCCACAAGGTCAAGCTGGCCGTCTCCGGCTGCCCGCGCAACTGCTCGGAGGCCGGCATCAAGGACGTCGGCATCATCGGCGTGGATTCCGGCTGGGAGATGTACATCGGCGGCAACGGCGGGATCAAGACCGAGGTCGCCGAGTTCTTCGTCAAGCTCAAGACCGCCGAAGAAGTGCGCGAATACAACGGCGCCTTCCTGCAGTTGTACCGCGAGGAAGCGTTCTACCTCGAACGCACCGTGCATTACATGCAGCGGGTCGGCATGGAGCACATCAAGAAGACCGTGCTCGAAGACCCGGCGCGGCGCAAAGCCCTGCATGAACGCCTGAAGTTTTCCCTGTCGCTGGAACAGGACCCGTGGAAGCAGCGCCTGGAACAACCCCAGCTCAGGAAAGAGTTTGAAGTCATCCCCGTGAAAAACCTGGAGGTGCCGGCATGAACTGGCTGGATATCTGTGCGCTGGAAGAAATCAACGCCCTGGGCTCGCGCATCATCAATGGGCCGAAAGGCGATATCGCGATTTTTCGCACCAGCGATGACGAGGTTTTCGCGCTGGATGACCGCTGCCCCCACAAGGGCGGCCCGTTGTCCCAGGGTCTGATCTACGGCAAGCGCGTGGCATGCCCGCTGCACAACTGGCAGATCGACCTGGAAACCGGCCAGGCCCAGGCCCCGGACGTAGGGTGCGCCCATCACCATTCGGCGCGGGTCGAGAACGGCCGGGTGCTGCTGGCCCTGCGGGAAGCAAGCTGATGAGCCGCCAGAGCACTGCCTCGACCTGTTGTTACTGCGGGGTCGGGTGTGGCGTGTTGATCGAGCATGACGAGGAGCGCATCCTCGGCGTCAGCGGCGATCCCACCCACCCGGCCAACTTCGGCAAACTGTGCAGCAAGGGCTCGACCCTGCACCTGACCGGCGATCTCGCCGCCCGCGCCCTGTACCCGGAACTGCGCCTGGGCAAGGGCCTGGCCCGGGCCCGCAGCGACTGGGACAGCGCCCTGGACCACGCCGCCAGTGTCTTCGCCGAGACCATCGCCGAGCACGGCCCGGACAGCGTGGCGTTCTACATCTCCGGCCAGTTGCTGACCGAGGATTACTACGCCTTTAACAAACTCGCCCGGGCGCTGGTGGGCACCAACAACATCGACAGTAATTCACGGCTCTGCATGTCCTCGGCGGTCGTGGGCTACAAACGCAGCCTCGGCGCCGATGCCCCGCCTTGCAGCTATGAAGACCTGGAACTGAGCGACTGCGTGATGATCGTCGGCAGCAACATGGCCTATGCCCACCCGATCCTGTTTCGCCGCCTCGAAGAAGCCAAAGCCCGCCGGCCACAGATGAAAATCATCGTCATCGACCCCCGGCGCACCGACACCTGCGACCTGGCGGACCTGCACCTGGCAATCCTGCCGGGCACCGATGTCGCCTTGTTCCATGGGATTTTGCACCTGCTGCTGTGGGAAGACTGGGTCGACCGCACGTTCATCAAGGCCCATACCGAAGGCCTGGCGGACCTGAAGAACCTGGTGCGCGACTACACGCCGGCCACGGTCGCCCAACTCTGCGGCATCAGCGTCGAGCAACTGCATCAGTGCGCGCAATGGGTCGGCACTTCGCCGAGTTTCCTGTCGCTGTGGTGCATGGGCCTGAACCAGTCCACCGCCGGCAGCGCGAAGAACAGCGCGCTGATCAACCTGCACCTGGCCACCGGGCAGATCGGCCGTCCGGGCGCGGGTCCGTTCTCGCTGACCGGCCAGCCCAACGCCATGGGCGGACGGGAGACCGGCAGCCTGTCGAACCTGCTGCCGGGCCACCGCGAGGCCGCGAACCCGGAGCATCGCGCTGATGTTGCCCGCTACTGGGGCGTCGAACAGTTGCCCGCCAACGCAGGCCTGAGCGCCATCGAGCTGTTCGAGCAGGTTCGCAACGGCAAGATCAAGGCCTTGTGGATCGCCTGCACCAACCCGGCCCAATCGATGCCGGACCAGACCGCCGTGCGCGAGGCCCTGCAAGCCTGCCCATTCGTGGTATTGCAGGAAGCCTTCCGCACCACCGAGACCGCCGCCTATGCCGACCTGCTGCTGCCGGCGGCCAGTTGGGGCGAGAAAGAAGGCTCGGTGACCAACTCCGAACGGCGCATTTCCCACGTACGCCGGGCCATTGGCGCACCGGGCGAGGCGCGCCCGGACTGGGCCATCACTGTGGATTTCGCCCAACGCCTGGAGAAACGCCTGCGCCCGGGCCAGCCCAGCCTGTTCGCCTTCGAGACACCGGCCCAATTGTTCGATGAGTATAAACAGCTGACCTGCGGCCGCGACCTGGACCTGTCGGGCATCAGCCATGCCTTGATCGACCGACTCGGCCCGCAGCAATGGCCCTTCCCGGCCGGCGCCACGGTCGGCACCGCACGCCTGTATATGGATGGGATCTTTCCTACCGATAGTGGCCGCGCACGGTTTATCGCCGACCCATATCGCGCCGCCAAGGAACTGCGTGACGCCCGCTACCCATTGACCCTGAACACCGGCCGCCTGCGCGACCAATGGCACGGCATGAGCCGTACCGGGACCGCTGCGCAGTTGTTCGGCCATGTGAACGAAGCCGTATTGAGCCTGCATCCCGATGAATTGGTGCGTCACCGTCTGCGAGCCGGCGACCTGGTCAGCCTCAGGAGTCGTCGTGGCGCGGTGATCGTGGCGGTGGACAGCGACGAGAGCGTCCGCCCCGGCCAGGCGTTCCTGCCCATGCACTGGGGCGACCGGTTCCTCAAGGGCGGCGTGAATACCCTGACCCAACCGGCATTCGACCCCTTGTCGAAACAGCCGGAGCTCAAGCACAGCGGCGTACGTCTGGAACCGGTGGACCTACCCTGGCAACTTTTCGCCTTGATCGAGGGCGATGTCCAACAGCATTTGGAGACATTACGCCCGCTGTGCGAAGCATTTTCCTACGTCAGCCTGAGCCTCACCGGGCGTGAACGCCCGGCGTTGCTGATTCGCGCCGCCAGCGCTGGCGCGCCCGAACCACAGGTACTTCAGGCGATCGACGAACAACTGGGGCTGGTGGACGGACCGGTCCTGGCCTATGACGATCCGCGCCGTGCCATCGGTAAACGGGTGCGGATCGTAAACGGCCGCATCACCGCGATTCGCCTGGCCGGTGAAACCCTGGCTCGGCACTGGTTGCAGAACCTTTGGTCGGAAGGTCGCGCCGATGAGCAACTGCGCCGTTGGTTGCTGGCACCGTTGAGCGCACCACCGGGCAACGTCGGTGCCACCCTGGGCGCCGGCAAGACCCTGTGCAACTGCATGAACGTCAGCCAGCGTGCGGTCTGCGCCGGCATCGAGCGTGGCCTGGATTTGCAGGGGCTGAAACAGGAACTGGGCTGTGGCACGCAATGCGGTTCCTGTGTACCGGAAATCAAACGCTTGCTGGTTGCCACCGCGCAACCGGCGGCCGCTGTCTCGTGAGGAAAACACTATGAACGCAAAAGTCTGGCTGGTGGGCGCAGGTCCCGGTGACCCTGAATTACTGACCCTCAAAGCCGTGCGCGCCTTGGGCGAGGCGGACGTGGTGCTGATCGACGACCTGGTCAACGACGCCGTGCTGGAGCATTGCCCCGGCGCCCGCATCATTGCCGTGGGCAAGCGCGGCGGCTGCCGCTCCACGCCACAGGCGTTCATTCATCGGTTGATGCTGCGTTATGCCCGCCAGGGCAAATGCGTGGTACGCCTCAAGGGCGGCGATCCGTGCATTTTTGGCCGTGGCGGTGAAGAGGCACATTGGCTGCGCGAGCATGGGGTCGAGGTGGAGTTGGTCAATGGCATCACCGCCGGTCTTGCGGGAGCGACGCAATGCGATATTCCGCTGACCCTACGCGGGATCGCCCGGGGCGTGACGCTGGTCACGGCGCACACCCAGGACGGCAGCAGCCTGAACTGGCAGGCCCTGGCTCAGGGCGGGACCACCCTGGTGGTGTACATGGGCGTGGCGAAACTGAGCGAGATCCGTGAGCAACTGCTGGCCGGCGGCCTGGCGGCGGACACCCCGGTCGCCATGATCGAAAACGCCTCCCTGCCCCATCAGCGCGATTGCCGCAGCGACCTGGCCTCGATGGAAGCCGATGCCGGCGCGTTCGGGCTCAAGAGCCCGGCGATCCTGGTGATTGGTGCGGTGGCAGCGAGCGCACCAATTGCCCAGACCCAGCGGGCCTGGGTCCAAGCGCAAGGGCTGTAACCTACAAGCGCTCCCACACTTGATCACTGGTGCTTTAAAAAATTGAAGTCTTTATATAAATCCCAGGCAAAGAAAAGCCCGGCCTAGGCCGGGCTTTTCCAAAGCTGTGGGCTAATTACTTAGCTTGGGCTTCAACCTGCGCTTCTACGCGACGGTTAACTGCACGACCAGCGTCAGTAGCGTTGTCGGCAACTGGGCGGGATTCGCCGTAGCCAACAGAGTTAACGCGGGACGATTCAACACCGTACTGGTTGGTCAGAACTTGCTTGACGGCGCTTGCACGACGCTCGGACAGTTTCTGGTTGTAAGCGTCAGGACCGACGGAGTCAGTGTGACCTTCAACAGTAGTGGTGGTGGATGGGTACTGCTTCATGAAGTCAGCCAGGTTCTTGATGTCGCCGTAGCTGTTTGGCTTGACAACCGACTTGTCGAAGTCGAACTTCACGTCCAGCTCAACACGTACGACTTCAGCGACAGCTGGGCAGCCGTCAGCGTCAACAGTGACGTTGGCTGGGGTGTCAGGGCACTTGTCGACGTTGTCGCACACGCCATCGTTGTCGCTGTCGGAGCAGACTTCAGCCGGAGCTGGAACTGGAGCAGCGGCAGGCTTGGAACCGCCACCGAAGTTCACACCGATACCAACGCTAGGCGCCCACTCGGTGTCGCCCTGGTCGATGTTGTACTGAGCTTCAACGCCGGCACGGGCGTAGAAGTTTTCGGTGAAGTACAGCTTGGCGCCGCCACCTACGTTGGCGAAAGTAGAACGGTTACGACCGTTGCTGCCATTCTGGTCGATGCTCTGGTCGGAGAAACCGGCCGAGACGTAAGGACGCAGCATGTCGCCTGGGTTGTTGAAGTGGTACAGGGCGTCCAGAGCGGTGTTGGCACCCTTAACGTTCTTGCCGTCGTCGGCACGTACGTTGTGCACTTCGTCGTAGGCCAGACGCAGTTCAACGTCGTCGGTCAGGAAGTAACCAATCGAACCGCCGAACAGGTTGCCGTTGTTCTTGAAGTTACGAGCGCTGTCGAATTGTTCTTTCTTGGCGAAGCCTTCGATTTCAACTGCGCCTTGGCCTTGTGCCAGAGCGCCGAACGAAGTGGCAGCAATCAAAGAACCAATGGCAAAGCCCAAGGTGTTTTTCAGTTTCATCCGTTAAATCCCCATCTGGTGATTGTGAAGCAGTCCCGCAAACCGGGGGACAACTCGGCGGCAAGTCTATCAGAACTTGCCTACACGTAAGAGATATTTGCGCCGAACTAAGTTTCGGCAATGCCTGCAAATTTCTCACGCAATTTGTCAAGAGCACGCTTGTAACGCATTTTTGTCGCGCTCAAACCCATGTGCATGATGTCTGCGATCTCCTGGAACTCCAGCTCTGCGACAAATCGTAGCACCAGAATTTCCCGATCGATCGGGTTTACATAAACCAGCCAGCGATCAAGCCCGCCCTTCTCCTCAGGTTTAGGCGCCTTTTCGTCAGACGCTTCTTCAAGAGGGTCAAGGCTCAGCGCGTCCATCAAGCGACGCTTTCGCCGTTCCTTGCGGTACTGCGTGATGCATTCGTTGTAGGTGATGCTATAGAGCCATGTCTTGAACTTCGATTTCCCCTCGAAGTTCTTCAGGCCATACAGCACCTTCAACATCACCTCCTGACAGACATCGTCAGCATCCCGATCGTTCCCGAGATATCGCGCACAAACGTTAAATAATGTCCTCTGGTAACGGCGCATCAACTCTTCGTAAGCACGGGTGACGTGGAACAGCTCCGTATGTGCGCGCGCGACCAACTCCTCATCGGAGAGATCACGGGGGTCATAGCGCGTGGATGGCGATTGGGGTTTGTTCAAAACAAGTCGGGCCGACAGTCTAGGTCAATGTGCGCCGCAGCCTGGGGCTACCCGGCATTTTGCGGCGGCATACATTAGCAGGGTTTGCCGGGTTAGCGGCTACTCACATGCTGTTCCAGCAGGATCCGATTGGAGAGCGACACCAATTCGCCCTCATCGGTCAGCAATGTGGTCTTCACCGTGCCGATCTCCTCGATCTGGCCTTCGACCTCGCCAACACGCACTTGTTGCCCAACCTCGTACAACTCACGCACATAGATTCCCGCAAGAATCTGACCGGCAATTTCCCGGCTTCCCAATCCCATGGCCAGCGCGACGGCCAGACCAACGGTAATCAGAACGATTACGATCACATGGTTGAGCAGGTCAGTCTTGACCTCCAACTGGCTGATCGCAACCGAAATACTGATGATGATTACCAGGCCCTGGGCAATTCGCCCGACGCCTGCGGCGTAATCCAGCCCCACGCCCTCGGCCGCGCCGCGCACCAGCCCGTTGGCCAGTTGCGCCAGGAGCACGCCGACCAGCAGCACCAGCGCTGCACCAAAAACCTTCGGCAAATACAACGCGAGCATGTCCAGCGTAGCTGAAACTCGCTCAAGGCCAAGGGACTCAGCGGCAGAAACCAGGAAAATCAGCAACACGAACCAATAGACGATCTTGCCGACCAGGGTCGAGATCGGCACCTGGATGCCCCCTCGTGACAGCAATTTGGTCAGGCCGGTGCCGCCCATCAGGCGGTCGAGACCGAGCTTGGCGAGCAGTTTGGACAGCAGCGTATCCAACAGCTTGGCCACTACGAAGCCGAGCAACAGCACCACCAGCGCGCCGAAGAGGTTCGGGATGAAGTTAGCCACCTTGGTCCACAACGCGGTCATCGCCGTGACGAGGCTCTGGGTCCAGAGATCAAGTTCCATATTCAATCAGCCTTATCAGCGGTGCGAGTAACAGGTTTACGACGGGAAACCGGCGAAACGTGGGCCGACCCGTTATTCACGGCGATCATCAGCGCGGGCAACCAGCGGCCCAGCAGGCTGAACAGATCGCCGGCGCCGACCTGGCGGTTGGCGGTTTTCAGTACACGTCCCAGGCATGCGTCGTCGTCCCGGCTGGACGGCGAAGCCTTGAGCATGTCGCGCAAAGACTGTTCGAACGGATCGTGCATACGCACCTCTCGTGATGTCTGTGGAAGACGCGATCAAATTTCGTCGGGTCACATGAAGCCTCATCAGACCCAGCGCAAACGGCGGAACAACCACCATTGCCCCAGGGCCACGCAGACCATCAGCAGGCAGGCGACCATGAAACCGTAGGGGCTGTCGGACAATGGAATGCCGCCGACGTTGATGCCCAGAAGGCCGGTGAGGAAACTCATCGGCAGGAAGATGCCGGTAATGATGCCGAAGCGGTACATGGTGCGGTTCATGCGCACCGACAAACGCCGGTCCTCGGCCTCCAGCACAAGCCCCACGCGCTCTCGGGTCAATTCCAGCTCTTCGAGGTAACGGGTCAGGCTGTTGTTCAATTCGTTCCAGTAGTCGCCGTCATCCTCGACGAACCACGGCAACTTGAGCCGGCTCATCTGTCCGAAGATGTCCCGCTGTGGCGCCAGAAAGCGCTTCAGCCCGGCCGCCCGGCGACGGATATGTAAAATGGCGTCGTGCTCGGGGGTGTACCGTTCGTCGGTATCGAGTTGTTCTTCTTCGGTGTCGACGATTTCCGACAGGCAGGTCACCAGGTCCTGCACCTTGTTGGTCAGGTACTGCGCCATATAGAGGATGAGCTCCGAGGCGGTCTTGGGTCCCTTGCCTTCGGCCAGTTGCACCAGCAGCTCATCGGTGGCGCGCAACGGCCGCAGGCGCAGGGAGATGACCCGCTGGGCAGACGCAAAGATGCGTACCGAGACCATATCTTCCGGCTCGGCGCCCGGATTGAGGTTGATCCCCCTGAGGAACAGCAGCAGCTCGGCGTTGGGCAAAGGTAACAGCCGCGGGCGGGTGTTCTCTTCCAGCAGCAGGTCGCAGTTGAATTCACTCAGGCCGCTGGATTTGCGCAGCCAGGTGTGGGTCTGAGGATGGCTTCGATCCCAGTGCAGCCACAGGCTTTCGTGGCCTTGCAACTGCAAATCGTCGAGTTCGGTCCTGGCGATGGAACGTGCGCCGCCTTTACCGTCCAGCACCAGGGCATGCACCAGTCCCCACTGGGCGTTTTCTTCCTCGAACATCCTCATCCCTTATGGCGGTGGCGTGTCATTCAGGCATTTTCAGCGGACTTGGCGAGACGATCACGCCGTTGTTATCCGCATAGACATACTCGCCCGGACGGAACGTCACGCCGGCAAAGGTCACCGGCACGTTGAGGTCACCGATGCCGCGCTTATCGGTTTTCATCGGGTGACTGGCCAGGGCCTGGACACCGAGGTCGGTCTGGGCGATGACATCGACGTCGCGGATGCAACCGTAGATCACCAGCCCTTCCCAGCCATTCTTCGCGGCCTTTTCCGCCAGCATGTCACCCAGCAGCGCCCGGCGCAGAGAGCCGCCACCGTCCACCACTAACACCTTGCCAGCGCCCGGCTGCTCGACCTGCTCCTTGACCAGCGAGTTGTCTTCGAAGCATTTGATGGTCACGATTTCGCCACCGAACGAATCGCGGCCGCCGAAATTGCTGAACATCGGCTCCAGCACCTGGACCAGGTCCGGGTAGGCATCGCACAGGTCAGGCGTGAGGTAATGGTTCATCGAATAACTCCTGTAAGGCTGGGACTTCAGACTGAATGAGCAACCGTTTGTGACCGAAACCGCGTGAAGCGTCATATCTTAGCCGCAAGCCGACCAGAGCGAAATGCCCTTGTCAGAGCCTTCGCCTCAGACCGCCTCGGCCAGACGGGGCGTCTCCCCCTGCAATGGCGCAGCCTGATCGTCCAGCCAACGCGCGACCAGCGGCCAGACTTCAACCTGCGCGGCTTTGCTGACCAGCATCTCGACATGGCCGAAATCATCGTTGAAACCCTGCTCGCGGCCCAGGCACACGAACCGCTTGTGCTCGGAGCCGATCTGCTCGAACAGCTTGCGGCAAGCCCAGGTGGGGTCCTGCTGATCGCCCGCTGCGCTCACTGCCAGCACGGGTACGCGGACATCGGCCAGGCCGGCCCACCAATTTTTCTCGGCATCGCCGAAGCGTCCGAACAACCCGTACCAGCGCATGCTCTCCAGGGCCAGGCCGATGGGCTCGTCCTCGGGACCGCGCTTGAGCCGTGAGCCGGACAATTGGGCAAAACGCTTGAGGATAAAGCGGCCGCTCCATTCCACAGGCGGAATTTTCAGCGGCCAGTAGGTGCGGCTGACCTGGGTGCCGAAAAAAGCTGCCGAGGCCACGGCAGGCTCGCCCAGATAATGCCCGCCCAGCGCCGCCGCCAGGGTGATGCCGCCCAGGGAATGGCCGATCCAGTGCGGCACCTGAGCGCTCTGCTCGCGCACGAAGGCACCGATGGCCGGCAAGTCGTAGCGGGCGTAGTCGGCCACGCGGTTGTTGCGGTAATCCTGGTTACGCTGGGACAGGCCATGGCCGCGCATTTCGGGAATCCAGACATCGAAGCCCAGGCGAGCCAGATGCGCCCCCAGCCCGAGGCCCTTGGGGGAATACCAGAAACGCCTGTTGGAGAAACTACCATGCAACAGGATCACGGGGACGCCCCGGGTCGGGCCGGCATCGGCCATGCCCAGCCGGGTTACGGCCAGTTCGACGCTGTAGTCCGGGCTGTTGCCGGGTTTCAAACGATAGACGTCTTCGCTCAGATCACCGCGCCGCTCGGCGCTGATCAGAGCGACAGGAAATAGGTCGCTGCTGCTTTGCATAATGCTCTTGCACAAAAAAGGGCGGCATCCCTCAGGAGCCCGCCCTGTTTCAATCAAAAGGGACCGTTCGAGCACAGCACTGCTCAATTCAGACAGGTGAAATACCGTGGCGAGGGAGCTTGCTCCCGCTGGGCTGCGCAGCAGACCCATTTTTTTGAGTGCTTCGCACTCAAGCGGGAGCAAGCTCCCTCGCCACAATGAACTCCTGCCTTAAAACAGCGATGCCATGATCGGCCCGTTCACTCAATCAGACCGCGCCCTGCCCCTCAGCCAGGAAGAACCAGGTCTCCAGCACCGAGTCCGGGTTCAGCGAAACGCTTTCGATACCCTGTTCCATCAGCCATTTGGCCAGGTCCGGGTGGTCCGAAGGGCCTTGGCCGCAGATACCGATGTACTTGCCGGCCTTGTTGCAGGCAGCGATGGCGTTGGCCAGCAGCTTCTTGACCGCCGGGTTCCGCTCGTCGAACAGGTGCGCGATGATCCCGGAGTCACGGTCCAGGCCCAGGGTCAGCTGGGTCAGGTCGTTGGAGCCGATGGAGAAACCGTCGAAGAATTCGAGGAACTCTTCGGCCAGGATCGCGTTGGACGGCAACTCGCACATCATGATGACGCGCAGGCCGTTGTCGCCGCGTGCCAGACCGTTTTCCGCCAGCAGGTCGACCACCTGGCTCGCTTCGCCGAGGGTACGCACGAACGGCACCATGATCTCGACGTTGGTCAGGCCCATGTCGTTGCGCACGCGCTTGAGGGCGCGGCACTCGAGCTCGAAGCAGTCGCGGAACGATTCGCTGATGTAGCGCGAGGCGCCGCGGAAGCCCAGCATCGGGTTTTCTTCTTCAGGCTCGTAGAGCTTGCCGCCGATCAGGTTGGCGTACTCGTTGGACTTGAAGTCCGACAGGCGCACGATGACCTTTTTCGGGTAGAAGGCGGCAGCCAGGGTGCTGATGCCTTCCACCAGTTTCTCGACGTAGAAACCGACCGGATCGTCGTAGCCGGCGATGCGCTTGTCGACGCTGTCCTTGATCTCGGGCGGCAGGCCGTCATAGTTCAGCAGCGCCTTGGGGTGCACGCCGATCATGCGATTGATGATGAACTCCAGGCGGGCCAGGCCCACGCCGGCGTTCGGCAACTGCGCGAAGTCAAAGGCGCGGTCCGGGTTGCCGACGTTCATCATGATCTTGAACGGCAGCTCCGGCATGGCGTCCACGGAGTTCTTCTTGATATCGAAGCCCAGCTCGCCTTCGAAGATGTAGCCGGTATCGCCCTCGGCGCAGGATACGGTCACGCCCTGGCCATCCTTGAGCAGTTGTGTGGCGTTGCCGCAACCGACCACCGCCGGGATGCCCAGCTCACGGGCGATGATCGCCGCGTGGCAGGTCCGCCCGCCGCGGTTGGTGACGATGGCGCTGGCGCGCTTCATCACCGGTTCCCAGTCCGGGTCGGTCATGTCGGACACCAGCACGTCGCCGGCCTGGACCTTGTCCATCTCCGAGACGTCGTTGATGATCCGCACCTTGCCGGCGCCGATACGCTGGCCGATGGCGCGGCCTTCCACCAGCACGGTGCCGGTTTCCTTGAGCAGGTAGCGCTCCATGACGTTGGCCTGGGTGCGGCTCTTCACGGTTTCCGGACGGGCCTGCACGATGTACAGCTTGCCGTCGTCACCGTCCTTGGCCCACTCGATGTCCATCGGGCACTTGTAGTGTTTCTCGATGATCATCGCCTGTTTCGCCAGCTCGCTGACTTCCGCATCGGTCAGGCAGAAACGAGCGCGCTCGGCCTTGTCCACATCGACGGTTTTCACCGAACGACCGGCCTTGGCTTCGTCGCCGTAGATCATCTTGATGGCCTTGCTGCCCAGGTTACGCCGCAGGATCGCCGGGCGGCCGGCCTGGAGCGTGCCTTTATGGACATAGAACTCGTCCGGGTTCACCGCGCCCTGCACGACGGTTTCACCCAGGCCGTAGGCGCCGGTGATGAACACCACGTCACGGAAGCCCGACTCGGTGTCGAGGGTGAACATCACGCCGGCGGTACCGGTTTCGGAGCGGACCATGCGCTGCACGCCTGCCGACAGGGCCACCAGCTTGTGGTCGAAGCCCTGGTGTACGCGGTAGGAAATGGCACGGTCGTTGAAAAGGGAGGCGAAGACTTCCTTGGCGGCGCGGATGACGTTGTCCACGCCGCGGATGTTCAGGAAGGTTTCCTGCTGGCCGGCAAAGGAAGCGTCCGGCAGGTCTTCGGCGGTGGCCGAAGAGCGTACGGCGACGGCAATGTCGGGATTGCCTTCGGACAGCTTGGCGAAGGCGGTGCGGATCTCGGCGTTCAGTTGCTCGGGGAACTCGGCTTCCATGATCCACTGGCGGATCTGGGCACCGGTCTTGGCCAGGGCATTGACGTCATCCACGTCCAGGGCGTCGAGCGCTTCATGGATCTGTTGGTTCAAGCCACTCAGTTCCAGGAAATCACGATAAGCCTGAGCGGTCGTGGCGAAGCCACCTGGTACCGATACGCCGGCACCGGCGAGGTTACTGATCATCTCGCCCAGGGATGCGTTCTTGCCCCCCACATGCTCCACATCATGGACGCCGAGCTTATCGAGGGAAACTACGTACTCTACCAAGGTGATCTCTCCACTAACTGTGTTGGAAAAGCTCAAGGCACCGGACAGCTCCAGGGGAGCGAATGCCGGCGATATGGCCTGGACCTGGAAAATAAGTGAGAATGCGGGCCATTGGCGGCCGGCAAATCGCGCCTATCATATCCAAGAATCGTCACTAGCTCACTAGGGCCCAAGGCGCAAATGAAACGATCTGCTTTCTTTATCTCCGACGGCACCGGCATCACGGCCGAAACGCTAGGTCAAAGCCTGTTGGCGCAATTCGAAAACATTACCTTCACCAAGTTGACACGCCCCTACATCGACAGCGTCGACAAGGCGCGGGCGATGGTACAGCAAATCAATAAAGCCGCCGAAACCGACGGTTTTCGCCCGATCATCTTCGACACCATCGTCAATCAGGACATCCGTGAGATTCTCGCAACGTCCAATGGTTTCATGATCGACATTTTTTCCACCTTCCTCGCGCCCCTGGAGCAGGAACTGAGCGAGCACTCCTCGTACTCGGTCGGCAAGTCCCATTCCATCGGGCACAACTCCAACTACATGGAGCGGATCGAGGCGGTCAACTTCGCGCTGGACAACGATGACGGCGCACGCACGCATTATTACGACAAGGCCGACCTGATCCTAGTGGGTGTGTCGCGCTGTGGTAAGACGCCGACGTGCCTGTACATGGCGATGCAGTTCGGCATCCGCGCGGCCAACTACCCGCTGACCGAAGAGGACATGGAGCGCCTGCAACTGCCCAGCGCCCTGCGCGCCCACCAGCACAAGCTGTTCGGCCTGACCATCGACCCGGACCGCCTTACCGCGATCCGCAACGAGCGCAAGCCCAACAGCCGTTATTCGAGCTACGCCCAGTGCGAATTCGAAGTGCGCGAGGTGGAGAACCTGTTCCGGCGGGAGAACATTCCCCATATCAATTCCACGCATTTTTCGGTGGAAGAGATATCGGCGAAGATCCTGGTGGAGAAAGGGGTGGAGCGGCGGTTCAAATAAACCCGCACCAACACAAGACCTTGTGGGAGCGAGCTCGCTCGCGATTGCGGAGTGTCAGCCAGCACAAATTCTGCTGACCCACCGCTATCGTCGGATCGCCGCCCGGAGCAGGCTCGCTCCCACAAGGGGATCAGGGCTTACTCTGAGTTCAGTGACTCAACCGCCCAACCAACTCCTGCCCCACCGCCAGCGCCGAGGCCGGATTCTGGCCGGTGATCAATTCCCGATCCTTCACCACATGGGCGGTCCACGGCGCGGTGTTACTGCTGTACTGCCCGCCAGCCTGCTGCAACGCGGTCTGTGGGTAGAATTTCATACTTCCACCGCCCAACAGCCCCTTGGCCAGTTCCTCTTCCTGATTGCTGATTACGGTCATTTTGTACCCGGCGTAGATCCAGTCCGACGGGGCCGAGGCCTGGCCTTTGGCGGTCAGCTGGCCGACGAAGCCCTGGGCGTTGGGCAATGTCGACAGCAGCGCAATCGGCCCGTGGCAGACCAGCGCGGTGGTTTTACCCTTGTCATGAAAATGCGTCAGCACCCGGCCCAAAGGCGCACTGGTGAGCAAATCCTGCATGGGCGCATGGCCGCCCGGAATGTACAAGGCATCGAAACGGTCCAGGCCCTGCTGTTCGACGCGGGCCAGGCTGACCACGGGCGACTCTGCGGCCGAGGTGATTTTCAGCTGGGCCAGCAGCGCCTGGTAGCGCTCCAGCTCCGCCGCATCGTTGTTGAAGTACATTTTGTCCACTGACGAGCGATCGAGGGTCGGAGCCTTGCCTTCGGGGGTGGCAAAGGTCACCTGATGGCCGGCGTCCAGCAACAGCTTGACCGGTTGCAGCAGTTCGTTGAGGTAGAAACCGGTGGAAAAGACCTTGCCGTCGCGCAGATCCAAGTGATCGGCATCCGACAGGACCACCAGCACGTTATCGGCATGGGCTGCGACGCTGGAGGCCGCCAACGCGGCGGCGATTGCCAGGGGTGTGAGCTTTTTCATGATGACTCCAGAAGGCTTGGGAGGAAGTTGCGCCCACTGTATTGATGCCCCGACCGGCGATAAACTCGGCGACGCGAACATCACTTGGCCCCTGGAGGCAATAATGGCCCGTCGATTCGATCACCTGGCCGACGTGGAAGCCTTCGTCACGGTCGTGGAAAAAGGCACCCTCAGCGCCGGTGCCGTGGCTCTGGGCACCACGCCCTCCGTGCTGAGCCGGGCCATCTCGCGCCTCGAAGCGCGGCTGGGGGTGCAATTGTTGCGGCGCACCACCCGACGGCTGAACCTGACCGATGCCGGTGCCCTGTATCTGGAGCAGTCACGCTCCGCCTTTGCTTTGATCGACGATGCCGAACGGCGGATCCAGGGCCAGGACGGGGTCTTGACCGGTCGCGTGCGCCTGAGCGTGCCAACCACCTATGGCCATTACCGCCTGCCGTCGCTGCTGGCGCGCTTCGCCCTGGCCTGTCCGCAGGTGCGGGTCGAGCTGAGCATCACCAACCGCAATGTCGACCTGGTGGCCGAAGGGTATGACCTGGCGATCCGCCTTGGGCAGTTGCCAGACAGCGCACTGGTCGGACGTAAACTCGAAGACGCCCGCCTGTGCCTGGTGGCCGCCCCGCAATACCTGGTGCGTGCCGGTACGCCCCAGCACATAGACGATTTAGCTGCCCACGCTTGCCTGCCTTTCGTGATGCCCAGCAGCGGGCGCGTCGCGCCGTGGCTGTTTCGCCAGCGTCAGGAGGACCGGGAATGGTTGCCGGTGGGGGATGTGCAGGTGACCGACGATGTGCTGGGCAGCGTGTCCCTGGCCTTGGCAGGAATGGGGATTTGCCAGACCTATGACTTCATCGTCCGCGAGCGCATCGAGCGCGGTGAACTGGTGGAAGTACTGAAAGCATTTGCCGGGCGCAGCCGGCCGTTCTCGGTGATCTACCCGCCCCACCGGCAACTGCCGGCGGCGGCACGGGCATTGATTGAGTTTCTGGTGGCGGAGGGCTGAACCACAAACCTGTGGGAGCGAGCTTGCTCGCGAAAGCAGTGTGTCAGTCGACGCATCAGGTGGATGACATACCGCATTCGCGAGCAAGCCCGCTCCCACAAAAAGCCGCGGCGCTGCCTTGAATCAATGCACCGCAGCCGCCTGCTCTTCCATTTTCTTGCGCAAGCTCAAGGGGCGCATGTCGGTCCAGACCTCTTCGATGTAGGCCAGGCACTCTTTCTTGAACCCGCTTTTGCCGACGGTACGCCAGCCTTCAGGGATGGCCTTGTAGTCGGGCCAGATCGAATATTGCTCTTCGTGGTTGACCACGACCTGAAAGACGATGTCCTCGCGGTCGAATACTGAAGTCATGGGTGTTTCTCCATCTTTGCTCGAGGTTCGCTGCGGCGCATGCGCAGCCGGGATATGTAAGGAACGTACCAGGCCGGTGGAAAATTAGGTATCGGCAACCGCGGCCTTCAACGCCCGACCGAAAATTTCCGCGACCCGGTCGATTTCCGCCGCCGTGATGATCAACGGCGGCAGGAAACGCACCACGGCGCCTTGACGACCGCCCAGCTCCAGGATGAGCCCGCGCTTGAGGCATTCGCGCTGCAGCCGCGGCGCCAGGCGGGCATCCACCGGTGGATGACCGAGGGCGTCCGGCTTACCCTGTGGGTCCACCAGTTCGACGCCGAGCATCAGTCCACGACCACGAATGTCCCCCAGTTGCGGGAATTCGCGCTGCAAGATCCGCAGATGCTCGCTCAAGCGCTCGCCCATGGCGGCGGCATGGGCCGGCAGGTTGTGCTCCACCAGGTAACGCATCACGGCGGAACCGGCGGCCATGGCCATCTGGTTACCGCGGAAGGTCCCGGCATGGGCGCCCGGCAACCAGGTGTCGAGCCAGTCGCGATACACCACCACCGCCAGCGGCAAGCTGCCGCCGATGGCCTTGGACAGCACCACCACGTCGGGGATGATCCCGGCGTGCTCGAAGGCGAACATTTTGCCGGTGCGGCCGAAACCGCTCTGGATTTCGTCGACGATCAGCGCCACGCCCGCCTGCTCGGTGATTCGCCGCAAGCCGCGCAACCAATCGAGGTCGGCGGGAATCACCCCGCCCTCGCCCTGCACCACCTCGACAATCACCGCCGCCGGCAACTGCACCCCGGCCTCGGGATCGTTCAGCAGGTTTTCCAGATAATGCAGATTGGCCCTGACGCCTTCGTTGCCACCCAGCCCGAACGGGCAACGGTAGTCGTAGGGGAACGGCATGAATTGCACGCCATTGCCAAGCAAGGCGCCCAGGGGTTTCTTCGGCCCCAGGCTGCCCATCAGGCTCAACGCCCCCTGGCTCATGCCGTGATAACCGCCCTGGAACGACAGCACCGTAGAGCGTGCGGTGGCGGTGCGCACCAGTTTCAACGCGGCTTCCACTGCGTCGGTGCCTGTGGGGCCGCAGAACTGGATCTTCGCCTCGCCAGCCAGCGCCGGCGGCAACAGGCCGAACAGGTCCTGGACGAAGCGGTCTTTGACCGGGGTGGTCAGGTCCAGGGTGTGCAGCGGTAGTTCGTCGTCCAGCGCCTGCCGGATCGCCTCGATCACCACCGGATGGTTGTGCCCCAAGGCCAGAGTCCCGGCACCAGCCAGGCAATCGATGAAAGTACGCCCTTCAACGTCCTCGACATGTATCCCCCGGGCCCGCTTGAGCGCCAACGGGATACGCCGAGGATAACTGCGGGCGTTGGACTCCTGGCGACTCTGGCGGGCCAGTAGCGGCGTTTCGTTGAACTGGTACAGCGTCTCGGTCGGCGCAGGGTTGACCCGCGCCGGCTGTGCTTCGATAAGGCTGTTGGCGACTGACATTTCTCGACCTCGCTGGGCACACATGTGCAGGTTTCCTGTTGGGGAAACGCACCAGCGAAGAAGGGATTTACCCCAGGATCGAACTTTGCCGGGCAGGGCTTCTCAAGGTGCAGGGCACCCGCTCCGGATAGGAACACCGAGCATATATCGGCATTACCCGGATCCCGTAGCGAGGGAGCTTGCTCCCGCTGGACCGCGCAGCGGGCCCAAACCGGCCCCCCCAATGGGTCAGACTGTCTGCGCTCCACGGCAGGAGGGGCTGCTTTGCAGCCCAGCGAGAGCAAGCTCCCTCGCCACCTTTGATCGCTGCCAATCGGGACTCCGGTATTAGCCGGGCAGCGACTGCACCGGCACCGTCAACTCCACTCGCAAACCATCCGGGCGGCTGTCGAAATGCAGCCCGCAACCGCAGCGCTGGACGATGGCCTGAACAATGGCCAGCCCCAGTCCGCAACCGGTGCTCTGGCCGCTGCGCCAGAAGCGCTGGGTCAGGTGCTGGAGATCGTCGGCGGCGATGCCCGGCCCATGGTCGCGAACCTGGAAACGCACACGCTGGCCGATCATTTCCAGGCTCAACTGCACCTCGGTATCGCCGGGAGTATGGCGCAAGGCGTTATCCAGCAGGTTACGCACCGCGGCGATGGCGAGCACCGCCGGCATCTGCACCGGTGCGTCGGACAATCCTGGCGAAACATGCAAGTTGATCCGCCGCGAATCGCCGCTGGCCGCGTCCTGGACCGCCAGCCGTGCGACCTGCTCGGCGTTGCACTGCACGCCGTCGTCGAACGACAGGCTGCCTTCGACCCGCGCCAGCAACAGCAACTGTTCAAGGGTACGGTGCAGACGGTCGGCGCCCTCCTCGGCCCGGGCCAGGGACTGGTCGCGGGCGGCGCCCTCGGTCATGCGCGCCACCTGCAGGTGCGTCTTGATCGCCGTCAACGGGCTGCGCAGTTCGTGGGCGGCGTCACCGGTCAGGCGCCGTTCGCGTTCGATGGTCTTGCCGATGCGTTGGAACAACTGATTCTGGGTTTCCAGCAACGGCCGCAATTCACTGGGCAGCGGATGAATCTGCAAAGGTTCGAGAGAGTCGGCATTGCGCCGCATCAATGCATCGCGCATCCGATTGAGCGGCGCCAGGCCCTGACCGATGCCCAGCCACAACAGACAAAGGCAGCCCAGCAGTGCCACGCCCACCGGCACCGAAGCCGCCAGCAGCACTGAGAGGTTCAAGGCTTCGCGCTCGATCTGCCGGTCGGCAGTGGTAATGCGCAAATCGCCCCGGACCAGGGTGAAACTGCGCCAGGGCGCACCATCGATCATCTGGTCACGAAAGCCGATTTTCTCGGCTTCCAGCGGTTGCTCCGGGGTGCCGTGACTGCGAGCGAGGATTTCGCCACGTAAGGAACTGACCTGGCAGGCCATGCCGCCGGGAATACTCAGCTGTTCAGCGCTGAAGTGCGTGCCATCGCCCTTGCTCGGCAGTGGCGGCATTTGCTCAAGGAGCCCGGCGACCATCCGCGCCGAAGCCACCAGACGCTGGTCGAGGGAAAACATCATCTGGTTGCGCAGGTCACTGAGCATCCACGCCGCAGCCAGGGCCCAGATCAGGGCGAAGGCCGCGCCGAGCGTCAGACTCAGGCGCAGTCGCAGGCTCATCACTTGGACGATTCCCCACCGTCGGCCGGCCCCAGGCGATAACCCAGGCCACGCACGGTCTCGACAATGCCATTGCCCAGCTTGCGCCGCAGATGATGGATGTGCACGTTCAGGGCGTTGCTTTCCAGTTCGTCGTTGAACCCGTAGACGCTGTCCTTGAGCTGTTCGGTAGACAGTACCCGACCGCGGCTGTGCAACAAGGCCTGTAACAGCGACTGTTCGCGTCGGGACAGGTCCACCGGCTGGCCGTCCAGGGTGGTTTCGCGGCTGCTGGGGTCGTAGGTCAGGCGGCCGTGCTCGATCAGATTGACGCTGCGCCCGGCCACACGCCGCAGCAAGGTGTGCAGGCGCGCCGCCAGTTCACGCAGGTCGAAGGGCTTGAGCAGATAGTCGTCGGCGCCGGCCTGCAAGCCGTCGACCCGGTCGGTCACCGAATCCCGGGCGGTGAGGATCAATACGGGGATCTCCAGGCCTTGCTGGCGCAGTTGCCGGAGCAGCTTGAGGCCGTCTTCGTCGGGCAGGCCCAGGTCGAGGACCATGACGTCGAACTCGGCCACGCCGACCATGGCCCGCGCCGCCGAGGCCGTGGCGACGTGCTCGACGGTCAGGCCCTGGGCCGTCAGCCCGGCGACGATCCCGCTGGCAATCAACTCATCGTCTTCGCAGACCAGTACACGCATGGTAAGCCCCGTGGAAAAAGGTACATTAGGCCGCCGGCCGATTAAGCCGACATTATGCGACGAGTACGGCCAATAGGGGCGATCATTGCTGCCTGGCGGTTGCCGCCGGGGTCAACCGGCGGTTAATCGACGGTTAATCGCCAGCCGCCATCGTGCGTTCCACTTGCTTCGTTCTAAGGCTTTATCCATGCGTCGATTGTTTTTGCTGTGGCTGCTGTTGCTGTCGGGCCTGGCCCAGGCTGCGAATCCCTTCGAGACCAAACCCGAATTCCTGCCGGTGGAAAAGGCTTTCGTGTTCACCTCCGAACGCCTGGACTCCGGCGAAACCCAGTTGTTCTGGCAGATTGCCGATGGTTACTACCTGTACCAGCAGCGACTCAAGTTCGACGGCCTCGCCGATGGGCAGAAACCGATGTTGCCGGAGGGTGAGGCTCACAGCGACGAGTTTTTCGGCGACCAGCAAGTTTATCGCCAGGCCCTGGAGCTGAAGATCCCCGCCGGTGCGACCGGCAAGATCAAGGTCGGCTTCCAGGGCTGTGCCGACGCTGGCCTGTGTTATCCGCCCCAGACCCAAGTGGTCGACCTCGGTGGAAATGCGCCAGTCGTTGCCGGCGGCGAAGCGCCGGACCAAGCCCTGGCCAGCGGTCTGCAACAACGGGCCCTGGGTTGGAGCCTGCTGGTGTTCTTCGGCCTCGGCCTGCTGCTGGCGTTCACCCCCTGCTCCCTGCCCATGCTGCCGATCCTGGCCGGGTTGGTGGTGGGCAGCGGCGCCGGGCCCCGGCGGGGCCTGGCGCTGGCCGGCAGCTACGTGATCAGCATGGCCTTGGTGTATGCCGCCCTGGGCGTACTTGCCGCGCTGCTGGGGGCCAACTTGCAGGCGCTGCTGCAACAACCCTGGCTGCTGGGCGCGTTCGCAGCAGTGTTCGTGGTGTTGGCCCTGCCCATGTTCGGTTTCTTCGAATTGCAATTGCCGGCCACCCTGCGCGACCGCCTGGAGAACGCCGGTCGCCAGCGGCGCGGCGGCAGTCTGTTGGGCGCGGGGATTCTCGGCGCGCTGTCCGGGCTGTTGGTAGGCCCGTGCATGACCGCGCCGCTGGCCGGCGCGCTGTTGTACATCGCCCAGAGCGGCAACGCGCTGCATGGCGGGCTGATCCTGTTTGCCATGGGCGTCGGCATCGGCCTGCCGCTGTTGCTGCTGGTCACCGTGGGCAACCGTTTCCTGCCCAAGCCCGGCGCCTGGATGGACCTGGTCAAGGGCGTGTTCGGCTTTTTGTTCCTGGGCACCGCACTGTTGATGATTCGCCCGGTGATCGACGGCTCGCTGTGGGTCGGGCTGTGGGGCGTGCTGTTGCTGATTGCTGCCTACAGCGCCTGGCGCCAGACCGAAGGATTCGGGCGCATGGCCTATGCCTGCGGCAGTGCGTCACTGCTGTTCGGCCTGTGGGGCAGCGTGCTGGTAGTGGGCGCCGCCGGTGGCAGTGACGATCTGTTCCAACCGCTGAAGGTCTACACCGGCGGCCAGGGCAACGCGACCGTCAGCGTGCACGACGCCTTCGTCACGATCAGCGAGCCCGCCGCGCTGCAACGGGAACTGGACGCGGCCAAGGCCCAGGGCCAGTGGGTGCTGGTGGATTACTACGCCGACTGGTGCGTGTCCTGCAAAATCATGGAGAAACAGGTGTTCGGTCGCGCCGACGTGCTGGACGTCCTCAAAGGCGTGCGCCTGCTGCGCCTGGACGTGACCGCCGACAACCCCGCCAGCCGTGAATTGCTCAGCCGCTACCAGGTGCCCGGGCCGCCCAGCCTGTTATGGATCGGTGCCGACGGCCAGGAGCGTCGCAATCAGCGAATCACCGGCGAGATCAACGCCGGGGATTTTCTTGAGCGCTGGAATCGCACCCGGGACGCGCGCTGATGCTGACCCTGACCCTGGGCACTTTTGCCATCGCGCTAAATCATTTGCTGCTGATCAGCGCCCTGGCGCTGGCGACCCTGGTTGGCTGGCGGGTGGCCAGGCGCGGTGGCGAAAATCCCGAGTCGGTGCTGTTCGTGCTGTTCCTGTTGGGGCTCCTGGCCGCGCGAGTCGGGTTTGTCGCGGCCTACTGGCGGCATTACCAGGACGACCTGTGGCAGATCGTCGATCTGCGCGATGGCGGCTTCCTCGCCTGGCCGGGCATCGTTGTGCTGGTGCTTGCGGCGTTGCTGTGGGCCCGACGCCGGCCAGCCCTGCGCCGGCCAATGGGTTTCGGGGTCGGCAGCGGCTTGCTGTTCTGGCTGCTGGCGACGCTGTCGTTGACGATCTACGAGCAAGGCACGCGGCTACCGGAGATCAACCTGCGCAACGCCGACGGCGCGACGGTGAAACTCACCGATTATCAAGGCGGGCCCCTGGTAATCAATCTCTGGGCCACCTGGTGCCCACCCTGCCGGCGGGAAATGCCGGTGCTGGAAGCCGCGCAACAGCAACGGCCGGACCTGACGTTCCTGTTCGTCAACCAGGCCGAAAGCATGCAAAGCGTCAGTACCTTCCTGGCCACCCAAGGCTTGAGCCTGACCAACGTGCTGTTCGACGGCAGCGGTCGCCTCGGCCAGGCGGTCGGTTCCATGGCCTTGCCGACCACCCTGTTCTATAGCGCCGATGGCCGCCTGCTGGGCAGCCACCTGGGCGAACTGTCAGAGGCGAGCCTGGCCCGCGCCCTGGAAAACTTCGACACGCCGGGTTCGACCACGGCACCCCACTCCACCATAAGGAAATCCCCATGCCCCGCCTCCGCCACCTGCTGACCCTGGCCGTTATCGCCGCACTGGCGCAGGCTCCGCTGCTCCAGGCCGAAGAGCTGCCCGCGGCCATCAAGAAGATCGAAGCCAAGGGCGCGAAAATCATTGGCAGTTTCGAGGCACCGGGCGGCTTGCGCGGTTATGCGGCGCAGTACCAGAACCGTGGCATGACCCTGTACCTGACGGCGGACGGGCAACACGTCCTGCTGGGCAATCTGTACGACGCCGACGGCAAGGACTTGAGCGCCGAGCCACTGCAAAAACTGGTGTATGCCCCGATGGCGAAGGAAATCTGGGCGAAGATGGAGCGCAGCAACTGGATCGCCGATGGCAACAAGGACGCACCACGCACGGTGTACCTGTTCAGTGATCCGAACTGCCCCTACTGCAATATGTTCTGGGAACAGGCACGGCCCTGGGTCAAGGCCGGCAAGGTCCAGCTGCGGCACATCATGGTGGGCATCATCCGCGAAGACAGCCCGGGCAAATCCGCCGCGTTGCTTGCGGCAAAAGAGCCGGAGAAAGCCCTGGAAACCCATGAAAAGGCCGGCAAGGGCAGCGCCTTGAAACCGCTCAAGGACATCCCGCCGGCGATCCAGGCGAAACTCGATGCCAACCAACAGTTGATGGACGAACTGGAACTGTCCGCCACCCCGGCGATTTTCTACCTGGATGACAAAGGTGAACTGCAGCAACAGCAAGGAGCGCCGTCACCGGACAAACTGGTGAAGATTCTCGGGCCGAAGTAACACTGAGCTTGCTCGCGAATACGGCGGCACATCCAAAATCTATCCAGACTGATCCACCGCTTTCGCGAGCAAGCCCGCTCCCACAGGTAATGCTGTTCACTAAAGATTTATCACCTGTCGTGGCGAAGGAGCTTGCTCCCGCTGGAGCGCGCAGCGGTCCCAAGCTTTTGGGGCTGCTACGCAGCCCAGCGGGAGCAAGCTCCCTCGCCACGGGGCGGTGACGTCCTTAAGTGACCGGTATTGCGCTCCCACAGGGGATTTGCGGCCCCCCCGAAACCTGAGCCACAGGTGTAAATGTGGGAGCGAGCCTGCTCCGGGCGGCGATCCGACGATAGCGGTGGGTCAGCTACGCAAAACCTTCAGCAATGCCTCGGTCACGAACTCCGGATTCTCCAGGTTGGAAATATGCCCCGCGTCCGGGACCAGCACATGCAAACAGCCAATCATTTCGGCCATTTCCAGCGCCTCGGACGGCGGCCGGGGTTTGTCCTGGTCGCCGCACATCACCAGGGTACGCTGGGCGTTGAGTTCATGCAGGCGCATCCGCATGTCGTCGCGGCCGAAAATGATCCGCCCCAGCGGCACGACGCTGTTGATCAGGCGATCCGCCGGCAGCGCGGCCAGGGTGGCGCGGAACTGCTGGTACAGCGCCGACTGTGGATCGATGCCCGGCCGGAAGAAGATCGGCACGATAATGTCCAGCAGTGGCTCGGGGATGCTGCCACTGGCTTCGATCTTGTCGAACAGCGAAAAGTAGTACTGACGGGTCTGCTCCGGCTCGACGCCCACGTAAGTGTCCATCAACACCAGCGACTGGATCCGCGTAGGCGCCGCCAGCGCCAACCGCGTGCCCCACATCCCGCCAACCGAAAGCCCCACCAGGTGAAAGCGGTCGATGCTCAGATAATCCAGCAGCTCCATCATCTGACGGGCCAGGTCGTTCAGCGAACTCATGCCCTCAGGCATCGGCCCGGACTGGCCGTGGCCCCACAGGTCCGGAGCGATCACCCGGTACTCCCTGGACAGCACCTCGATCTGCGGCGCCCACATGGTGTGGTCCCACAGATAGCTGCCGCCCAGCAACACCACCGGGCCCTGGCCTTGGTCCAGGTAATTAAGGGGTTGTCCGTCAATCATCGCGATGGGCATCAGAGACCTCCTTGTTTGAGAGTAGAAAAAACCCTGGGGAGACTGAGCCGTGCCGGGCCAGACGTCAACCTTGGGCTTTTCAGTGCCTGGGCTGATGCCATCGCGAGCGGGCTCGCTCCACACAGGGCTTGCGTCACCGACCAGTCCCCTGTGGGAGCGAGCCTGCTCGCGATGAGGTCCTTATAGGCACAGTAAAACTACAACCCCTCCAACTCCGCCATCAGATCATTCAACCGATCCACCTTCTCCTCAGTGATTTCACCGGCTGCCAGCCCCTCTATGTAGGCCGCCAGTTCCTGCACCGTACTGCACTCGAACATCGCCCGCAGCGGCACGTTGCGTTGCAACACCTGTTGCACCCGTGAGGCGATCTGCGTCGCCAGCAGCGAATGGCCGCCCAGTTCAAAGAAGTTGTCCCGCACGCCCACCCGTTCGACACTCAGCACCTGGGCCCAGATGTCGGCCAGGGTCTGCTCCAGGGCATTGCCGGGGGCCTGGTAGTCCTGGCTTTGCAACTGGCCGATCTCCAGGGCTGGCAGAGCCTTGCGGTCGAGCTTGCCGTTGGCGTTGAGCGGCAAGCGCTCGAGCCACAGCCAATGCAGCGGCACCATGTACTCCGGCAACTCGGCACGCAGGCGTTGCTTGATGCGCTCCAGGCGTTCGGCCGGGCTCAGCGCCGAGTCGGCGGCAACCAGGTAGCCCACCAGATACTTGCCATTGGCGCCCTCCTGTACGCCGACCGCGCCATCGCGCACCTCCGGCTGTTCATGCAACCGCGCTTCGATTTCGCCCAGCTCGATGCGATAGCCGCGAATCTTCACTTGATGGTCGATGCGCCCGACGTATTCCAGCACGCCGTCGCGGCGCCGCCGGGCCAGGTCGCCGGTGCGATACAGCCGCTCGCCCGCAGCGCCAAAAGGATTGGGCACGAACACCGGTGCAGTACGCAGCGGATCGCCGACATAACCGCGCCCCACCCCGGTGCCCGCCACGCACAGCTCGCCAACGGCGCCCAGCGGCACCAGGTCCAGTGCGTCGTCGAGCAGGTACAAGCGGTTGTTGTCGGTCGGTGTGCCGATCGGCAGATAAGTGCCATGGGTCGAGGCCATGTCGACGCGGAAGAACGCCACGTCATCGGAACATTCGGCCGGGCCGTAGGCGTTCACCAGACCGATATCCGGATAACGCAGCAACCATTGACGGGCCAGTTCCGGCGGCATCGCTTCACCGGTAGGCAGCATCCAGCGCAGGCCATCGAGGCCGATGCGCGCCTGGGCCAGCATGCCCTGGATCAGCGACGGCACGCTTTCCAGCACCGTGATGCCCTGGCGCTGGACGTGTTCGAGCAGCCCTTGCGGGTCGTGCGCGATGGCGTTGGGCACGATGTCCACCCGGGCACCGAACAACGGCGCGGCGAGGAACTGCCACACGGAAATATCAAAACTCTGGGACGCGGTCTGGGCAATCACATCGGCTTCGCTCAGCGCCAGGTACGGCACTTTGCTCAGCTGGTTGTTGAGCATGCCACGCTGCTGCACCATCACACCCTTGGGCAGACCCGTGGAGCCGGAGGTATAGATCACGTAGGCCAGATGGTCCGGCCCGCTGTAGATGCCGGGGTTTTGCGACGAAACGTCACTGGCCTGGACGTCTTCCCAGACCAGCAATCTCGGCCGCCCGGCACAGGCGAATTCATCGAGCAGGGCCAACGCCTGGGCGTGACAGGCCCGGGTGCAGACCAGCAACGGCGTGCGGCTCAACTCGATGATACGGCTCAGGCGCTGACCTGGCAGGCCCGGGTCCAGCGGCAGGTAGCCGGCACCGGCCTTGAAACTGCCGATGATCATGCCCGGCAACTGCGCATCCCGTTCGGCCAGCAACGCCACCGGTTGATCCAGGCCTACCCCCAGCTCGACCAGGGCGTGGCCGAGGCGGTTGCTGCATTCGTTCAATTGCGCGTAGCTGTAGCTGACGTCCAGGCAGGTGACGGCGGTGCGCTGTGGATAGGCCGCGACATTGGCCTCGAACAGCTCGACGTAGCTGCGATCGAGGGCATAGGCCTGCTCGCTCTGGTTGCAGCCGTCGATCAAAAACTCCCGTTCCTCGGCGCCAATCAACGGCAGCTCGGCCATGTCGCCGTGCAGACCGTCCATCAACGCCAGTAGCAGACGCTTGAACTGCGCCAACAGTCCCTGGACCGTCGGTTCATCGAAGTAACGCTGGTCATAGGAAAGGTGCAGCCCCAGGTCATCCCCCGGATAGCAGACCGCCGTCAACGGGAAGTTGGTGTGGGTGCGCCCTGAGTCAGAGGTCGCGTTGAGACGTTGGGCACGGTCCAGTACCGAAACCTCCACCGGGGCGTTCTCGAACACGAACAGGCTGTCGAACAGCGGCTGGCCCTTGGGTAGCTCGCTGGCCTCCTGGATGTTCACCAGCGGCAGGTACTCGTACTCACGCAACTGCATGTTGCTGTCCAGCAAGCCGCCAAGCCACTGCCGCACGCTGCAAGGCTGATGAGCCTCGGGCATCTGCACCCGCAACGCGACGCTGTTGATGAACAGGCCCACGGTGCGTTGCATCTGCGGAAGTTCCACCGGTCGCCCGGCCACGGTGACGCCGAACAATACGTCCCGATCACCGCTGACCCGGCGCAGCACCAGGGCCCACGCGGCCTGGGCGAAAGTGTTGACCGTCAGTTGATGGGCCTGGGCCAGTTCCCGCAGACGCACACCGTCCCGGGCGTCGAGGCGGGTGTAGCAATCACCGACGATCATGCCACCGCTGTCACCGGCATGTTCGCGCAGGAACGGACGGTCGCTGGGGATCGGCGTGGTCCGCTCGAAACCTTGCAGGTTGCGCTTCCACCATTGCCGGGCCTCGGCCAGGCTCTGGTGTTGCAGCCAGCCGATATAGTCGCGATAGCGCGGCGGCACGGCCAGTTGCGGCTCACGCTGCTCACCCAGGGCGCTGTAGATCTCAAAGAAGTCATCCATCAGCAGCGAACGGCACCAGGCATCGATGAGGATGTGGTGGTTGCTCATCATGAACCAGTAGCGCGCCGCGCCGACCCGGATCAGTCGCAGGTGGAACGGCGCCTGGTTCAACAGATCGAAGCCGGCTTCGCGCTCGCCCTTGAGCAAGGCTTGCAGGCGGGATTCCTGCTGGTCTTCGGGCACTTGGCGCCAATCGAGATAATCCAGCGCGGTGCTACCCGGTTTATGGATGATTTGCAGCATGTCTTCGCCAACGTTCCAGCAGAACGAGGCGCGCAGGGCCTCGTGGCGAGCGATGACGGCCTGCCACGCCTGGGCGAAGCGCTGCGGGTCCAGTTCGCTGTTGATGCGGTAGCGGTCCTGCATGTAGTACAGGCCGGTGCCCGGTTCCAGCAGGGTGTGCAACAACATGCCCTCCTGCATCGGCGTCAATGGGTAGACGTCTTCGATCTGCCCGGCCGGCACCGGCAGGCTGTCGAGCTGGCCCTGGGTCAGATTCGCCAGGGGGAAGTCCGACGGTGTGAGACCGCCCGCCTCGTCCGTCAGGCAATGGGCGATCAACCGTTGCAATTCTTCGAGGTAAGTGTCGGCGAGGGTCTCGATGGTGTTCCTGGCATGGCGTTCGCGGCTGAAGGTCCAGCGCAGCACCAACTCGCCACCGCTGACCTGACTGTCGACGCTCAGCTCGTTGGGCAGCGGCGCATCGGGGTCATGGATCGCGCCCAGCGGCTCGTTCAATGGCTGGAACAGCGCCTCGCGGCCCAGGGTCTGGTCGAGCTGGCCCAGGTAGTTGAACGTGATCGCAGCCTGCGGCAACCCGGCCATGGCGGCGCGCGTCGGCGCGTCACTGAGATAACGCAGCACGCCATAACCCAGGCCTTTGTGCGGCACGGCGCGCAGTTGTTCCTTGATGGCTTTGATCGAGGCGCCAACGTCTTCATCCGCCGGACTCAGACGTACCGGATACGCGCTGGTGAACCAGCCCACGGTGCGGGTCAGGTCGATATCGTCGAACAGCGCTTCGCGACCATGGCCTTCGAGCTGGACGAGTGCCGAGGCATGCCCGCTCCAGCGGCACACCACGCGGGCCAGTGCAGTCAGCAGCAGGTCGTCGACCTGGGTGCGATAGGCGCTCGGCGCCTGTTGCAGCAGTTGCCGGGTACGCTCGGCGTCCAGGCGCACGCTGACGGTTTCAGCGTGCCGCTCTGCCATGGCGCCGTCAGGTCGCGCACAAGGCAACGCGACCTGCGGGCCGCTCAACTGAGCCTGCCACCAGCCCAGTTCCTCGCGCAGGGACTCGCTTGCGGCATAGGCTTGCAAGCGTGCCGCCCAGTCCCGCGACGGGCTGGTCTTGGCCGGTAGTTCGGGCGCTTGGCCGGCGCCGATCTGCCGGTAAACGGTTTGCAGGTCGTCCATCAGCACCCGCCACGACACACCGTCTACCACCAAGTGATGGATGACGATCAGCAACCGTTGCCGGCCATCGGGCAACTGCGCCAGCACGGCTCGCAGCAGCGGCCCGTCGGGCAGATCCAGGCTGCGCTGGGCCTCGGCGAAGCTGCTTTCGCAAGCCTCAGCGGCGTCTGCGCTCAGCTGCTGCAACAGGGTGGCGTCGGTCAACGGCCGGTACTCGGCGCGCCAGTGCCCGGCGACTTCGGCAAAGCCCAGGCGCAAGGCGTCGTGATGCTGGAAGACCGCACGCAGGGCCTGTTCCAGCGCTTGCGGTTCCAGGACACTGGCCGGCTCCAGCAACAGCGCCTGGTTCCAGTGATGCCGATTGGCAATCGGCTGGTCGAAGAACCAATGCTGGATCGGCGTCAGCGCAGACTCACCCGTCAGCAGCCCCTGCTCGGCGCTCACTTGCGGGCTGTGGCTGGCGATGGCAGCCAACGTCTGCACGGTCTGGTGCTGGAACAGATCGCGCGGCGTGAAATGGATGCCCTGCTGCCGCGCACGGCTGACGACCTGGATCGACAGAATCGAATCGCCGCCCAGCTCGAAAAAATTGTCATGGAGGCCGATCTGGCCGACGTTCAGCACTTCGCACCAAATGCTCGCCAGGGTCTGCTCAAGGGCATTGCTGGGCGCCACGTAGTGTTGGCGACTGAGCTCAGGGTCCGGCAACGGCAGCGCCCGGCGGTCGAGTTTGCCGTTGGCGGTCAGTGGCATGCTCGCCAACAGGATCAGGTGGGCCGGCACCATGTAATCCGGTAGCTGTGCCTTGAGGTGCTGCTTCAAGGCTTCGCGCAACATCG
The DNA here is from genome assembly GCF_052042015.1 of Pseudomonas sp. SMV71. Classification (NCBI taxonomy): domain Bacteria; kingdom Pseudomonadati; phylum Pseudomonadota; class Gammaproteobacteria; order Pseudomonadales; family Pseudomonadaceae; genus Pseudomonas; species Pseudomonas sp. SMV71. Next base: position 73,622 of record NZ_JBKGGU010000017.1, on the reverse strand, counting down.
CTTGCTGCTCGGTGTCCTGACCGCCCTCGGCCACCAGATAGCCGACCAACTGCTTGCCGGCCGGCGTGTCGAGGGCCACCACCACAGCCTCGCGCACCGTGGCGTGCTCCAGCAGGCGGGTTTCGATTTCCCCCAGTTCGATGCGGAAACCACGGATCTTCACTTGATGGTCAATTCGTCCCAGATACTCCACCAGGCCATCGGTGCGCTGGCGCACCAGGTCGCCGGTGCGGTACAGCCGTCCGCCGTCGGCGCCAAACGGGTCGGCGACGAAGCGCTCCGCAGTCAGGCCCGGACGCTGGTGGTAACCCTGGGCCAGGCCCGCTCCGCCGACGTACAGCTCACCAGGCGCGCCCTGGGGCACCACGGCCAGCTCGGCGTCGAGAATATAGGCCCGCCGTGCGCCGATCACGCTGCCGATCGGCACACTGCCCGCGCCCTCCTCCAACTGCTCCGGTGCCAGGCTCGCCAACGGCATGACTACAGTCTCGGTGGGGCCGTAGGCATTGAAGAACAGGCTCGGCGTGAACGCGGCGCGAATCCGCTGCAAGTGTTCGCCAGTCAGCGCTTCACCGCCGGTAATGCACATGCGCACCGGCAGGGTTTGCCCCTGGGTCGCCAGCCACTGCGCCAACTGGCTGCCGTAGCTGGGGGTGAAACCGAGGATGTTGATCCGGTGCTGGCGGATCAACCCGCAGATTTGCTCGGCGTCCCACTGCCCCTGGGCCCGCAGCACGACCTGGGCGCCACTGAGCAGCGGCACCAGCAGGCGCTCGGTGGCCGCGTCGAAATTGATGGAATAGAAATGCAGTTCGCAGTCGTCCGGACGCATGCCGAAACGCTGGATTACCGCCCGGCAGTGCATGGCGATTTCACCGTGGGACACCACTACGCCCTTGGGCTTGCCGGTTGAGCCGGACGTGTAGATCAGGTAGGCCTGGTGTTGCGGCAGGTTAAGCTGCGGCGGGGCCTGGTCCGGGTATTGCGCCAAGGCCTCGCCGTCGTCTTCCAGGCACCAGCGCCCGACGCTGTCCGGCAGCGCTCCCAAGGCCTGGAACATCGCCCGGTCGCTGAGCAACAGACCGATCCCGCTGTCCTCGATCATGTAGTGCAAGCGGTCCAGCGGGTATTCCGGATCCAGTGGCACGTACGCACCACCGGCCTTGAGGATCGCCAGCAGACCGATGACCATTTCCAACGAGCGCTCCAGGGCCAGGCCCACCCGCACCTGCGGCCCGACGCCACGCTCGCGCAGCATCCAGGCCAGGCGATTGGCGCGACGCTCCAGCTCGCCGTAGCTCAGGGTCTGCCCGGCAAAGGTCAGGGCCGGTGCATCCGGCCGGGCCTGCGCCTGCTCGCTGAACAACTCGTGCAGGCACTGATCCAGACGCTGCTCGCCCGGTTCTGCCGCGAGGCTGTCGAGCATCTGCTGCTGTTCATCGGCCTCCAGCATCGGCAACTCGCTGAGCCGGCGAGCCGGATCGGCCATCAGCGCTTCAAGCAGGTTGCGCCAATGCCCGGCCATGCGAGCGATGCGTGGTTCGTCGAACAGATCGGTGCTGTAGGTCAGGCAGCAGCCCAGGCGTTGGTCCAGTTCGGTGACTTCCAGGTTGAGGTCGAACTTGGTGGCCCGGGCATCGTTGACCAGGTAGTCGACGGTCATGCCGGCCAGCGTGCGGCTCTGCTGGAACTCCCAGCGCTGGACGTTGCACATCACCTGGAACAACGGGTTGTAGGCTGCGCTGCGTGGCGGTTGCAGGGCTTCCACCAGATGGTCGAAGGGCAAGTCCTGATGGGATTGGCCGTCGATCACGGTGTGGCGTACCTGCTCGAACAACTCGCCCACCGACATCTGTCCGTCGAGCTGACAGCGCAGCACCTGGGTGTTGAGGAACGCACCGATCAACCCTTCGCTTTCCGGACGGATACGGTTGGCGACCGGCGCGCCGATGCGCAGGTCAGTCTGGCCGCTGTAGCGATAGAGCAGCACGGCCAGGGCGGCGGTCATGGTCATGAACAGGGTCAGGCCCCGTTGCGCATTGAAAGCCCGCACTCGGGCCGCCAGATCATCACTGAGGTCAAAGCGGAACAGTTCGCCGCGATGGCTTTGTACCGGCGGACGCGGACGGTCGGCCGGCAATTCCAGCAACGGATGCTCGCGGCCCAGTTGCGCGGTCCAGTAATCGAGTTGGCGCTGGCGCTCACCGGATTCCAGCCACTGGCGCTGCCAGACGCTGTAGTCCAGATACTGCACCGGCAGGGGCTCCAGGGGCGATTCGCGATCATCGACAAAGGCTTCGTACAGCGCGCTCAGCTCCCGGGCAAAAATATCCATCGCCCAGCCCTCGGTGACGATGTGGTGCAAGGTCAGCACCAGGTAGTGCTCGTGTTCGCCAGTCTTGACCAGACAGACGCGCAACAGCGGCCCGGTTTCCAGGTTGAACGGCCGATGGGCTTCGCTGTCGGCCAGCGCCTTTACCCGTTGTTCGCGAACCTCGGCGGCCAGCCTGGAGAAATCCTTCCAGTCCATGCGCAGCCCCGTCTCGGCGTGCACCTGTTGCCGGGCGACGCCGTCGACGCTCGGGAACGTGGTGCGCAGGGTTTCGTGGCGCAGGATCAACGCTTGCAACGCTGCCTCGAAACGCCCGACATCCAATACTCCGCGCAGGCGTGCCATGCCGCCGACGTTGTAGGCCGGGCTGTCCGGTTCCATCTGCCAGAGGAACCACATGCGCTGTTGCGAGTACGACAACGGCACCGGTTGGCTGCGGTCGACTTTCTCGATCGGCGGCTGCCGGTTGGTCTGGCCGCTGGCCTGGATCGAGCGCACGTGCTCGGCAAAGGCGCCCAGTTCGCTGGTCTCGAACAGCGCCCGCAAGGGCAGCTCGACATCGCAGCCCTGGCGGGTGCGAGAGATGATCTGCGTCGCCAGCAACGAATGGCCGCCCAGGGCGAAGAAATCGTCCCGCAGGCCGACACGCGCAAGCCCCAGCACGTCGCGCCAGATGGCGGCGAGCTGCTGCTCCAGGGCGCTGACCGGTTCGACGTGTTCGCGCACTTGCCATTGCGGTTCGGGCAAGGCCCGCCGGTCGAGTTTGCCGCTCGGCCCCAGGGGCATGGCGTCCAGGCGCAGCAACTGCGCGGGCACCATGTAGTCCGGCAGTTGGGCGGCCAACGCCGCCCTGAGCCGGCTGTTCAGCTCGTCGGCGTCTTGCGTGCAATCCGGTGCGGTGTAGTAGCCGATCAGTTGCGGGCCGGCTGCGGTGTCGCGCAACAGGACCGCCGCCTGGGCCACGTCGCCCTGCGCCAGCAGCTGCGCTTCGACCTCCTGCGGCTCGACTCGGAAGCCGCGCAGCTTGAGCTGCTGATCGAGGCGGCCGAGGTATTCGATCACCCCGTCGGCGGTCCAGACCGCCCGGTCGCCGGTCCGGTACAACCGCGCACCGGCCGGGCCCAACGGGTCGGCGACGAAACGCTCGGCGCTCAGGCCTGGGCGCCCGAGGTAACCCCGGGCCAGGCCCAGGCCACCGATGCACAGCTCGCCCGGCACGCCAGCCGGAACCGGATTGAAGTCGTCGTCGAGGATGTAGCACCGCACGTTGCCCAGCGGCCGACCAATAGGCGAGCGCTCGCCATCGGCCTCGGTGCAGTGCCAGTGGGTGACGTTGATCGCGGTTTCGGTGGGGCCGTAGCGGTTGTGCAGTTGCGTCCCCGGCAGTTGCGCCAGCACGCGGTTGCGCAACTCGGCGGGCAAGGCTTCGCCGCCGGAAAACACCCGGCGCAGACTGGTGCATCGAGCACTCAAGGGTTCGTCGACAAACAGCCTGAGCAGCGGCGGCACAAAGTGCAGCGTGGTCACGCCGAACAGCTCGACCAGTTGGGCGATGCGTTGCGGATCCCGGTGTTCGCCGGGGCCGGCCAGGACCAACTGGCTGCCGGTGATCAGTGGCCAGAAACATTCCCACACCGACACGTCGAAACTGATCGGGGCCTTCTGCATCAGCACGTCGGTTTCATCCAGGCCGTAGGTGGCCTGCATCCATTGCAGACGCTCGGCCAGCGCGCCATGGGTGTTGCCGACGCCTTTGGGCTGGCCGGTCGAGCCGGAAGTGTAAATCACGTAGGCCAGGTGCTCGGCATGCAAGTGCAGGCCCGGCGGGTTGCTCGGCCATTGCTCCAGGTGCAGGGCATCCAGGGCTATCACAGTGACCCCCTCGCAGGCAGGCAAACGCCCGAGCAACTCGGTTTGTGTCAGCAGCAGATCGACGCCGCTGTCACCGAGCATGAAGGCCAGGCGTTCGGCCGGGTAATCGGCATCCAGGGGCACGTAGGCGCCGCCGGCCTTGATGATCGCCAGCACGCCAATGATCAGTTGCGGCGAACGTTCGGCGGCAATCGCCACCCGCACATCCGGGCCAACCCCTTTGTCACGCAGGTAATGGGCCAGTCGGTTGGCCTGGGCGTGCAGCTCGGCATACTCCAGGCGACCGCCGTCCCACAGCAGCGCGGTCCGTTGCGGCGTGCGTCGGGCCTGTTCGTTAAACAGTTCCGGCAGCCATTGGCTGGCCGGTGCACAGGGTGACTCGCACCAGTGTTGCTGCTGGACTTGCTCTTGCGCGGTCAGTAACGGCAGGTCACCGATGGCTTGCTGCGGATCGGCACACACCGCCCGCAGCAGGTTGCAGTAATGCTCGGCCAAGCGGGCGATGGTCGCCGCCTCGAACAATTCATCGGCGTAGTCGAACGACAGGGTCAGCCGACCGTTGCGATCCTCTTCACTGTGTAATTGCAGGTCGAACTTGGCTTCGCGGCTGTGCCACGGCAGCTCATCGGCCAGCAGCCCCGGCAGGCGCCGCAAGGCGCTCAGGTCACGCTGCTGGTGGTTGAACATCACCTGGAACAGGCCCTGCTCCCGCGCCTGGGGAAAGGCTTCGAGCAATTGTTCGAATGGCAAGTCCTGATGAGCCTGGGCTCCGAGCGTCGCTTCCCGGGCCTGGGCCAGCAGAGCGGCGAATGACTGCCGGGCCTCGACCTGCCCGCGCAACACCTGGGTGTTGATGAAAAAGCCGATCAGCCCCTGGGTTTCCAGACGCGGGCGGTTGGCGTTGGGCACGCCGATGCGCAGGTCCGACTGACCGGTGTAGCGTTGCAGCAAGGCCTGGAATGCTGCCAATAACAACATGAACGGCGTCGCGTCATGGGCCTGGGCCAGTGCCCGCAATGCGTCACCGAGACCTTTGTCCAGACGCAGGCTGTGACGGCTGGCGCTGCGGTGATGCTGTGCGCTGCGCGGATGATCGGTATGCAGCGCCAACGTCGGATGCTCGTCGCCCAATTGTTGCTTCCAGTAGCTCAGCTGACGCTCGGCTTCGCCCTGGGCAAGCCACTGACGTTGCCAACTGCCGTAGTCGGCATAGTGCAACGGCAACGGCGCCAGCTCGGCGCGCTGGCCTTGGCAGGCGGCGGCGTAGAGCCGGGCGAACTCTTCCACCAGCACGTTCATCGACCAGCCGTCGGCGATGATGTGGTGCATCGTCACCCACAACTGCTGATCGTCGTCATCGAGGCGCAACAGGGTGACGCGCAGCAGCGGGCCGTTTTCCAGATCGAACGGTTTGCCCGCTTCTTCATCGCGTAGCTGGCGTGCCCGGGCCTGGCGCTGCTCGGTCGGCACGTCGTTGAGTTCGATCACCTGCAAGGTGAATTCGCCGGCCGGGTCGACCTGCTGCAACGCCACCCCGTCGCGCTCCAAAAAGCGTGTGCGCAGGGATTCGTGGCGCTCGATCAATTGCTGGAAACTGCCGCGCAGTGCGTCTTCATCCAATTCTCCGCGCAACTGCAAGGCGCCGGGGATGTTGTAGGCGCAGCTGTCAGGCTCGAGCTGCCAGGTGATCCACAAACGGTTCTGGGCCAGGGATTGCGGCAAGGCTGCGTGGCGTGGCAAGGCGTTGATCGGACCCTGGGCCTGGCTGCCGTCCTGTTGCCGGGCGCCCACCGCCGTCGCAAAAGCTGCCAGGGTCGGGGCTTCGAACAACAGGCGCAGGTTCAGCGTCCGTCCCAGGGTTTCGCCCAATCGCGCAATCACCTGGGTCGCGGCGATGGAATTGCCGCCCAACAGAAAGAAATGATCGTCGGCCTGGACCTGTGGGATCTGCAACACTTCACACCAGACCTGGCCGATCAACGTCTGCAGCGCTGACGACGGGCCGCTCTCACGGACTTGCTCAACCTCGACCGAGGGAAACAGTGCATAACTGTCGAGGCTGCCGTCCGCCAGTCGGGTCCGGCAGGCCGAGCGTTGCAACTTGCCGCTGGAGGTTTTGGGCAAGGCACCGGGGTTGAGCAGCACGACCACGCTCGGAGCTTGCTGGCAGGCTTCGGCGACGACTTCGCGAATGGTCTTGATCAAGGCTTGCGGCGGCAGGATCTTCTGTACGCTGCGACTGATTTCCGCGGCAATGCCGATGCCTTCCTCGCCATCGTCATCGACGGCGAACGCCGCCACCCGGCCCTTGCGCACCACCTCGACTTCGCGCTCGATGGTCTGCTCGATGTCCTGGGGATAGAGGTTGTGGCCGCGCACGATCAACAGGTCCTTCAGGCGTCCGGTGATGAACAGTTCGCCGTCACGCATAAAGCCCAGGTCGCCGGTGCGCAGCCAGGTCAGGCCGTCGCGTTGGACAAAGCTCTTCGCGCTGGCCTCGGGGTTGCGCCAGTAGCCATGGGCGATGCTCGGCCCGCAGGCCCAGACTTCGCCAACCTGGTTGTCAGCCAGGGTCTGTAACGTGTTGGGCTCGACAATCAGCACCGCATGTCCAGGCTGACTGACACCACAACTCATCACCGCGCTGCCCTGCCCCGGCTCGATGCGATTCTGTGCCAGCGCCCCGTCGTCCACCCGCAGCGAAGGAATGCCCTGGCGCCGCGGCGTGCCGGCGACGAACAAGGTGGCCTCGGCCAGCCCATAGGACGCCATGAAGTTGTCCGGGGTGAAGCCGCACGGGGCGAGTTTTTCGGTAAAGCGTTCCAGGGTGTCCAGGCGGATCGGCTCGGAGCCCGAATAGGCCACGCGCCAACGACTCAGGTCGAGCCGCTGCAAGGCCGAGTCGCTGACCCGCTCGCTGCACAAGCGATAGGCGAAGTCCGGCCCGCCACTGATGGTGCCGCCGTACTCGCTGATCGCTTCCAGCCAGCGCAGGGGCCGTGCGAGGAAATACGCCGGAGACATCAATACGCAAGGAACACCGCTGAAAACCGGCTGCAACAAGCCGCCGATCAGACCCATGTCGTGATACAGCGGCAACCAGCTGACGATCACGTCATCGGGATTGAGGTCGATGCCGAAACCGTGGCGGATCAAGGCCTCGTTGGCGACCAGATTGCCGTGGCTGACCTGCACGCCCTTGGGCAAGGCTGTGGAACCGGAGGTGTATTGCAAGAACGCGATGTCATCGTCTCGCAGGCTCGGCGCCAACCATCGTTCGGCGAGTGTCGGGTCAAGGCTGTCGACGCACAGCACCGGTGGCGCCGATTCGATGGCTTGCAACGGCTCACGCAGATCGCTGCTGGTGAGCAGCAGGCGCGGTTCGGCGTCGGCAATGATCGACAACAGCCGCTCCTGGTGATGACGACGAGTGGATTCCGGCGGGTAGGCCGGCACCGCGATCACCCCGGCGTACAGGCAGCCGAAGAACGCCGCGACGTAGTCCGGACCGCTGGGAAACAGCAGCACCGCACGCTCGCCCACCGCCGCTTCGGCCTGCAAGGCGGCGGCGATGGTCCGGGCGCGCAGGTCCAGATCGCGATAACTCAACACCACGCCCAGCTCCGGGGTGTCGGCAAGGAAGCGCAAGGCCACCCGGTCCGGCGTCAACGCGGCGCGGCGCTGGAGGGCATGAGCCAGGGTGCTGGGGAGTTCGAACGCGTCGGTCATGGGGATTCCTGCCTGAAATTCGGCTTGCAAGTAGTCACCCATGGGAACGGATAACAGCGCCGGATAATTAGTCGGCAAGCCCCTGGACCCGCCCGTGGGCGGTACGGTGCCGCGGCAATGGGTCGCGGACCTCGCGCTGGACTTTTCCCGGATCAATAATTCTTTTTCTCAATTGACAATAATTATCATTAAGAATAATTTGGCGCTCGATGTGTAGGACGGCTCTGACATCCCCGGTCCTGCTAACTATTTGCAGCAAGGTGAATTCCATGACGGAACAAGTATCCACAAGCAGGTGCAACTCACCGTTACTCCAGGCCTTCGTTGATAACCGGCTGATCCTGGTCAAGATTGCCGCACGCATCACCGGTTGCCGGTCGCGTGCGGAAGATGTGGTGCAGGACGCGTTTTTCCGGCTGCAATCGGCGCCGCAGATCACCTCTTCGTTCAAGGCCCAGCTCAGCTACCTGTTCCAGATCGTGCGCAACCTGGCGATCGACCACTACCGCAAACAGGCGCTGGAACAGCGATATTCGGGTCCGGAAGAGGAAGGGTTGAACGTGGTGATCCAGGGTGCTTCGCCGGAAACCTCCCACATCAACTTTTCCACCCTGGAGCACATTGCCGACGCGCTGACCGAATTGCCCAGCCGCACTCGCTACGCCTTCGAGATGTACCGCCTGCACGGCGTGCCGCAAAAGGACATCGCCAAGGAACTGGGTGTCTCGCCGACCCTGGTGAACTTCATGATCCGCGACGCGCTGGTGCATTGCCGCAAGGTGTCGGGGGTTCGGGGGGATACCTTCGCCCGGCGGTAACTTGCGGTGGTTTTACCGGCCTTATCGCGAGCAAGCCCGCTCCCACAGAGGTCTTCAGCGACCACGAAAACTGTGGGAGCGAGCTTGCTCCGGGCGGCGATCCGACGATGAGGCCCTAAGACCCTGCCCCCCTCACACCAACCCACACCGATCAAAAAACCGCTCACGCCCCAAAATCATGAGCGCCGCGCGCTTGTGGGGGAAGTCGAATTCCTTTTCACAGTGGAAACACTGATTGTGCAGGTGCCCGATCATCCGGGCGTTGTCGGCCCGGGGCTCGGCCACGATACGCTGGGTGCGCGGGTCATCGAGGAACAGGTAATGCACCAGCGCTGACAGCCAGCTCGCCACTTTATGCGGCCCGCGGTGCTGCTCTTCGCCCACCAGCATGTGAATGCCGCGGTCGTAGTCCCGGGCTTCATAGAACGGCGCGATTCGATCTTCCTTGGCCCAGTAGGCTTCGAAATAGCCAAACGGATGGTCATCGAAGCAGCCGATCAGGGTCAGGACCCGAGGATCGTGCTGCAGCTTGTTCAAATACTCGCGGTGCTGCTCCAGGCTGCCCTCCTCCTGCCAGAAGGCCGCGACTCGCGGGCTGTTCTGCCAGCGGTTGAATCGCACCAGGTCCTGCTCGATTTCCAGGGTGCGCAAGGACACCCAGGCCCCCAGCCGGGCGTCGAAACGCCGATACACTTCACCGCGCGGTTTCATGGGCCGACGCGGGTGGCGCCGGCCGTCACTGATGATCATCTGCTGCGGGTAGCTGCCGCTGAACGATTCCCCCAGCCAGGGCTGCGGCAGTTGCCAGAACATGGTGCGTTCGCAGACGTATTCGCCGGGACGCCCGGTGGCCGTCAGCAATCCGCTGAGCAAGGCTTCCCCGGGACGCTCGTTGAGGTGCCAGAGCAGCCGCTGGCAGTCCGGATCACGGGCAAACAGCCAGTAACAGGCCGCCCACAGCGCCGGGCCCACCGGTCGATCATTGAGTTCCTGCAAATGCAGCCGCAACTCCGGGTCGCGCTCCAGGCGCAACCGGATCAGCGGCGCCCCTTCGAGCATCAGGCTCAGGTGACGTTCGGTTTCATCGGCGCCGAGACGGCGCCCGCCCGGCAGCGGTAGCGCCGCCGGATGATTGAGGTTGGACATGGAAGGAGCTCGCGTATTCGTCGGTAGTCAACGTGGGACGTGAGCCAGGATGGGAAATTTAGTCTCAGGTCGAATGGTTGTGCGTGGGTACCAGTTCGATCTGGTAGGGCTTGAAAATCTTCAGCAACTGACCGTTGTCCCGCAATTTCTGCAGCAGCTGTCCGAAGGCTTCGCTGGTAATGGGCGCCTGCGGCCGGATCAACGCGTAATGGTGATACAGCTGGTCAATCCGTTCGGACACCAGCAACTGGGGGCCGACTTCAGGGTTGCGCAACACGTAGTCGTTCAGGTACGAACGGGTCACCAGGGCGATGTCCGCACGTCCGCGCAGCACCATCAGCAGGTTGCTGTCGTGGGAATACGTCAACGTGGCGTTGAACTGGCCGGCGAGGTACTTGGGGTCGGCGTTGAATTCGGCAAAGGCGTAGTGGTAGCCACTGAACAGGGCGAGGCGCTTGCCTCGCAAGTCGGAAAAGTAGCTTTGCTGGCGATCCGGGTGGCGCTGGGTGACGAAGATTTCCGCATCCTCCAGCCCCATGTCCACGGCGGTATGAGGCACGTCCTGCCAGCCCCAGTCCGGGTTCTCGAAAATCGCCATATCGACCCGACCCTGTTTGAAGTCATTGAAACGGCGCGGAATCGAGGTCGGGACCAGGACGAATTGATAGTCGGTCTGCAACCGGTTCAGATTTTCCACCAACTGGGGAAGCAGACCGGTATCGGCGCCGTTTTCAGGACGCACGGTGTAAGGCGGAAAATGTGCCGCGCCGATCCGTACCAGTTGCGCCGCCTGGACCTGCAAGGCCAGGAAGGCGACCAGCGCGGCCAGCAGCACACGCGAGGTCATCCCCATCGGTGAAAACGTCAAGATAACCACTCCCCAAGAGTACCCATCAATACAATCAAGCTAGGCGATCTGCGCCGCTTAGCCACCGTGCGGCCCATTTAGTGCACCGCTTTTTTATTGTTTTTCTTCAAGCACAAGGACCAGCGCCTGCTCGGCCAGCTCATCGAGGCTCAGGTTGCCCTCGGCGCGAAACCAGGTGGTGGTCCAGGACAACGCCCCCGTGAGGAAACGCCGGGTGATGAACACATCGCCGCGAATATACCCGGCCTGCTTGGCCTGGCCCAATACCTCCAGCCACAAGTCTTCATAGATATCGCGCAGGGCCAGCACGTGTTTCTGTCCTTGCTGGGACAGCGAACGCCACTCATAGACCAGCACTGCCATCGCCTCGCCGGTGCCGCCCATGATCGACTGCAATTCGCAACGGATCAGCGCCAGCACCCGTTCACGCACTGTGCCCGCCTCGGCCAGCGCGGCGCGCATCAACGCAGTGTTGTAGCGGATGGTTTCTTCCATCACCGCCCGCAGGATTTCGTCCTTGCTCTTGAAATGATGAAAGATGCTGCCCGACTGGATGCCCACGGCACTTGCCAGGTCGCGCACGGTGGTGCGTTCGAAGCCTTTGTTGCGAAACAGGTGGGCGGCGGTCTGGAGCAGCTTGCCGCGAGCGCTGTCCGGGTCGGTCAGTTGTCCGCTGTCGACCAGCTCGCGCATCACCCTCAAGGCTTTTTGCTCGTCCACCCGTTATCTCCTACAGTCGATCAACCCATGCGCGGCCATTGCTTCTGTGCAGCTGCCTCTGTACAGCAAGGTGGCGCGGGCAATTTAAGCTGAGCGACGCGACCAAGCAAGCGCTCGGCCAGAAGACGGAATCGATGTTTGCGAACCAAGCGCTTGCTTGGTAGTCTCGAGCGACGTTTGTCGGAGGGTGCTCCATGCCAAGAACGATCCGTATCGGTTGCGCCAGCGCCTTCTGGGGCGACACCTGCACCGCAGCGGCGCAGCTGGTCGAAGGCGGGGAACTGGATTACCTGGTGTTCGACTATCTGGCCGAAGTCACGATGTCGATCATGGCAGGGGCCCGTTTGAAGGACCCTCGGGCTGGCTACGCGAGAGACTTCATCGACGTCCTCACGCCCCTGCTCCAGCGCCTGCATGCAGATCGGATCCGCGTGATCAGCAACGCCGGCGGCGTCAATCCACAGGCTTGCGCCGCAGCGCTGCAAGCGGCTTGCGATACGGCCGGCGTACCGTTGAAGATCGCCGTGCTGCTGGGCGATGACCTGCAACCCCGGCTTCAACAGCTCGCCGGCCAGGACATTCGCGACCTGTCCAGTGGCGAACCGCTGCCTTCCACCTGTATTTCCACCAATGCCTACCTCGGTGCCCCCGGCATTGTCGAAGCCTTGCGCCTGGGGGCCGACATCGTGATCACCGGTCGCGTCGTCGACAGCGCGGTGGTCAGCGCCGCCCTGGTGCACGAGTTCGGCTGGGCCTGGCACGACTACGACAAACTGGCCCAGGCCGCCCTGGCCGGACATCTGATCGAATGCGGCGCGCAGTGCACCGGGGGCAACTTCACCGACTGGCGGGACGTCCCGGATTACGAGCACATCGGATTTCCCATCGTCGAGGTCAGCGCCGACGGCCAGTTCATCGTTACCAAGGCCCCAGGCACCGGCGGGTTGGTGACGCCGCTGACCGTCGGTGAGCAGTTGCTCTATGAGATCGGCGACCCGCAAGGCTACCTGCTGCCGGACGTGATCTGCGACTTCAGCCAGGTCAGGCTGATCCAGCAAGGCAAGCATGCGGTGCGTGTCCACGGTGCCCGAGGCCTGCCGCCCACGGGTCAATACAAGGTCTGCGCCACCTGGCCGGATGGTTTTCGCTGCACCGCCATGTGCCTGATCGCCGGCATCGACGCGGTGGCGAAGGCCGAACGCGTCAGCCAGGCAATCATCGCCCGGACTTCGCAAATGTTCAGCCAGCGCGGCTGGGAGCCTTTCAGCGAGGTGAGCGTCGAGCTGCTCGGCAGCGAAGCGACCTACGGCCAGCACGGCCAACGCCAGGACAGCCGCGAAGTGCTGATCAAGCTGGCGGTACGCCATCCGGACCAACAGGCGCTGGTATTGTTTTCAAAGGAAATAGCCCAAGCCGCAACCGGCATGGCGCCGGGCCTGACCGGTCTGGTGGGCGGCCGTCCCACGGTGTCACCGCTGATTCGCCTGTTTTCATGCCTCGTCGATAAGTCCGCCTGTCGGCTGGAAATCGAACTCGACGGCCAGCGCCACCCTTGTCCCCTGCCGGTCCTTGAACCGCTGGCGATCGCCGACCTGCCGATCGCCCCGGACCTGCCCAAGCCTCAGGGTCGGGCCGACGCCAGCGTTGCGCTGGTCAGACTGGCGGTGGCGCGCTCGGGCGACAAAGGTAACCACAGCAACATCGGCGTCATCGCCCGCGAGCCGGACTACCTGCCATGGATCGCCGAGGCGTTGACCCCGGAGGTGATGGTCGACTGGATGAGTCACGTGCTCGACCCGCTGCTGGGCCGTGTCGAGCGCTGGTACCTGCCGGGCACCCACAGTCTGAATTTCCTGCTGGAGCACGCCCTCGGTGGCGGTGGCGCCGCAAGCCTGCGCATCGATCCGCAGGGCAAGGCGTTCGCCCAGCAGTTGCTGGAAATCCAGATACCGGTGCCGCAGAGCATCGTCGACCAACTCGACTGAACGACGGCCATTGAAGAGGCAACCCTCGATGCCAGTGATCGAATCGCAGCTTGACCCGCACAGCGCCGAATTCGTCCGTAATCACGCTGCAATGCTGGCCGGGGTCGAGCAGTTGCAGCGGCTCGAACAGGCTGTGCAGGAGAAAGCCGCCCAGGTCCAGGGCAAGTTCGAGCAACGCGGGCAACTGTTACCGCGCCAGCGCGTGAACCTGCTGCTGGACCCCGGTGCACCGTTTCTCGAACTGGCGAGCCTGGCCGGCTACAAGCTGCATGACGACAAGGATGGCAGCGGAGCCGGCGCTGGGTTGATCGCCGGGATCGGCTATGTCAGTGGCGTGCGGGTGCTGGTGGTGGCGAACGACAGCGCAATCAAGGGCGGGACCATTTCCCCCAGCGGCCTGCACAAGACCTTGCGCCTGCAACGGATCGCCATGGAAAACCGACTGCCGGTGGTCACCCTTGCCGAAAGCGGCGGTGCCAACCTCAATTACGCCGCACAGATTTTCGTCGAAGGTGCGCGCAGCTTTGCCAATCAGGCGCGGATGTCGGCCATGGGCCTGCCACAGATCACGGTGGTGCATGGCTCGGCCACAGCGGGCGGCGCTTATCAGCCAGGACTGTCGGATTATGTGGTGGTGGTGCGCGACAAGGCGCGGCTGTTCCTCGCCGGGCCTCCGTTGCTCAAGGCTGCCACGGGCGAAATCGCCACAGAAGAAGAACTGGGCGGCGCGCTGATGCACGCCCAGGTGGCCGGCACCGCCGAATACCTGGCCGAAAACGACGCCGACGGCATACGCCTGGCCCGGGAGATTCTCAGCCTGCTGCCATGGGATGCGCACCTGCCGCCAGCGCCCGAGCGGACCTGGACGGAACCGCGCTACCCCGCCGATGAGTTACTGGGGTTGGTGCCGGATGATCCGAGGAAACCCTACGACGTGCGGGAAATCATCGCGCGCATCGCCGACGGTTCGAGTTTCCTGGAATTCAAGAGCGAGTTCGACCCCCAGACGATCTGCGGCCACCTGCACATCCGTGGCCATGCCGTGGGCATGATCGGCAACAACGGACCGATCACGCCCAAGGGCGCCAGCAAGGCCGCGCAGTTCATTCAACTATGTGACCAGAGTCGTACACCGCTGCTGTTCCTGCACAACACTACCGGGTTCATGGTCGGCACCGAAGCCGAACGCCAGGGCGTCATCAAGCACGGCGCCAAGATGATCCAGGCCGTGGCCAACGCCCGGGTGCCCAAGCTGACCGTCGTCGTGGGCGGTTCCTACGGCGCCGGCAACTACGCCATGTGCGGTCGCGGGTTGGACCCTCGGTTCATCTTCGCTTGGCCCAACAGCCGCACCGCCGTGATGGGCGGCGCCCAGGCCGGCAAAGTCCTGCGTATCGTTGCCGAGGCCACACAGATCAGGAACGGCCTGAGCCCCGATTTCAAAGCGCTGGACCTGCTGGAGCAAACCACCGCTCAACAACTCGACAGCCAGTCCACGGCGCTCTATGGCAGCGCCAACCTGTGGGACGACGGCTTGATCGATCCGCGCCAGACCCGCCCGTTGCTGGGCTTGCTGCTGGACATCTGTCACGAAGCCGAACGGCGGACGCTGCAACCCAACAGCTTCGGCGTGGCCCGTTTTTGAACACCCGAAGGACTTCCGAGCGCAGACCAGGGGAACAATAAACATGATCTTCACCCAGGAACACGAAGCGCTGCGGCGCACCGTTCGCCAGTTTGTCGACCACGACATCAACCCCTATGTCGACGAATGGGAGAAAGCCGGACGCTTTCCCATTCATGAGATTTTCCGCAGGGCCGGCGAACTGGGCCTGTTGGGTATCTCCAAGCCGCAACCGTTCGGCGGCATGGGCCTGGACTACAGCTACTCGATTGTTGCCGCCGAGGAATTCGGCACCATTCATTGCGGCGGCGTGCCGATGTCCATCGGCGTACAGACCGACATGTGCACGCCGGCCCTGGCGCGTTTCGGCTCCGATCAATTGCGTGAAGAGTTCCTGCGCCCGGCGATACGCGGCGAACAGGTGGGTTGCATCGGCGTCTCGGAGGTCGGCGCCGGTTCCGACGTCGCCGGGCTCAAGACCACGGCGCGCAAGGACGGCGGCGACTACATCATCAACGGCAGCAAGATGTGGATCACCAATGCGCCAAGCGCCGACTTCATCTGCCTGCTCGCCAATACCTCGGACGACAAACCCCACGTCAACAAGTCCCTGATCATCGTGCCGATGCACAGCCCCGGCGTCAGCCTCGGCCCGCACCTGGACAAACTGGGCATGCGCAGCTCGGAAACCGCCCAGGTGTTCTTCGACGACGTGCGGGTGCCGCAACGCAACCGCATCGGCCAGGAAGGCGCCGGGTTCATGATGCAGATGATGCAATTCCAGGAAGAACGCCTGTTCGGCGCGGCGAACATGATCAAGGGCCTGGAGCGCTGCGTCGACAGCACCATCGAATACTGCCAGGCGCGCCAGACCTTCGGCGCGGCGCTGATCGACAATCAGGTGATCCACTTTCGCCTGGCGGAACTGGCCAGCGAGATCGAATGCCTGCGGGCGCTGGTCTACCAGGCCACCGAGCAGTACATCGGTGGCCAGGACGTCACGCGACTGGCGTCCATGGCCAAACTCAAGGCCGGCCGCCTCGCCCGGGAGGTCACCGACAACTGCCTGCAATACTGGGGCGGCATGGGGTTCATGTGGGACAACCCCGTGGCACGGGCCTATCGTGATGTGCGACTGGTGTCCATCGGCGCCGGAGCGGATGAGATCATGCTGGGCATCATCTGCAAGTTGATGGGGATTTTGCCGGGGAAGAAAAAATGAACATCTGCCTGCCAGACCGTCATCGCGAGCAAGCTCGCTCCCACATGGACCGCGAGCATTGCCCATTGTGGGAGCGAGCTTGCTCGCGATGAGGCCCTGAAAGCCACTCCAAAAAGCCAAGGGATGATCACCATGCCCGCCTTCAGCAAAATCCTCATCGCCAACCGCGGCGAAATCGCCTGCCGGATCCAACGCACCGCCCAAGCCTTGGGCTATCGCACTGTGGCGGTGTACAGCGAGGCCGACGCCGACGCGCCGCACGTGCGCATGGCCGATGAAGCGGTGCTGATCGGTCCGGCCCCGGTGCAGCTATCCTATCTCGACCAACCGGCGATTCTCGACGCGGCCCGGCGCACCGGCGCCGACGCGATCCACCCCGGCTACGGCTTCCTTTCGGAAAACGCCGGGTTCGCCAGGGCCTGCGGCGAAGCCGGACTCGTGTTCATCGGTCCGAGCGCCGAGGCCATCGAACTGATGGGCAGCAAACGCCGCTCGAAAATCGCCATGGTCGCCGCCGGCGTACCCTGCATCGCCGGCTATCAGGGCAGCGCCCAGGATGATGATACGTTGCGCCGCGAAGCCGAACGCATCGGCTACCCGTTGATGATCAAGGCCAGCGCCGGCGGTGGCGGCCGTGGCATGCGCCTGGTGCAGCGGCCTGAGGACCTGCCGGACCTATTGCGCATTGCACGCTCCGAAGCACTGCATGGTTTCGGGAACGGCGAGCTGATTCTCGAACAGGCCTTGATCGATCCACGGCACGTCGAGGTGCAGATTTTCGGCGACCACCATGGTCAGTTGATCCATCTGGGCGAACGGGACTGCTCGATCCAACGGCGCCACCAGAAAGTCATCGAAGAAGCGCCCTGCCCGGTCATGACCGCCGAGCTGCGCCAAGCCATGGGCGAGGCCGCGCTCATGGCCGGGCGCGCGGTGAACTACGTCGGTGCCGGCACCGTGGAATTCCTGCTCGCCTCTAACGGCCGGTTCTATTTTTTGGAGATGAACACAAGGCTGCAAGTCGAGCACCCGGTGACCGAGCTGATCACCGGCCTGGACCTGGTGGCCTGGCAACTGGACGTCGCCGCAGGCCTGCCGTTGCCGCTGGGCCAGAGTCAGCTGCAACTGTGCGGACACGCCATGCAAGCCCGGCTTTACGCAGAGGACCCCAGCGCGGATTTCCTGCCCCAGACCGGGCAACTGGTGGGCTGGGAACCGCCCATCCGGGAGGGTGTGCGCACCGATCATGGACTGCTGGAGGGCCAGGCCGTCACGCCGTTCTATGATCCGATGCTGGGCAAGCTCATCGCCCATGGCGCGACCCGCGAAGAGGCTCGACGCAAACTGTTACGGGCAGTGGAAGACTGCGTGCTGCTTGGCATGCAAAGCAATCAGCGATTGCTGGCCGGGCTACTGGCGCATCCTCGTTTCATCGATGCGGACTTCGGCACTGGCTTCATCGGGCAGCACTTTACCGAGCTCACCGCACTGCGCAGCGCCGAACCCTGCGCCGAACAAGTGGCCATCGCAACGGCGCTGTTCTATCACGCCACGTATGCATTGCACGCTCCGGGCCTGGGCGGGTGGCGCAACAACACCGGCGCGACACTGCACTATCGAATCGGTGTCGGCGAGCACGACTGGTCGCTGACCCTGACTGCCGAAACCGATGGGACGTTGAACATCCGCTGCGCCGGGCAGTCGATCGGGCTGAAGCTGCTCGCCGTCGATCGGCGCCGGGCCACGCTGATCATCAACGGCGTTCGTCAGCACCATGACTGGCGTCTCGACGGCAGCAACCTATGGTTGTCCGCTCGCCCCGGCAGCGTGCGGTTTCAGGACTGCACCCGCGCCGCCGTGGCAGCGAAACCCATCACCGGCGACGGCACGCTGAGGGCACCGATGGACGGGGCCGTAGTCGAGGTGTTGATCAGCGAAGGCAGCATCGTGCGTCAGGGCCAACCGTTGATTGTGCTCGAAGCCATGAAAATGGAGCACCCTCTCAAGGCCGGCACCGACGGCGTGGTCAGGCACTTGCAGGTCAACCGGGGCGACCAGGTGAGGAACCGCCAGGTTTTGTTGCAGGTCGAAACAGCCGACTAGGCGGATACGCCGGGTTTGACTACGCTCAACCCCATCTGCGTGCCGATATCGGGAACCTTGCAATGCCTCACTGGCTGGTGATTGATCTGGAGGCCACTACCGATGAAGGTGGCTGGCCGGTAACCGAAATGGAAATTATCGAGATCGGCGCGACGCTGGTGAATCGTGACGGTCGTGAGGTGGACGCTTTCCAGCGCTTCGTGCGGCCCCTGAGGCGACCGCTGCTCACGCCTTTCTGTCGCGAGCTGACCCATATCACCCAGGCCAACATTGACAGCGCCGCGCCGTTGAGCGACGTCTGGCCCGCGTTTGAGCACTGGTTGGCGCCCTATCACGCGAAGTTGCAGAGCTGGGTCAGTTGGGGTGACTACGACCGCAAGCAACTGCTCCAGGAATGGCAGCGCCTGAACCTGCATGGCATCCTCGCCCAAGTCCCGCACATGAATCTCAAACAGCGCTTTGCCAAGGCCCGGCGCCTGGAGCGACCGTTGGGGCTCAATGGCGCACTGCAACTGGCCGGCCTGCAATTTGTGGGTCAGCAGCACCGGGCGCTGGAAGATGCGCGCAATACAGCGCGTCTGTTGCCTCTCGTGCTTCCAGTCTGAACGGCGGGCCGCGACTCGGTGCGGCAGATGACGAAACCTGAAGCCTTGTGCATACTGGCCGGCCTTTTTCAGCCCCTTTTTCGAGGAATCGCCCATGTTCAAAGTCAACGAGTACTTCGACGGCACCGTCAAGTCGATCGCTTTCGGCACCGCTGAAGGCCCTGCGACCATCGGTGTCATGGCACCGGGCGAATACGAATTCGGCACCGCCCAACGGGAAATCATGCACGTCGTCTCCGGCGCCCTGACGGTGAAACTGCCCGAGAGCAGTGACTGGGAAACCTTCGCCGCTGGCAGTCAGTTCAATGTTCCGGCCAACAGCAAGTTCCAGCTGAAAGTCGCCGTCGACACCGCTTACCTGTGCGAATACCGCGGCTGAAAACCAACACCAAAACCTGTGGCGAGGGCGCTTGCTCCCGTTGGACGCGTCAGCGTCCCTTCAATGTGACGCGTCAGGTTGGGGGCTGCTTTGCACCCCAGCGGGAGCAAGCTCCCTCGCCACAGAAGCCAATGGATGAATAAAAAAATGCCCGTGTCATTGGACACGGGCATTTTTTTAAAGGAGCTTTTTATTCGAGCACTTCTTATTCAAGCACTTCAACCGACATGCCGACTTCAAGCTGACCGTTGCTGTCGTTGACCAGGTTCTGGCCAAACATCGCCCCGTCCGGGGTCGAACGGTAGTGCTGCAAGGTGGCAAAGGGTTCGCGGTTCGGATCGCGCTCTCCGGTGTGCGGATCTACCGTGGTCATGATGCAGCGCGAGCATGGCTTGACCAGGCGGAATTCCACCTCGCCGATTCGAATGCGCTTCCAGCCATCCTCGGCGAACGCCTCGCTGCCCTCGACCACCAGGTTGGGGCGAAAACGCAGCATGTCCAACGGGCGGCCGACCCGATTGGACAAATCCTCGAGGGAAGCCTGGCCGATCAGCAGCAATGGAAAACCGTCGGCAAAGGCGACTTTGTCATCATCCTTGCCATAGCCGGCGGCGGTGGTGCGGGCCAGCTCCACCGGCACGTGCACCAGTCGCGTAGGGTTACCGATAAAATCGCTGACCCAGGCAGCCGCCTCATCGCCCGCGTCCGGCACGCGCAAGGTGTCCCGCCAGATGATCACCCCGCGCCGTTGTTCCTCGACGGTCACCGGTAGCGGCACGTCGATGGCGCCGTGGCCCGGCGCGCTGAGCGTAAGGCCGCCGGTCTCGTTCCACAACGCCGAGAGCTGGCTCATCTTCGCCACGGCGCGCTGGGTCAGGAAACGCCCCGTGCCCTCATCCACCAGCATCCAGCGCCGGTCACCGTCCAGCCCAAGCTTGTCCAGGCCAATCCCCTGCAGGGACTGGCCCTTGCCGGACTTCAACGGATAACGGTACAGCGCGCTCAGCCGCAACATGGTCAGCTTCCCTGGTGGCGAAAAAATGCCACCTTATACGAGCCGGCCATTGAAGCAAACCCGCATCAGCGTCAGTCCAACGCCAGCCGCTGGCGTACCACGTCGACCAGTTTGTCCGGCTGGAACTTGGAGAGGAAGTTGTCGCAGCCGACCTTCTTGACCATCGAGTCGTTGAAACTGCCGGACAGCGAGGTGTGCAACACAACATAAAGCCCGCGCAGACGTGGATCGTTGCGGATTTCGGTGGTCAGGCGGTAGCCGTCCATTTCCGGCATTTCCGCGTCGGTGAAGATCATCAGCAATTTGTCGGTCATCACCTCGCCGGTGTCGGCCCAGGCCTTGAGCATGTTCAAGGCTTTCAAGCCGTCGCTGGCGATGTGCATCTTCACGCCCAGTTGCCCCAAGGTATCGCGCAATTGCGAGAGCGCGACGTTGGAGTCATCCACCAGCAGCACTTCGCGGCCACGGGCGCGCTCCAGCACCGGGTCTTCGAGCTTGTCCCGGGAGACCTTGGCGTTATAGGGCACGATTTCAGCCAGGACCTTCTCCACGTCGATGATTTCCACCAACTGGTCGTCCACCTTGCTGATGGCCGTCAGGTAATGCTCCCGACCCGCACTGGACGGCGGCGGCAGAATGGCTTCCCAGTTCATGTTGACGATGCGGTCCACGCCGCCCACCAGGAACGCCTGGACCGAACGGTTGTACTCGGTGACGATGATGGTGCTGTTAGGCCCCGGTACCAGTGGACGCATGCCGATGGCCTGGGACAGGTCGATCACCGGCAGCGTCTGGCCGCGCAGGTTGACCACGCCGCAGACGAATGCATGGCGTTGCGGCATCAGGGTCAACTTCGGCAGTTGGAGGACTTCCTGGACCTTGAACACGTTAATGGCGAACAACTGCCGCCCCGCCAGGCGAAACATGAGAATTTCCAGGCGATTCTCACCCACCAGTTGGGTTCGTTGATCTACTGTGTCGAGAATGCCGGCCATCGATGACTCCTGGGCTTGTGCGGATGAATCCAATGAAACAGCTATCGGCTGCCTGCGTAGGATCTTGACCCCTCATAAAATATGAACGCGGGAAGTTGATATCACATTAACATCATGTTCTACTGGCTTCATTGCTTCATCCAGCATTTTTCTGCGCTGCGCGACCTCGGTTTGCGTATAAAGTTCCCTTCGCCTAAGGGATTCCCCTAGGCACAATCAGGTCCAACCTGATATTCCCGTTATTCAATAGCCATTAATGTGACGCCATTCTCATTGCTGAACGGAGTCAGGCCTTTGTGCGCGATCACGGGACATCGGTCCTCCAGCCTTCTGGCCGACCTTGCCAGTGCAATCGTTTGCGAATCTGCCTTCGATGTACACCACGGCGTCGCCGTCCTTGAAAACCAGCCGTTGGCCATACGCGGTTTCCTTTCGCCTGACATGATGTTGTGGAGATAAGCATGCCGAACGATCACAGGGACTGGAGTCAACGCTTCCCTGAATTCCTGAGCGAGGCGGAAACGCTGCTGGCCAAGTCCGAAGAGTGCCTGAGCCACCTGCAGTTGATCAGCAATGACAAAGACGCCATTGACTGCATGCTCAGCACCTTGCTGAAGCTGGCCAAGAAGGCCAATGCCCTGGCACTGGAATCGGTTTCGGAGTTTTCCCTGCATATCCATGGTTTGCTCAGCCATGCGCATAATCATATGGAACTGCATGATCAGGCCCTGGATGCCTTGAAGGATTGCTTTACGCTGATGGCGTGGCAGCTGGAACTGGTGGACCCCACCACCGGCAAGCTCAGCCTGGACAGCAGCGAACAGACTTCACTGATCGAAGCCTTCGCGTACCAGGTCGGACAGAGCCCCTGCCAGGCATCGGCCGTTTCACGCCCAGTGGTTCTGGTGCCCTTCGCTCATAAGCAAGCCTGAGATCAGTGCTTCCCGTCCGGCGGAGGCGGCCAGGCTCATCCCCCACAAGTGTTCATGCCGAGCGCGACCAACCATCCTCGAAGTGGTACTATCTCTCGCGTCAGTTGCTTCAACGGCCCTGCCCCACGCCGACCGAAGCCACCTTCGACCTGATACGTTTACCAACCCGGCCTGTCAGATGCCCTGACCGGCCAGCCCGCAGCGAACCTTCATTGGCTCCATCCGCTATGTACGCCAGCTTCAAATCCTTCATTACCTGGCCTCCCTCCCGAGAAAATGCCCGCCGCTTCACGTTAATGCTGTGCATCTGCTCGAGCGTCGGTTGCCTGCTGGCCTATCTGTTTGCCGATGAAGTGCCGCTGGTTCTGCTGGCGTTGAACGTCGCGGCCACGACCTGTGTCTGGATT
This sequence comes from Pseudomonas sp. SMV71, assembly GCF_052042015.1. NCBI lineage: Bacteria > Pseudomonadati > Pseudomonadota > Gammaproteobacteria > Pseudomonadales > Pseudomonadaceae > Pseudomonas > Pseudomonas sp. SMV71. The sequence continues at coordinate 50,870 of NZ_JBKGGU010000017.1, read as the reverse complement.
CACCACCGCCTGGCCCGTACCTCCATCAAGCTCCAGCCGCAGGAACTGGCCGACCGACTGCTCGAAGTCCAGGAAAACGAACGCCGTCGACTCAGCCGTGAACTGCACGACGACATCGGCCAGTTGCTCACTGCGGCGAAGCTGCAAGGCGAATGGCTGAAGCGCCGGATGCCCGAAGAAATGCAGGGCCAGTGCACCACCCTCTGCGAGACCCTGGACGAAACCCTCGACAAAGTCCGCGATGTATCGGCGGTCCTCAATCCCCGGCAACTGACCAGCCTGGGCCTGGAAGCCAGTTTGCGGGCGCACCTGCTCAAGACACTGGCCAATGCGCCGGTCAAATGGAGCCTCGATTGCCAACAACGCATGACCGGCATCCCTGAAGAAATGTCGGTCGCGATCTTCCGGATTACCCAGGAAGCGGTCACCAACATGTTGCGCCATGCCGGGGCGAGCAATCTGCTGGTACGCCTGCAACGCTTGCCTGACGGCCTCACCTTGCTGATCGTCGATGATGGTCAGGGTTTTGTCCCGGCGCTCCACCCCGCCCATGAAGGCCAGCGTGGCATGGCCGGCATGTCGGAACGGGTCGAACAGCTGGGCGGCACCCTCACCGTCATCAGCGAAGCCGGCAAGGGCACCCACATCGAAGCCCGCCTACCCTGGGCGCCACGTGCCCTGGAACGGGCCAGTAAGAATAAGGTTCTCCATTGACTTGCAACTTACTGCTGGTAGATGACCACTCCCTGATCAGGGCCGGTGTACGCGCCCTGATCAGCGATATTCCGGACTATGCCGTCATCGGTGAAGCCAATGACGGCAAGCAACTGGTGGAATTGGTCGAACGGCTGGCCCCGGATATCGTGCTGCTGGACATTTCCATGAAAGACACCAGCGGCCTGGATGCCTTGCAGCAACTCAAGCGAGTAAGGCCACAAAGCAAGGTGCTGATCCTGTCCATGCACACCGACCCGGCGCTGATCATGCAGGCCCTGGAATCCGGCGCCCATGGCTATCTGCTCAAGGACACCAGCCCCACCGAGCTGGAACACGCCCTGGACGCACTGCGCAACAACGAACGCTACCTGAGCCCGGCCATCGCCCACACGGTGATCAATCAGGCGCTGACCCGTGCCCAGAAACAGCAGTCCGACCCTGCCCAGGCCCATAATCTGACGGCACGCCAGCTGGAAATCCTGCGCCTGATCGTGCGCGGCAAGTCCACCCGGGAAATCGCCAACGGCCTGAGCCTGAGCATCAAGACCGTGGAAACCCATCGAGCGCAGATCATGAAGCGCTTGCAGATCCACGATGTGGCCGGGCTCGTGCTGTTCGCCGTGCGCGAAAAAATCATCAGCCTGGACGATTGAGCGTCCCCGGGCCGCCCAGCAAGGGTGAATCGGACGGCAGGTGCACCCGCAACGCCTTGGGACGCACCGTGAAACGCAACGCGTCGACCTGCAACGGTTCGCCATCCAGATTGATATCCAGGCCCTGAGCAACCTTGATCTCCACCCAGGGCAGACGCGCCCGCACGAACATGTTGTCGATGCCCAGGCCGCCGGCGAGCAAATCCTTCAAGGTCCCCACCACTTCCTGAGGCGCCGGCAGGATGCTGATGTCCAGCAACCCATCGTCAGCCAACGCCTGCGGGCACAGGACATGGCCTCCTCCCGCCTGTCGGCCATTGCCGATGCCCAGCGCCAGCAAATCGCCCTGCCAGTGAAAATCCGGTCCCTGCAGTTCGCCATAGGCCGCGCTCAGCTCACTGAACCGCGTCAGACCGGTGAACAGATAGGCGGCGCCACCCAAGACTTTCTTCAGATCTTCCGAGGTGTTCGCCGTCACTTGGCTGCCAAACCCTCCGGTAGCCATATTCAGGAAAATCGCGCCGCCGACTTCCCCCACGTCTACGGCCCGCGGGGCAACGTCCAGCAGGCCCAAGGCCTGCTCAGGCTCCAGTGGAACACCGGCCGCCCGGGCAAAATCATTGGCCGTGCCCAACGGCAGGAGCACCAGGCTGGCATCACTGGCCTTGAGGACCATTGCCTCGGCGATATCGCGCAACGTCCCGTCACCGCCTCCGGCGATCAGACGGGTGTAACCGGCGTCCAGCGCCTCATTGACGCATCGCCGGGCATCGCCGGCCTCCCAGGTCAAGCGCACCGCCAGGTCCCAGCCTTGCTTGCGCTTGAGCATTACCGCCGCGCGAACCTCTTCGTTGAGCGCCTGCTTGCCATGCAATATCAACAGCGCCTTGCCCTTGCTCATCGTTCTCTCCGTCATTGGAAGGTTCAGGAAATGGGACCACTCATCCGGCTGAAAAAGCCCTATTGGCGCCAATTCAGTAAAAAATACCGCGCAGCCGTACCGAACCAAGGCCGGCTGAGCCACTCGCCGGACCGATACTTCGGTATTCGAAGAGTTTTCTTACAAGATCTGGCGAATCAGCTCAATTGACCCTCTAGCGGTATTGAGACACCTTGGGATTCTGTTTTGCTGGATCATCGAAAACACTCATCACACAAGGAAATACTGACCCATGGATGGATACAACGCGGCCCTCAGGGGCTGGATCAGAGGTTCGAACAGTGCAGGCCGAAGGGATGGGTCGTCCCATGCATAGCCGTGAATATAAGCTGTCGCCACGGCCGCTCGCATCCTTTGGGAGCGAGCGGGCCAATGCTCAGAACGAATGCAAAAGTTGCAACAGTCCCTCCGGAGGAATCGATTTGGAACCGCGCGTCGTTGAACTGGAAACCCACCTTAAATACATCCGCAAAGACATGGATGAGATCCGCACCGACGTAAAGGTGATCCGCCACAGGCTGGCCTATTCGGCCGGCGCTGCGGCGGTGGTGCTTGGCCTGCTGGGCTGGATCGCGAACAGCCGCTTCGACCAGGTGGTCATGCTGTTGACCCGATGACAGCAGCACGGGCAAGGGCCCGGGGATCCGGCTCGGGCCGCAGGATTGTCGCCGCGGCGTCAGCCCAGCACTTCACTCAAGGGAATGAAGCTGACTTCGTCGCCCTCGACCAGCGTTTGCTGCTCGAGCACCTCGACCAGCCCTTCGGCCCAGGCTGCGCTGCGCAGGACACCGGAGCTCTGATTGCGATAGATGATCGCTCGCCCGTTCTCCATTCGACCGCGCAAGTATTCTCGCCGGCTGCCGGCCTTCGACCAGGCGAAACCGGCTGGCACCTTGAACTTGAGCGGCGCGACCGACTGAACACCCTGGCGTCTGAGCAGATAAGGCCTGGCCAACAGGGCGAAGGTCACCAGGGTAGAAGCCGGGTTCCCGGGCAGGCCGATCACCGGCACGCCACGGTAGTGCCCGAACGTCAATGGTTTACCAGGCTTGATGGCGAGTTTCCAGAGCGCCAGCTCTCCGTCCTCGCGCAAGGCGATGCCCAGGAAGTCCGCTTCGCCCACCGACACGCCGCCGGTGGACAGAATCAGGTCGACGTCCGACAACTGCGCCAGACGCTCGCGGGTAGCCGGCAGATCGTCCGGAAGGATACCTGCGTCGATCACTTCGCAGCCCAGGCCCTGTAGCCAGCCGCAGAGCAGCACCCGGTTACTGTTATAGATCTGACCAGCGCCCAGTGTCTGGCCCGGCTCGACCAGTTCGTCGCCGGTGGACAGCACCGCAACGCGTACCTTGCGCACCACCTCCAGCGATGCACACCCCAATGAGGCCGCCAGCCCCAGCTCGATCGGCCCCAGGCGCGTACCAGCGCTGAGGACTTGTTCCCCGACGGTGGTTTCCTGCCCCTGGGGACGAATGTTCTGCCCAACGACCATGGATTCGGTAAACCGCACCCGCTGGTCGTCTTCGACCACCGTATTTTCCTGCATCTCGACACAATCGGCACCGGCAGGCACGGGCGCTCCGGTGAAGATCCGCGCACAGGTTCCTGCCGCCAGCCGCTGCGGCGCCTGGCCGGCGAAGACCCGCTGGCTGACCGTCAACGGTTCACCACTCCAGTCGGCCAAGCGCAAGGCATAGCCGTCCATCGCGCTGTTGGGCCAAGGCGGTAAATCAAGAGTCGACACCAGATCCTGCGCCAGCACCCGACCGAGCGACTCGGCCAAGGGCAGACGCTCGCGTTCGAGGATCGGTGCCGCTTGGGCCATTTCGAGCAGGCGCTGCAATGCCACCTCTACGGCCATCAAGGCCCCGGCCTTGCCAGGTTTACCCACGGGATTCACAGGGTGCCGCCTGTTTCAGATGGGCCACGAAGTTACATGGTCGATGCCGCACATCCAGCTGTTCGGCCAGGATCCCGTCCCACCCTGTGCGCACTGCATTGGTCGAACCTGGAAGGCAACATACCAGCGTGCCATTGGCCAGGCCTGCCAGCGCCCGGGACTGCACGGTCGAAGTGCCGATGTCCGCCACCGAGATCTGCCTGAACAACTCGCCGAATCCATCGACCTGCTTGTCCAGCAGGCATGTGACGGCCTCCGGAGTGCTATCGCGACCGGTGAAGCCGGTGCCGCCGGTGATTAGCACCACCTGCACCACCTCTTCGGCAATCCAGGTCGCAACCTGCGCCCGGATTTTGTACAAGTCATCTTTGAGCAATACCCGCGCCGCCAGATTATGACCGGCAGCCGTGAGCCGATCGACGAAGACCTGCCCGGAGGTGTCGGTTTCCAGGGTACGGGTATCGCTGACAGTCAACACCGCAATATTGAGCGGCACGAAAGGTACATCGGCCTTGGCTTTCATAGGCTCGTCCAGTTGTAGTGGAAACAGCCCGGTGTTATATCACAGCGCCTGATTTTTTCGCCTGTGCGGATACAACGCCATGAACTCGACCACCTCCCTGCCATCATGCTCCATTCTGCTATTGGCGGGTGGTCGTGGACAACGCATGGGTGGCCGGGACAAAGGCCTGCTTGAATGGCAAGGCGAACCGCTGATAGCCCATCTGCACCGCCAGACCCGAGCGATGAGCGATGACCTGATTGTTTCCTGCAACCGCAATCGGGATCGCTATGCAATGTATGCCGATCAGTTGGTGCAAGACGATGAAGGCGACTTTCCCGGCCCATTGGCCGGGATCCGTGCGGGCCTCAAGGTGGCAAGACACCCGTATTTGCTGGTATTGCCGTGCGACGTACCGCAAATCGACGCGAACCTGCTCGACGGTATGCGCAGAACCGCCAGCGAACACCCTGACAGGCCGTTGATGGTCCGGCATGGCGAGCATTGGGAACCGTTGATATGCATCATTCCGCTGGTGTTGGCGGTGACCTTCGAACAGGCCTGGAATGAAGGCGAACGCAGCCCTGGCCGCATTATGCGCTCGCTGCATGCGGTCGCCCTGCAATGCCCGGCTGACGATCCGCGGTTGGCAAACCTGAACACACCGGAATTACTGGCCCGTCATAAAGGCGTGTCAGATTGACACTAGCCAGGAACTTGCGCGCGATGTATACGTCTGAAGGTCAGTAACTTGAAGAATCCCTTTCGGAGAAACACCATGACTCAACGGACCCTCGCCACTTTCATGCTTGCTCTGGGCCTCGCCACTCTTGCCGGGTGCGCATCGCCAACAGTGATCACCTTGAATGACGGTCGCGAAATCCAGGCCGTCGACACGCCCAAGTACGACGAAGAAAGCGGCTTTTACGAATTCGAGCAACTGGATGGTAAGCAGACTCGTGTGAACAAGGATCAGGTTCGTACGGTCAAGGATTTGTAATTTTCTGCGCTGGACACTGTTATAGAAAAAGCCCGCAACTTTTTGCGGGCTTTTTTTTGGGTTTCGCGAAGAGGCCATCTCATTCGACATTGATGCAAGCAGACACACCGCCATCGCGAGCAAGCTCGCCCCCCCCCCAGAGGTTCGGTGTTTACACAAGATTTATGTCTGCTAAAGAGCAAAAGTGTGGGAGCGAGCCTGCTCGCGATGGCGGTGGTTCAGCCGCGCACAGGCTCTGGCTACCACTCCAACCTGATGCCACTTTCAAACACCCGCTCCTGCCCGGTCACCGGATCCACAAAGCGCAGCCCCTTAGCCAGCAACTTGAGAGGATTGGCGTAGTCATCTTCCGCATCCCGAAGCACATCGGGATAAAACGGATCATTGCAGATGCCGGCCCCCAAGGCATTCATATGCACCCGCAGTTGATGTTTCTTGCCCGTGACCGGATACAAACCGTAACGCCACAATTCACCGTTTTTCTCCAACACCTCGACAGCCGTCTCGGTATTGGGTTCGCCCGGAACTTCCTGCATCCGGAAAAAGGGTTCGCCATCGATCATCCGGCTCTTGTGCACCCGAGGAAAAGTCAGCTCAGGCAGCCCACGGGCGATCGCCTGGTAGCGCTTTTTGATCTGCCGGGTCGGAAACAATGACTGGTACGCCGAGCGCGTATCGGGGTTGGCTGAAAACAACACCAGCCCGGCCGTGTGCCGGTCAATGCGGTGCAAGGGCACCAGGTATGGATTGTCCAGACGCCGGATCAGCCGTCGCAGAAGGGTTTGCTCGACATACTCCCCCGCCGGGGTCACGGGCAGGAAATGTGGTTTGTCCGCTACCACCAAATGCTCATCAGCGTAGAGAATCGCCTCCACCACCGGAATCGGCTTTTCGTCGGGTACTTCGCGAAAGTAATGGATGCGCAGGCCTTCGCGATAGGGCAAGTCGAGATGAATAGGCCTCCCCTCCCCATCCAGCACCCGGCCCCGCGCGATCCGGTCCAGCCACTGCTCACGGCTTACGGCGCTGAAGTGCTCGCACAGGCATTCAAATACTGTCTGCCAGGAGCCGGGGGGCAGATACAACGTACTGGCCTGATGGTGAGCGGCGGAAAATGATGCACCGGACATTGGAGACTCTTACCCATTTCTGCGGGGCGGCATTATCCGACACTCGCGCCAGCCCGCCCAGTAATGATTGCGTCACACCGGGATTGATTCAGGCTTTGCCGCCGCCTCGGTGAACTCTTTCAACCAGCGCAGTACTTGCACCGCCTCCCAGCGTCCCGGGTCGTATAAGGCGTACATAAGCCCTTGGTAGCCCACCACATCCAACTGCTTGTGATAACCGGCACGCTGAAACAGCGCCTCAATCTCAGCGAAGCAGGTATTGAAATGCAACTTATTGAATGGCGTCTTGCCTTCGGTAACCAGCCCATCCAGACGCAATTCCTGGACCGCTTCGCGGACAACGTCTGCGGACATCCTGTTTACGCTGGCTTTGAGTTGTTCGACATTGACCAAGGGGACCTACTCCGGATAACTGTATGGGCATACAGTAACCGAAGCGTGCGATTTTCGCCAATGGCATGGTTTGCCGGGGAAGCGCAAACGGGTCAGCGCAGAAAAGCGGCGACCCGGTCAGGGTCATCGAACGGCCAGTCCAGTTCCGCCCCGGTATCGATCCGGCGCAACACCGGGATACGCAAACCGTAGGTTTCGGATAATTCCTCACTCTCGGCGATATCCACCAGTTCCACCAACAACCCATGCTCGACAAAACGCATCAGCACCGCCTCGGCAACTTCACACAGATGACAACCCAGGGTGCCGTACAACTGGCATTCAGGAGACATGGCAGGTAGACCCAAAAAAGATAGACGGTCATTCTAGGCCCGCCCCACAGAACCGTCGAGCCGCGTTATCGCTTGCGGATGTTTCGGTAAAACGCTGATGCAAATCACTGAACATTAATGCTTTTCCAGCGAGGCTGAGGGTCCTGTTACCTTCTACGCTTCGAACAGCCATCGTGAAACGGAGTACCCCTTGTTCACCAATCTGCTGATCATTCTCGCTTCGTCCCTGGTGGTCATTGCCTTGTTCCGGCGGCTGCGCCTGCCACCGGTGCTGGGCTACCTGTGCGTCGGGCTGGCGGTGGGGCCGACCGCGCTGGACTGGGTGAACGACAGCGAGGAACTGCCGGACCTGGCCGAGCTCGGAGTGGTATTCCTGCTGTTCTCGCTGGGCCTGGAATTCTCCCTGTCGAAAATGCTCGGACTGCGCCGGGTCGTGTTCGGCCTCGGTAGCTTGCAGGTACTGTGTTCGGGTGCGCTCCTGGCGATGCTGCTGGGGTTTGCCGGTGCGCCGCCGGTCGCGGCATTGTTGCTCGGCGCGGGTCTGGCCCTGTCTTCCACCGCCATCGTCAGCAAGGAGTTGGGCAGCCAGGGAGAGATCTTCAGCAGCCATGGCCAGAACGCCATCGGCGTGTTGCTGTTCCAGGATGTCATCGCGGTCCTGCTGTTGACCCTGGTACCGGTATTCGCCGGTAGCAGCGAGCACCCGTGGTACTGGGCGTTGCCACTCACCCTGGGCAAGACCCTGGTGCTGTTCGCAGGCTTGCTGCTGGCCAGCCGACTGCTGCTGCCCCGGCTGTTCCATGAGGTGGCAGCGTCCCGGTCGGCGGAACTGTTCGTGCTGCTGGCCCTGGTGATCGTGCTGCTGACGGCATGGCTGACTCATCTGCTTGGCCTGTCGCCGGCCCTGGGGGCATTCCTGGCGGGCATGTTGTTGGGAGAAAGCCATTACCGACACCAGATCGAGGCCGATATACGCCCGTTCCGCGACATCCTGCTGGGATTGTTTTTCGTCAGCATCGGCATGTTGATCGACCTGCAACTGTTCGTCGATGACGGCTTGTCGATCCTCGGGTTGACCCTTGCCCTGATGCTGATCAAGGGCAGCGTGGTCGCCGCGCTGGTGAAATGGCGCGGCAGCGACGCAGAAACCGCCTGGCGCAGCGGCCTGGCACTGGCCCAGGGCGGGGAGTTCTGTTTCGCCCTGATGGCGCTGATGCAGCAGAACCGACTCATGCCCGACAACATCAGCGGCCTGCTGCTGGCAGCGACGTTCTGCTCGATGCTCTTGACTCCGCTGTTGCTGCGCGCCGCTCCGCATATTGCCGCGAGGCTGCATCGCAAACCCAACGAAGCGGCACAACTGGACCAGATCAGCGCGCTCAACGCCGGGTTGTCGGGTCACGTGGTCATTTGCGGGTATGGGCGTGTGGGGCAATCCATCGGGCGGTTCCTGCGCCGCGAAGGCCAGGCATTCGTCGCCCTGGATGAAGATCCGGTGATCATCCAGGAAGCCTCCGTCGGGGAGCACTGCGTGCATTATGGCGATTCCCGGCGTGGCGACCTGCTGGCCGCCGTCGGCTTGAGCCGCGCCAGGTTGCTGGTGATCGCGGTCGACAAGACGGACATCGCCATTACCGTGCTCAAGGAGGCGCGACGGCTCAATCCGCAGGTGCCGATCCTGGTGCGCACCCGTGACGACAGCCAACTGGCCGAACTGCAGGCCGCCGGGGCCAGCGAGGTGGTCCCGGAGTTACTGGAGTCAAGCCTGATGCTGGCCTCCCATGCGTTGGTCATGCTCGGTCTGCCCGAACAGCAGATCCGTCAACATGTGGACCAGGTCCGTCACGACCGCTATCGCTTGTTGCATGGCTTTTATCCCGGCAATCAGGACAAAGTGCCGTGATGCCTTGTCTAGTCCTGGCTCACCGCCCCGATCTTGTGAATCGACAGGTCGGCGCCGTAATACTCTTGTTCCTGGCTCAGGCGCAGGCCCAACAATGCCCGGATCAGGCCGTAGACCGCGAACCCACCAGCCAGGGCCACGGCGACGCCCAGCGCCGTGCCGATCAGTTGGCTGACCAGGCTGACGCCACCCAGGCCACCCAACGCACCCTGGCCGAAGATGCCGCAAGCGATTCCGCCCCAGACGCCGCACAATCCATGCAGCGGCCAGACACCCAGCACATCGTCGATCTTCCACTTGCCCTGGGCCGCGGTGAAACACCAGACAAACAAGGCACCGGCAATGGCACCTGTGGCCAGCGCTCCCACCGGATGCATCAGGTCGGAGCCGGCACAGACCGCCACCAACCCGGCCAGCGGGCCGTTGTGCAGGAAGCCTGGGTCATTGCGCCCCACGACCAACGCCGCCACGGTGCCGCCCACCATGGCCATCAACGAGTTGACCGCCACCAACCCGCTGACTCCAGGCAGGGTCTGGGCGCTCATTACGTTAAAGCCGAACCAGCCGACGATCAGGATCCACGAGCCCAGGGCCAGGAATGGAATGCTCGACGGCGCGAACGCCACCAGGCGACCGTCTCGATAACGGCCATTGCGTGGGCCGAGCAACAGCACGGCGGCCAGCGCCAGCCAGCCGCCCATGGCATGCACCACCACGGAGCCGGCGAAGTCGTGAAAACTGGCCCCGAAGTTCGCCTGCAGCCAGGTTTGCAGGCCGAAATTGCCGTTCCAGACCAAACCCTCGAAAAACGGATACACAAACGCCACGATCAACACGGTGGCGCACAACTGCGGTGCGAATCGGGCGCGCTCGGCAATACCGCCGGAGATGATCGCAGGGATCGCGGCGGCAAAGGTCAGCAGGAAGAAAAACTTCACCAGGCTGTAGCCGTGATCGGTGCTGAGTACCGCTGCCGGTTGCAGAAACGTCACGCCATAGGAAATCCAATAGCCTATGAAGAAATAGGCCAAGGTCGAGACGGCGAAGTCGCTGAGGATTTTCGACAGCGCATTGACCTGGTTCTTTTGCCGGACCGTGCCTACCTCAAGGAAGGCAAACCCGGCGTGCATGGCCAGTACCATGACCGCACCGAGCAGGATGAACAGCGTGTTGGAGCTGTGGACCAGACTGTCCACGGCACTTTGCATATTTTCCATGGTGTTGGCAGACCTGAAAAAGTTGAAAAGGCACCAAACCGGGTCGCACAGCTCGACAGCGCACCAAGTTGAAACGCCCCTCCACCCGAGGAACGTGCCGTTTTGGTGCAATAGCATCGGCAAACGACATCACGCCGGGAGCTGCTTCGCGGGTTTTGATTATTTGGGTTAAGGTTTTACGGGCTGGCGCCCATCTACAGCGCACGGGTGCGGACAAACGCACCAGTACATGGCAAATGCCTGAGCAAGAGTTGTACCAGGCACTTTCACTGAACCTTCCGGCAAGGCTCATACTCGAACGCTTCAGACGTCATCTCACGGAGATTCACCCATGGCCAGAACCCAGGCAAAGACTGCTCAAGAAACCCTGATGGAAGATTTCCAGACGCTGGTCAGCGACACCGAACGACTGCTGGACGACACCGCCACCCTGGCGGGTGATCAGGCTGACGTCCTGCGCAGCCAGATCCACGAAACGCTGCTGCGCGCCCGCGAGACCCTCAAACTGACCGAAGACTCCGTGCGCGAACGCGGCCAGGCGGCAGTGATCGCTACCGAAGAATACGTACAGGCCAACCCCTGGCAATCCGTTGGTATTGCTGCAGGCGTGGGCTTCTTGATCGGCCTGCTGGCGACCCGGCGCTGATGATGGGCATCGACGAATCCGGCTCGCCTGAAGCGGGCACCAAACCCACTGCGCGCCGCCTCGGCGCGGCGTTCCTTGGCTTGCTGCACAGTCATGTCGAATTGTTCGGCATGGAGTTGCAGGAACAGAAGGCCCGCACCGTGAGCCTCCTGCTGTTCGCCGGCCTGGCGCTGGTATTCGGCTTGTTGCTACTGGTCGGGCTCTCGGCGCTGGTGATGATCCTGGTCTGGGACACCTATCGCCTGGCGGGGATTCTCGGACTGTGCCTGTTCTACCTGCTGGCGGCATTGTTCTGCGGCCTTCGGCTCAAGGCAGCAATCTACGACGAGTCCTCGCCTTTCCATGCCACCCTCGAAGAACTTGCCAATGACCGGGAGCGCCTGCTGCCATGAGCCTGCCTGATATTCCCCAAGCCCGGACCCGACAGGAAATGCGCAAGGCGCTGGTGCGCCTGCGCATGGAAATGCATCGCCAGGAGATCCGCCAGGAAACGCGTCAGTTGCTGCTGCCTCTGCATCGGGTTCGCGGCATGACGCAAAGCTGGCATGACGGCTTCGGCATCAAGCACGCGCCACTGTGGGGCATGGCTGCGGTTTCATTGCTGGGTTTCATCACCGGCAAGCGGACCCGTAGCGGCCGTACAGGAAGCATCACCGGCCTGGTCAAGCTGGCAACCACATTGTTGCCGCTGATCAAACTGGCCAAGAGCATGCGCAAGCCCTGACGAGCCGTCTGGACCGGGAACGAGTAGCCTGCGGTGAGGGAGCTTGCTCCCGCTTGGCCGGGCTGGTGCTCCCGTGCGAAACGCTCACAACAGGGGGCCTGCTGCGCAGTCCAGCGGGAGCAAGCTCCCTCGCCACGTTTTCCCATGGGTCTCGGCAAGCATGGGCCTTGCAGCGCGACGCTCGAAACGGGAAGCTAAGGCATCGACATTATCAAACGGAGCAACCGGCCTTGGATTGGCACACCCTGCTGAATCGCGAACGCCTCGGCAAACCCCTGCATAGCCCGCAAGAGCTGGGTCGCAGCCCCTTCCACAAAGACCATGATCGCATCATCTTCTCCGGCGCTTTCCGGCGCCTCGGACGCAAGACGCAGGTCCACCCGGTTTCCAGCAACGACCATATCCATACGCGCCTGACCCATTCGCTGGAGGTCAGTTGCGTCGGGCGCTCCCTGGGCATGCGGGTGGGAGAGACCCTGCGCAATGCCCTACCCGACTGGTGCGAGCCAAGTGACCTGGGCATGGTGGTCCAATCGGCGTGCCTGGCCCACGACATCGGCAACCCGCCATTCGGTCACTCCGGTGAAGACGCCATTCGCTATTGGTTCCAGCAGGCGGCGGGCCGCGGCTGGCTGGACGCCATGAGTGAAGCCGAGCGTAACGACTTCCTGAATTTCGAGGGCAACGCCCAAGGCTTCCGCGTCCTCACGCAGTTGGAATACCACCAGTTCGACGGTGGAACCCGACTGACCTATGCCACCCTGGGCACCTATCTGAAATACCCGTGGACGGCGCGTCACGCCGACTCCCTTGGTTACAAGAAGCACAAGTTCGGTTGTTATCAGAGTGAACTGCCGCTGCTGGAGCAGATTGCCAATAAACTGGGCCTGCCGCAGATCGAGGACCAACGCTGGGCGCGGCATCCGCTGGTGTACCTGATGGAAGCCGCCGATGACATCTGCTACGCCCTGATCGACCTGGAAGACGGCGTGGAGATGGAGCTTCTACAGTACTCGCAGGTGGAATCGCTGCTGCTGGACCTGGTGGGCGACGATATTCCGGATACCTATCGCCAGCTGGGGCCGCTGGACTCCCGGCGCCGCAAGCTGGCGATCCTGCGAGGCAAGGCCATCGAACACCTGACCAACGCCGCCGCGCGGGCTTTCGTCGAGCAGCAGGAGGCCTTGCTTGCCGGCACGCTGCCGGGAGATCTGGTGGAACACATGCATGGCCCGGCAAAGCGCTGCGTATTGAATGCCAAGGACATGGCACGCAGGAAAATATTCCAGGACAAAGGCAAGACCCTGCACGAAATCGGCGCCTACACCACGCTGGAAATCCTGCTCAATGGTTTTTGCGGCGCAGCACTCGAACAACACGGCGGTCGCACGCCTTCGTTCAAGAACCGTCGCATCCTCGACCTACTGGGCAACAACGCGCCCGACCCGAACGGGCCGTTGCATGCTGCCTTCCTGCGCATGATTGACTTCATTGCCGGGATGACCGATAGCTATGCCAGCGAAATGGCTCAGGAAATGACCGGTCGCACCCGGCAATGAATTGGAGCCACATCCCCGGACGTCACCAATCCTGTGGGAGCGAGCCTGCTCGCTCCCACAGAAATTCGGTAACGCATTAGTTGATCCAACACAACAAAGGACGCTTGGCTGGAAATGAAGTATTTCGCCAGCGCAACATTGAATATCGCTTTTCCTAGACGTTTATATAAGCAACAAAACTGCGGAAATTTCCTTTCACAAATGACTGATTCGTCAGTTTTCCTATTCCATTCGCCTACTAAAACCCTTTACACCCGTAATATCTTGCCTCTTTTTTTGTAGGAAACTTCTGAAATTGAAGTTGCATGGCTGTCTGTTCGTACGACCTCGGCTGTAACTGGGCTAAGGTGCGCGCTTTATTAAGCTCGCAGGGAATTTATTCATGAACTCCGTTTTCATTGTCGACGATCATCCGGTCATCCGCCTCGCCGTCCGCATGCTCCTGGAGCATGAGGGTTATAAGGTCGTAGGGGAAACTGACAATGGCGTCGATGCGATGCAAATGGTGCGCGAATGCATGCCGGACCTGGTCATTCTGGATATCAGCATTCCCAAACTCGACGGGCTGGAAATCCTCTCGCGCTTCAACGCTATGACCACTCCCCTCAAGACCCTGGTGCTCACGGCCCAATCGCCCACGCTGTTCGGTATTCGCTGTATGCAATCCGGTGCCTCTGGCTACGTGTGTAAACAGGAAGATCTCAGCGAACTTGTCAGTGCTATCAAGGCGGTATTGTCCGGCTACAACTATTTCCCCAGCCAGGCACTTAATCCGATGCACCCGGATGATCCGCGCAGCATAGAGCTGGATCTTTTCAAGAGCGTCAATGATCGCGAGTTGATGGTGCTGCAACTCTTTGCCCAGGGACGCACCAACAAGGAAATAGCCAAAGGGATGTTCCTGAGCAATAAGACCGTCAGCACCTATAAGAAACGGCTGATGCAGAAACTCAAAGTCAAATCCCTGGTAGACCTGATTGAAATGGCCAAGCGCAACGCGCTGGTGTGAGAAACCGGATGCTCAAATGCATAACGAAATGTCTCCTTCTTTCAGCCGCGGGTTTATATGCCGGTGTCCTCGCGGCGGCCCCCGCCGCGCCCGAGCCGTACACGCTCCTGGGGCGCTCGCCGACGGCCCCTGTCGAGGTTCGCCTGGATGACGTCCACCGGGCCTGGCTGACGGATCGACGGGAACTGGTCCTGGGAACCTCTGCACCGGATTACCCGCCCTTCGACCTTTCCACGAGCGGCCGCGATTACGAAGGCATGACTGCCGATTATGCAGGGCTCATCGCCGGGGCGACCGGCCTGCCCATGCGGGTGCTACGGTTCGATTCCCGCGAGGCCGCCGTGGCCGCTCTTGCACAAGGGCAGATCGACCTGCTGGGCACGGCCAACGGTTTCGAAGCGCGCAATCCAGACCTGGTGTTATCGACCCCCTATGCCGTAGACCAACCGGTTCTCGTCACTCGCACCGACGAGAGCCCATCCCTGGCCGACCATCTCGAAGGGCTGCGGCTGAGCATGGTCTATCACTACCTGCCGTTGCCGGAAATTGAAAAGCTGTACCCCAAGGCGCTCATCACCACTTACCCCTCCTACCAGAACGCCATCAACGCCGTCGCGTTCGGCCAGGCCGATGTCTTCCTCGGCGATACCATTTCCACCCATTACATGATCAGCAAGGGCTACCTGAGCAATATCCGCATGGCCAGCTTCGGCAAGCACGAATCCCACGGGTTCGGTTTCGCGGTGCGACGCAACGACACCCGCCTGCTCGACATCATCAACACCACGCTCAACCAGATCCCGATCGCCGAGCAAGCGGCCATCGCCAAGCGCTGGAGCGCCGGCAGCGACCTGTACCTCACCGACCACAGGATACAACTGACCGACCGCGAGCAACGCTGGCTTGCGGCTCATCCCGTGGTTCGAGTGGCAGTCAACGAAACATCGGCGCCGTTCACTTTCTTCGACGCACAGGGCGATATGCGCGGGATCAGCGCCGACCTCCTGGAACTGATCAGGCTGCGCACCGGCCTGCGCCTGGATATCCAGCGGCGCCAGAGCGACAGCGAAATGATCGCCTCGGTCCTGCACGATCAGGCCGACATGGTGGCTGCGCTGTTGCCCAGTGGCGAGCGACAACAACAGCTCCGATTCAGCCGACCCTACGTCGACAGTTCGTTCGTCCTGCTGACCCGCAAACATGCAGGCACACCGACGACGCTCGATCAATTCGGTCGTGCAAGCCTGGCCATCGCCAAGGGCAACCCGGTCATCGAATGGCTACGCAGCCAGTACCCCGCTATCACGATCATCGAAACGGACGGCTCCTTGCGCGCTGTGGAAATGCTTGCCGATGGAAAGGTCGATGGCAGCGTGCACTCGCTGGTGATGGCCAACTACTTCATCGCCTCCCACAGGCTGCACGACCGGTTGCAGATCAGCAGCACGGTCGGCACCCAGCAAGCCCTGTTCTCCCTGGCCACCGCAAAAAATGCCACCGAGCTCAGCGCGATACTCGACAAGGCGCTGACCAGCATCGACCCCGATGAACTGGGCGTCATCAACAATCGTTGGCGTGGTTACGTCTCGGCATCGGAACACACCTGGCGCACCTATAACCGCCTGTTCTTCCAGGTCGTGGCGGGTGTCGGTTTGCTGTTGCTGCTATCGCTGGCCTGGAACGCCTACATGCAGCGCCAGATTAGGCAACGTCAACGGGCGGAACTGGCCCTCAATGACCAACTGGAGTTCATGCACGCCCTGCTCAACGGCACGCCCCATCCGATTTATGTGAGGGATCGCAACGGCTTGCTGCAAAGCTGCAACGACAGTTACCTGGAGACCTTCGATGCACGGCGCGAGGACATCCTCGGCAAGGATGTGATGTCGGGCTCCATGAGCAACGCCTTCGAAGCGCAGCAGTACCAGGCCGATTACCAGCGCGTCATGCGCGAAGGGACTCCCCTGATCATGGACCGGCCCTTGCACATCGGCGACCGGCAACTGACGATCTACCACTGGATCCTCCCCTACCGAAACTCGGCCGCCCAGGTACAAGGCATCATCGGCGGCTGGATCGACATCAGCGAGCGGCGACAACTGTTCGAACAGCTGCGCGCATCCAAGCAACAAGCCGAAGACGCCAACCGGGCCAAGAGCACGTTCCTGGCGACCATGAGCCACGAAATCCGCACCCCGATGAACGCCGTGATCGGCATGCTGGAATTGGCACTCAAACAGGCCGACAAAGGCCATGTTGATCGTTCGTCCATCGAAGTGGCCTATGAGTCGGCATCCGGGATGCTCGAACTGATCGGCGACATCCTGGACATCGCCCGTATCGAATCGGGCCATCTGAGTCTGGCGCCCGAACGGGTCAATCTCAGGGCCATGCTGCAATCGGTCATACGGGTATTCGAAGGTGTGGCGAGGCAGAAGAACGTCGGTTTATCGCTGCAGTTCGATACCACCGAAGGCAGTCCGGACGTCTTGATCGACCCGTTGCGCTTCAAGCAGGTGCTGTCGAACCTGATCAGCAATGCCCTCAAATTCACCGAAAAGGGTCAGGTCCAGGTGAAGGTCCGCTTGTCTCGAACCGCCGAGGACAATGTCCTGCGCCTGCAACTGCAAGTCAGCGACAGCGGCATCGGGATCAGCCCGGCCGATCTGCAACGGCTGTTCGAACCGTTCGCCCAGATCGACAACACCAGTCGAATGGCCCGCAAAGGCGCAGGCCTGGGGCTGGTGATAAGCCGTAACCTGTGCCGGATGATGGGTGGCAGCCTGCACATGAACAGCCAGCCGGGCATCGGTACCCAGGTCCAGGTCTGCCTGCGCTTGACGACCCTGCCACCCGCGACGCCTGGCATATCCCTGGAACCGGCGATCGAAACAGCCGCAACGGCCCTGGACATCCTGGTCGTGGACGACCATCCCGCCAACCGCCTGTTGATGTCGCAGCAACTGGAATACCTGGGCCACCGCTACCAGGTGGCCCACGATGGCGGCCATGGGCTCGAGATGTGGCGCAACGGGCACTTCGACCTGGTCATCGCCGATTGCAACATGCCCATCATGAGCGGCTACGAGCTGGCCCGGTCGATTCGCCGCGATGAGACCGAAAGCCAACGGCCGCCTTGCACCATCCTGGGATTCACCGCCAATGCGCAACCGGAGGAAAAGCAACGCTGTCGGGACGCCGGAATGGACGACTGTCTGTTCAAACCGATCAGCCTGAACGCCCTGAGCCAGTGGATCAAGAACGTCAACGCAACCGTCCGCCCCGAGGTCTTCAGCGTGCAGAGCCTGCAGGCGCTGACCGGTGGCGACCCTTCTTCCACGCGGCGCTTGTTGAGCGAACTGTTCAGTAGCAGTCGAGCAGACCGTCAGGAGTTGCTTCAGGTCGCCCGGCAGGGCAGCCGCCAGGCGCTGACAGAAACGGCGCACAAGATAAAAGGCGTGGCCCGAATCGTCCAGGCAACCGTGCTGATCCAGCGGTGCGAAGCCCTGGAGCAGGCCTGTCGCCAAGAGCAGGCACCTGGACAGATCGACGCGTGTATCCAGGCCCTCGACCACGCCATGACCGAGCTTGAGCAGGCCTTGGGCATGGAGATCGCCAAGGCAAAATAATCCGGTGTTTACTATGCTGTTCGCAGCAGTGCGTACCAGGGGTGTTCTCGATCGGTTTCCCCTTCACGCAAGAACTGATGAGAGCACCCCTTTCACTTGGAGTGACTGCAATGCCCAGCGCACCGCCTCCGGAAAAACGCCGGTTTCCCCTGCACGTCCACATCAGTGTGATGTTCACCTTGCTGCTGTTGCTCACCGGGACTGTGCTGGGCGTTTTCAACTACCAGCAAACCACGCAGATCATCCTGTCCAGCAGTGAAAAACTGTTTAACCGGATTGAACAGGATGTGCGCCTGGACCTGTACGACACCTACGAACCGATCCGCCATTTGCTGGGCTTGCTGGCCGACTATCCGGCGCCCCAAGCACCCGGGACTACCCAGCGCCTGGCCTTGCTCACGCCTTTCAGTCAGGCACTGCGAGACAACCCGGACCTGGCGTCGCTGTACCTGGGCGACAGCGACGGCAACTTCCTGATGGTCCGGCCACTGCGCAGCGAAACCCTGAGGACCGACTTGAAGGCCCCCGCCAACGCGGCCTACCAGGTCTGGACCGTGGAGCAGGCAAGCAACGCCGAACCGCTGCATTCCCAGTCGCTGTTCTATGACGACGCCCTGGTCCTCATCAGTCGCCAGGACCTCACCGGCGAGACCTTCGATCCCCGCAGCCGCGGCTGGTTTCGCAGCGCAATGGAAAGTCCCGAGCAAATCACCACCGAACCCTACGTGTTCTTTTCCACCCGTAACATCGGCACCACGCTCGCCCGGCGCAGCGGTGAGCGGGCCGTCATCGGGGCCGACCTGACGCTGGCGGCCCTGTCCGAAACGCTGGCCAAACATAAGGTAACCCCAGGTACCGAAATCGTATTGCTCGACCCCAAGGGCAACGCGGTCGGCTATCCCGACAGCGCCCGGATCGTGGCCGACAGCCGGTCGGCGCGCCTGATCAAGGCCCGGGATCTCAACCCGGCTATCGCCGCCGCACTCGACGCTCCCCACGATGCCCCGCGCCTGGAAGCGGTCGGGCGCCGATGGATCGTGTCCCGCAGCCACATGCAGGAAGGCGGGCCGCAAGGCCTGGAACTGGCGCTGCTGGTGCCCGAGGATGAGTTGTTGGACGATGCCTATCGCCTGCGCTGGCAAGGCGCACTCATTACACTGGCTACCTTGCTGATGTGCCTGCCACTGGGCTGGCTGACCTCACGAATCCTGGTCAAGCCCCTGCGGGCACTGGTGCAGGAAGCCGACGCCATCCGCAGCTTCGACTTCAATTACCCGGTGTCGCGTCGCTCCCCGGTGTTGGAGGTCGATCAGTTGAGCGTGTCGATGGCGCGCATGAAGGAAACGCTGGCGAGCTTCTTTGAAATCACCGCCAGCCTGCGCGCCGAAACCCGTTTCGCCCCGTTGCTGGAGCGAGTGCTGTTCGAGACTGTGAAAATCGGCCAGGCCCAGGCCGGGCTGATCTACCTGCGGGAAAACGACGACAACCGGGTCAAGCCGTATGGGCTGGTGATCGATGGCACCCCACGTGACCTGGACGCGTTCAAACTGCAAGGCTACGAGCTTCAAGGGGACGCCAGCCCGCAATGGCTCCAGCAGCTGGCTGTGGCGGAAAACCTGGTCGCCTCCCTGGGCTTTGAACAGGCTGCCGACTTGCAGAGTGTCCTGCGGGCACTGGACGCGCCGCGCGTGCACCTGATCGGTATCCGCCTGCGCAACCGCCACTACGAAACCATCGGGTTCCTGGTGCTGCTGATCAATGACAGCGGCACCGAAGCGGACCTCGAGAAACTGCAACCGGACCGCATCGCCTTTCTGCAGGCCGTGTCGGGCGCTGCGACGGTGAGCATTGAAGGCCAGCGTCTGCAAGCCAGGCAAAAGCAATTGTTGGACTCGTTCATCCAACTGCTCGCCGGCGCGATTGACGCCAAGAGTCCCTACACCGGTGGCCACTGCCAACGGGTGCCGGCCTTGACACTGATGCTTGCCCAGGCCGCAGCGGCCAGCCAGGCGCCGGCGTTCGACACTTACCGGCCCACTGAAGATGAATGGGAAGCCTTGCACATCGCGGCCTGGCTGCATGATTGCGGCAAGGTCACCACACCGGAATACGTCGTCGACAAGGCCACCAAGCTCGAGACGCTGAACGACCGGATCCACGAAATCCGCACCCGCTTCGAGGTGCTCAAGCGCGACGCCTGGGTCGACTATTGGCAAGCCGTGGCAACGGGCGGCGAACCTTCTGACCTCGCCCAGCGCCGCGACGCGACGTTGGCAGCCCTGGATGACGACTTTGCCTTTGTCGCCCACTGCAACCTGGGCTCGGAGGCCATGGCCGAGGCTGACCTGCAACGCTTGCAAAGCATCGCCCGGCGCACCTGGACCCGCACGCTGGATGATCGCCTGGGGGTTTCCTGGGAAGAGAACCGGCGGCAGGAGCGTACATCCAGGCCAACCCTGCCGGTCACCGAAGCATTACTGGCGGACAAGCCGGAGCACCTGCTGGAACGGCACGACGCAGAACTGATTGCACCGGACAACCCCTGGGGCTTCCAGCTCGATGTGCCGCAATGGAAATACAACCGAGGCGAACTCTACAACCTGAGCATCACCCGGGGCACGCTGACCCGCGAAGAACGCTACGTAATCAATCATCACATGGTGCAGACGATCCTGATGCTCAGCCAGTTGCCTTTCCCCAGTCACCTGGACAACGTGGCGGAGATTGCCGGCGGTCATCACGAGAAAATGGACGGCAGCGGTTACCCCAAGCGGCTCAAGCGCGAGCAGATGAGCTTGCCGGCGCGCATGATGGCCATTGCGGATATCTTCGAGGCATTGACCGCCGCTGACCGCCCCTACAAGAAAGCCAAGAAACTGAGCGAAGCGCTGGGGATCATGGCGACCATGTGCCGTGACGCCCACATCGACCCCGAGCTGTTCGGGTTATTCATCGAAGAAAGGATTTATCTGCGTTACGCCGAGCAGTTTCTCGATCCGCACCAGATCGATGAGGTCGATCCACAGCGCCTGCTGGTCATTGCAGGGCTCAAGCCGTGAGCCCTGCCTCAAGGAGCCGCTCAGCAGTCCGTCAGGCGCAGGAATATCCCGGCCAGCTGCTCGATGCCGGCCTGGTCATGCTCGGTAAAGCGCGCCAGTTTCGGGCTGTCCAGGTCGAGCACGCCGATCAGGCGTCCGTCCTTGACCAGCGGCACCACCAACTCGCTGTTCGATGCGCTGTCGCACGCGATGTGTCCGGGGAACGCATGCACGTCTTCGACGCGCTGGGTCTGCAACGTCGCCGCCGCCGTACCACAGACGCCGCGACCGAAGGGAATCCGCACGCAGGCAATCTGGCCCTGGAACGGCCCCAGCACCAATTCTTCGTTGCGATTGAGATAGAAGCCGGCCCAATTCAAGTCTTCCAACTGACTGAACAGGAAGGCCGAGAATTGCGCGGCGTTGGCGATGAAATCACGCTCATCCGCCAGCAGGGATTGCAACTGTGCCGCTAACAAACCGTAGCCATCGAGGCCCTGGCCGGTGCTTTTCAAATCGATCATGCCTTGTGCTCCAGCAGTTTGAGGCCTACCCAATACCGGGCAAACTGATAGGCGCAACGTCCGTTGCGGTTGCCGCGTCCGGTGGCCCAGCGCACCGCCTGGATGTCCAGCGCCTCGTCGCGTTGCCAGACCAGTCCGGCCTTGGCCGCCAGTTCGCCGATCCAGTGTTCCACCACGTTGAGGAAATGCTCCTGGGTGAACGGATAAAACGACAGCCACAAGCCGAACCGGTCGGACAAGGCGATCTTGTCCTCCACCGCTTCGCTGGGGTGGAGTTCGCCGTCGACCCGCTTCCAGTTCTCGTTGTCGCTTTCCTTTTCCGGCACCAGGTGACGGCGGTTGGAGGTGGCGTACAGCAGCACGTTGTCCGGCGCCTGTTCGAGGGACCCGTCCAACACGCTTTTGAGCACCCGGTAATCGCCCTCGCCGGACTCGAACGACAGGTCATCGCAGAACAGTACGAAACGCTGGGGCAGTTTCGCCACCTGCTCGACCACCCGAGGCAGGTCGGCCAGGTGATCGCGCTCGATCTCGATCAACCGCAGGCCCTGCCCGGCGTGCTCGGCCAACAGCGCGCGCACCAACGACGACTTGCCGGTGCCACGCGAGCCCCAGAGCAATGCATGGTTGGCCGGCATGCCATCGATGAATTGCCGGGTGTTGCGGCCCAGCTGTTCGACCTGGCGGTCGACGCCGATCAGGTCCGACAGACGCATGTCGAGGCTGACTTGCAGCGGCAGCAGGTAGCCGCTGCGTCCGTCTCTCTGCCAGCGTGCGGCCAGGGTCTGGCTCCAGTCGATGTCAGGGCGCGGCGCCGGCAGCAGAGGCTCGATCCGGGCCAGCACGGCATCGGCGCGCTCAAGAAAAGCATTCAATCGCGAGTCCACGTCTTTTCCTCGGGCACGTTCACAGTAATGATGGCGCTACAGCAACGAAACGCCGTATCCAATGGCGGGTCTACCCACCACACAACACAAACCGGTTGCACCGGTATCCGGAGATGATCAGCTATGCTTGAGCGGCGAAGGGAAACGTAAGTGGTTCATCACTCAATGGACATCAGATTCACCCAACGGCTGTCTTACAAGCAGGCACGCCTGACCGTCCTGGTGGGCTTCGTGCTGGGCACCTTGCTCAGCCTGATGCAGATCGGCATCGATTATGCCAGCGAAGACGCCTCGATCAACCGGGAAATCCTGTCGTTGCTGGAAATCAGCCACAACCCGGCCTCGCGCATCGCCTACAACATCGACGCCGAACTTGCCCAGGAACTGTCCATGGGCTTGTTGCGCTCACCGGCCATCATCGGTGCCGAACTGATCGACAACAACAAAACCGTACTCGCCAGCGTCAAGCGGCCCGAACTGCAAAGCAGCTATCGATTCATCAGCGATTTCCTGTTCGGCGCCCAGCGTCAGTTCGAAGACCGACTCTACCTGGATCATCTGCCCAGCGAGTCCCTGGGCGTGTTGCGCCTGGACGTCGATACCTATGCATTCGGCGCACGCTTCCTGCGCCGTGCCGAGGTCACGTTGCTCAACGGCTTCGCCCGCAGCCTGATTCTCACCGGCCTGTTGCTGGCGCTGTTCTATGTGATGCTGACCAAGCCGCTGGTGCGGGTGATCCGCGAGCTGAGCAGTCGCGACCCCGGCAGCAGCGAGCAGAATCGCCTGGAATGTCCGTCCGGTCACCAGTCCGATGAAATCGGCGTACTGGTGTCCGTCGCCAACCAGCAGTTCGAAAACATCGCCACCGAAATCCAGCAGCGACGCACCGCTGAAAATCGCCTGACCGAATACCTGGCCCAACTGGAAAACATCGTCTCGGCCCGCACCGCCGAACTGAAGGCGATCAATGCGCGTCTCAGCCAATCCAACGAGGAGTTGGAGGTGGCCCGGCGCACCGCCCTGGACATGGCCGAGGCTCGCTCCGCTTTCCTGGCCAACATGAGCCATGAAATCCGCACGCCGCTCAATGGCCTGCTGGGGATGATTGCGTTGTCTCTCGATGGCCCGCTGACGGCCGAACAGCAGCAGCAATTGTCGATTGCCCATGACTCGGGCAAGGTCCTGGTGGAGCTGCTCAACGACATCCTCGACCTGTCGAAATTCGACGCAGGCCAGCTGGAGCTCGAGCGTATCCCGTTCGACCTCGGCTCCCTGATCGAGGACACCGCCAACCTGCTTTCGCAAAACGCCGCGCCCAGCGTCGAGCTCGCCTGCCTGATCGACCCGCAGTTCCCGGCGCAGGTGCTGGGTGACCCGACCCGGGTGCGCCAGATCGTCAGCAACCTGCTGTCCAACGCGCTGAAGTTCACCCGCTTCGGCCGGGTCGATGTGAAGTTGAGCCATTACGAAGGCGGCGTGCGCATCGAGGTCTGCGACACGGGCATCGGTATCCCCAAGGAGGCCCAGGCGCGGATCCTGCAGCCATTCACCCAGGCCGGTGCCGGCATCACTCGTCAGTTCGGCGGTACCGGCCTGGGCCTGGCGCTGACCTACAACCTTTGCGAAGCCATGCAGGGCCGTTTGACCATCAGCTCCGAAGCCGGCTTCGGCAGCCAGTTCTGCGCTGACCTGCCCCTGCCCTGTCACACACCGGCCACGCCGCCCGAGCCGCTGCGGGGCAATGTCGTCGCCATTACCGCCGGCAGCAGCGGCCTGGCCGAGTTGCTGCAGATGCAGCTACCGGGCTGGGGGCTGGACTATGTAAGGCGCTCGGTCGATGACGGGTTGCTGGGTCTCGCGCCCGACGTGCTGATTACAGACTGCCCGGAATGCCTGTTCAACCTGCGACCGACGTTTAGCGCGCCGATCCTGCTGGTCACCGCCTACGGCAGCTTCATGCCCGGCGAAGAAGCCGCCGCCCTCGCACCACTGATCCAGCAGGCCCGGCCCCTGGCGCGCCATGCGCTGCATCAGATTCTGCGGCGCGCCTTGCAAAGCGAGGCGACCACCATCAACGAGGCGCAAATCGAAACCCAGATCCCGTCCCGCCGCGGACGGGTGCTGCTGGTGGAGGACAATCCGGTGAACCAGCTGGTGGCCAAGGGCATGTTGGTGAAACTGGGTTGCGAGGTCACCGTCGCGGCCCACGGCGCCGAAGCCCTGGGCCAGCTTGAGCAGCGGGTTTTCGACCTGGTGCTGATGGATTGCAACATGCCGGTGATGGACGGCTATGAGGCCAGCCGGCAGATCCGCCAGAGCGGGCGTTGGCCGGAGTTGCCTATCGTGGCGTTGACGGCCAATGCCATGCCCGAGGAGCGCGAGCGCTGCCGGGCATCGGGCATGAACGATTACTTGTCCAAGCCGTTTCGTCGCGAAGAACTGGCGGCGGTCCTTGACCAGTGGGTGCCGACTACGTCAGCGCTTTGATTTGTCCCAGCAGGTGATCGAGACCGTCTCTCAACGTGCCGAGGCGGTCCAGGTCAACCCCGCTTTCGCACAACAGGCGCGCCTTTAGTGGAGCAACCTGGTCGCGCAATGCCCGGCCTTGCTCCGACAGGCTCAGGTGCACTTCCCGCTCATCCCGGGCCGAACGCTGGCGCTGGATCAGGTCCAGCTGTTGCAGGCGCTTGAGCAACGGCGTCAACGTGCCGGAATCCAGCAGCAGGCGTTCACCCAAGGCCTTGACCGTCGGTTGTTCCGGCGCCGTGTCGTGCCACTCCCACAGCACCAGCATCGCCAGGTACTGCGGATAGGTCAGGCCGAGCTGGTCGAGCATCGGCTTGTAGCCCCGGATCACCGCCCGCGATGCGGCATACAGCTTGAAGCACAACTGGCTGTCGAGCTTCAGGGAATCGGCTGACAGGTCATTCATTTGAGCAGTGCTTCGATCTCGCCGGTGAGATCCTGGGGTTTGGTGGTCGGGGCAAACCGCTTGACCACCTGACCGTCCTTGCCAATCAGGAACTTGGTGAAATTCCACTTGATCCCTTTGGACCCCAACACACCGGGCGCTCGCTGCTTAAGCTGGACGAACAACGGATGGGCGTCGGCACCGTTGACCTCGATTTTCTTGAACAGTGGAAAACTCACGCCGTAGTTCAGCTCGCAGAACTCGCTGATCGCGCCTTCATTGCCTGGTTCCTGCTTGCCGAACTGATTGCAGGGAAAGCCCAGCACCACCAGGCCCCGGTCCTTGTAGGTCTGCCACAGCGCCTCCAGTCCCTTGTATTGCGGAGTGAAACCGCACTGGCTGGCAGTGTTGACCACCAGCACCGCCTTGCCGGCGAAATCGGCAAGGGTCTTTTGCTCGCCTTTGATGGTGGTGCACGGGATGCTCAGTAAGTTGTCGCTCATGGCACGGCTCCGATTAAAGATTGAACGCTGAAAATAGCGAGCAATTAAATTGCGTACAATTTAATCATTGAAAGTAATAACTCATCATAAACGTGGCCTCAGGCATTGCCCCCCGTGGCGACGGAGCTTGCTCGCGCTCGGCTGCGAAGCAGCCGCAAATCGATCACCACGCTCCATCGAACCGTATCAGGTGCTATTGGGGCGGCTGCGCCACCCAGCGGGAGCAAGCTCCCTCGCCACAGGTAAGCCGCTGGCTGGCGCGCAAAATCGGTTGGTACCGAGCCTTCGGCGGTTACTCGCGAGGAACCAGATCCAGGCACACCGAGTTGATGCAATACCGCAGCCCCGTGGGCGGTGGACCGTCCGGGAAGACGTGGCCCAGGTGCGCATCGCATTTGGCACAGACCACTTCGGTGCGGATCATCCCGTGGCTGACATCCCGCACTTCCACCACGGCGCTGCCCTCGATCGGCGCGTAGAAGCTCGGCCAGCCACAGCCGGAATCGAACTTGGTCCGTGAATCGAACAGAGGCTCATTGCAGCAGATGCAGTGGTACACGCCGTCGGTCTTGGTGGCGTTGTACTTGCCGGAGAATGGGCGCTCAGTGCCCTTCAGGCGGCAGACGTTGTACTGCTCCGGATCGAGCATGGCGCGCCATTCTTCAAGGGTTTTTTCCAACTTTTCCATCGTCCTACCTCGGCAATTGAAAAAGCCCGATCCGACGCTTTTAAGCAGATCGGGCGGCACGTATGATTGCGCCTCGTCAGGCGCCAGTCTGGCAGTCACGTCACGCGCATTCAAACGGATTGTGACGCCTACGCCGCGTCAGGCCCGGGCACAGACGCAGCAATCCCAGTACGGTAGTTCATACGCCGCCTGGATCGTTCATTTTCGGGAACACATCGCCATGCAGGTCAGCAAATCGAACAAGCTCGCCAACGTCTGCTACGACATTCGCGGCCCGGTGCTCAAGCACGCCAAACGCCTGGAAGAGGAAGGCCATCGCATCCTCAAGCTGAACATTGGCAACCCGGCGCCCTTTGGTTTCGAAGCGCCCGATGAAATCCTCCAGGACGTCATCCGCAACCTGCCGACCGCCCAGGGCTACAGCGACTCCAAAGGCCTGTTCAGCGCACGCAAGGCGGTGATGCAGTACTACCAGCAAAAGCAGGTCGAAGGCATTGGCATCGAAGACATCTACCTGGGTAACGGGGTGTCCGAGCTGATCGTGATGTCGATGCAGGCCCTGCTCAACAACGGTGACGAAGTGCTGGTGCCGGCGCCTGACTATCCGTTGTGGACCGCCGCCGTGAGCTTGTCCGGCGGTAACCCGGTGCATTACCTGTGCGACGAACAGGCCAACTGGTTCCCGGACCTGGCGGACATCAAGGCCAAGATCACCCCGAACACCAAGGCGCTGGTGATCATCAACCCGAACAACCCCACCGGCGCCGTGTATTCCCGGGAAGTGCTGCTGGGCATGCTGGAACTGGCCCGCCAGCACAACCTGGTGGTGTTCTCCGACGAAATCTACGACAAGATCCTCTACGACGATGCCGTGCATGTCTGCACCGCGTCCCTGGCTCCGGACCTGCTGTGCCTGACCTTCAACGGCCTGTCCAAATCCTACCGGGTCGCGGGTTTCCGCTCCGGCTGGATCGCCATCTCCGGGCCCAAGCAGCATGCCCAGAGCTACATCGAAGGCATCGACATGCTCGCCAACATGCGCCTGTGCGCCAACGTGCCGAGCCAACATGCGATCCAGACCGCGCTGGGCGGCTACCAGAGCATCAACGACCTGGTCCTGCCCCAGGGCCGGCTGCTGGAGCAACGCAATCGCACCTGGGAACTGCTCAACGACATCCCTGGCGTCAGCTGCGTCAAGCCAATGGGCGCGCTATATGCCTTCCCGCGGATCGATCCCAAGGTCTGCCCGATCCACAACGATGAAAAATTCGTCCTCGACCTGCTGCTGTCCGAGAAGCTGCTGGTGGTCCAGGGCACGGCGTTCAACTGGCCGTGGCCGGATCACTTCCGCGTCGTGACCCTGCCCCGGGTCGATGATCTGGAACAGGCCATTGGCCGGATCGGTCACTTCCTCAAGTCCTATCGTCAGTAGTCCACAAAGCGTGCGGGACGCCTTCGTCTCGCACGCTGTCTGATTCAGCAACATATCCGTTCAGAAGATTCCGGCAAGGCTCCTACACTTGAGACTGGGCAGCCAAGGACGGCCGTGTCCAACGTTCACGGGGCATCCACATAAGATTTCTTTTCCTCGCTCACTTTCAGAAAAGTCTTTCAAACATTTAGGACGCTTGTAGGACATAGTTTGAAATAGTCAGCGAGTTGAATAGCCAGCGGCAGCACCTTATATACCCGCATGACGCTACATCTTTAGCATGAGGAGATTTCCACAACCATGATGCGCATCCTGCTGTTCCTGGCCACTAACCTGGCGGTCGTGCTGATTGCCAGCATCACCCTGAGCCTGTTTGGCTTCAACGGGTTCATGGCGGCCAACGGGATTGATCTCAACCTCAATCAGCTGTTGATCTTCTGTGCGGTGTTCGGCTTCGCCGGCTCCCTGTTCTCGCTGCTCATCTCCAAGTGGATGGCGAAGATGAGCACCGGCACCCAGATCATCAGCCAGCCGCGCACCCGCCATGAACAATGGCTTCTGCAAACCGTCGAGCAACTGTCCCGGGAAGCCGGGATCAAGATGCCGGAAGTCGGGATCTTCCCGGCCTACGAGGCCAACGCCTTCGCCACCGGCTGGAACAAGAACGACGCATTGGTCGCCGTCAGCCAGGGTCTGCTCGAGCGATTCTCCACCGAGGAAGTCAAGGCCGTGCTGGCCCACGAGATCGGCCACGTTGCCAACGGCGACATGGTGACCCTGGCGCTGGTCCAGGGCGTGGTGAACACCTTCGTAATGTTCTTCGCCCGGATCATCGGCAACTTCGTCGACAAGGTGATCTTCAAGAACGAGGAAGGCCAAGGCATCGCCTACTACGTGGCAACCATTTTCGCCGAGCTGGTACTGGGCTTCCTCGCCAGCGCCATCGTCATGTGGTTCTCGCGCAAACGCGAATTCCGCGCCGACGAAGCCGGCGCACAGCTGGCCGGCACCACCGCCATGATCGGCGCGCTGCAACGCCTGCGCGCCGAACAAGGCCTGCCGGTCCATATGCCCGACACGCTGAATGCCTTCGGCATCAACGGTGGCATCAAGCAGGGCCTGGCCCGGATGTTCATGAGCCATCCGCCGCTGGAAGAGCGTATCGACGCGCTGCGTCGCCGCGGTTGATAGCCAGCGTCTCAGAAGCCCGCAGCGATGCGGGCTTTTTTGCGCCTGACTGGCTTCATCGCGAGCAGGCTCGCTCCCACAGGGATTTATAAACGCCATAGATCCGGTGTGGGAGCGAGCCTGCTCGCGATAAAGCCATTGCAGGCCACGTCAATAACCGGAAACCCGATAAACCCGCTCATCCAGCCGCGTCACCCCGGCCTGCAAAAACTTCCAGCTTTCCCCCAGCACATCCTGCTCCTGCAAGACCTCCAGCTGCCAATTGCCCCCCAACAACCGCTGCACCTCGGCATCATCCACGGCAAAAGGTGGGCCGGGCATTTCGACCTGGTCGTAATCCAGGGTAATCAACAGCCCGACGCAGCCTGGCAGGATCGCCTGCAAATGCGCTGCATACCGCTCACGCATCGGCATGGGCAAGGCGATCAACGCGGCACGGTCATACAGTGCCACGCAGTCGGCCACTTCCTGCGGACTGAGGGCAAAGAAATCTCCGCAACGAATTTCGATGTTTTCGGCGCGAAAGACCTTGAATGCGCCCTCCTCACTGATGCTGGGCTGCAGTTGATGCTCCTGGAAAAAATCCGCAGCCGCTTTTTCCGACAATTCCACGCCAAGCACTGAATACCCCTGCCGGGCCAGCCACAACAGGTCCAGGCTCTTGCCACACAACGGCACCAACACCCGACTGCCCTGCGCCAGACCCAGTTGCGGCCAGAACCGTTGCAGATAGGGGTTCACCTCGGGCAAATGAAAGCCGATCTGATTCGATGACCAACGCTTATGCCAAAACTCGGGTTCCATGATTCGCTCCAAAAAATCGATCAAACCGGGCTAAAACATGTATTAGATTTAGATGATTGACCTGACGGAAGATGGCGACATCTTAACGCTCTGGAGTCCTTTCATGCTGCCCAGCCTGTTCATCTCCCACGGCTCACCGATGCTCGCCCTGGAGCCCGGCGCCAGCGGCCCGGCGCTGGCTCGCCTGGCCGCGCAACTGCCCAGGCCCAAGGCTATCGTCATCGTGTCCGCCCACTGGGAAAGTGACGAGCTGTTTGTCAGTGCCAACCCGCGACCCCGCACCTGGCACGACTTCGGAGGTTTTCCACCGGCCCTGTATGCGGTGCAATACCATGCGCCGGGTGATCCGGACCTGGCCGCGCAAGTGAGCGAGCAGCTCAATGCCGCACGCTTGCCGGCGCGCCTCGACCATCAGCGACCGTCCGACCACGGCGTCTGGGTGCCTTTATCCCTGATGTATCCCGAAGCCGATATCCCGGTGGTCCAGGTGTCGCTGCCCAGTCGCCACGGCCCGGCATTACAGACGCAAGTCGGCCAGGCCCTGGCGAGTCTGCGCGAGCAAGGCATCCTGCTGATCGGCTCCGGCAGCATCACCCACAACCTGCGCGACCTGGACTGGAACGCCGGCCCCGAACGCATCGAGCCCTGGGCCAAGGCTTTTCGCGATTGGATGGTCGAGAAACTGGCGGCGGATGATGGACCGGCACTGCATGACTACCGTCGCCAGGCCCCCAATGCCGTGCGCAGCCATCCCAGCGACGAGCACCTGTTGCCGCTGTATTTCGCCCGCGGGGCCGGCGGGTTATTCAGCGTGGCTCATCAAGGTTTCACGATGGGGGCGTTGGGAATGGACATCTATCGGTTCGATTGAGGGCGGACCGAGTTGCCTTGATCGCGTGCAGGCTCGCTCCCACAGGGAGTTTGTAAGCACCATAGATCCGGTGTGGGCGCGAGCCTGCTCGCGAATGAAACAACGCCGATCACCCTGAAAGCCCGCAAACCAACAGGCAAAAAAAATCCCCGAACCAGTCGGGGATTTTTCATGCTCGATCAATCAGCCCGGAGGCCGATCAGTC
Organism: Pseudomonas sp. SMV71; assembly: GCF_052042015.1. Classification (NCBI taxonomy): domain Bacteria; kingdom Pseudomonadati; phylum Pseudomonadota; class Gammaproteobacteria; order Pseudomonadales; family Pseudomonadaceae; genus Pseudomonas; species Pseudomonas sp. SMV71. The sequence continues at coordinate 19,562 of NZ_JBKGGU010000017.1, read as the reverse complement.
TTCGCGATAGCGACGCAGCTTGAGTTGCTTGCCGGCTACGCGGGTGTCCTTGAGCTTGGCCAGCAACTTCTCCAGGCCATCTTCCGGCAGCTCCACGAGGCTGAAGCTGTCACGCACCTGGATGCGACCGATGGCTTCACGCGCCAGGCCACCCTCGTTGAGGATGGCGCCCAGCAGGTTCTTGGCGGCGATACCGTCACGGGCGCCCAGCGCAGTACGGCAGCGAGCCCGACCTTCGGCCAGCGGGATCGGTGCACGACGCTCGCGATCACCACGGTCCGGACGATCACCGCTGCGCTCAGGACGATCGCCACGCGGTGTGCTGTTCGGCACCAGCGGACGCTCTTTCTCGATTGCCGCCAGGTTCAGCGCCTGACCGTTGGTGGCCTTGCGCAGCAGGGCGGCGGCCAGGGCACGTGGGGAGCAGCCGATGTCGGCGGTCAGGCGATCAAGCAGATCACCGTGGGTCGATTCGGCGTCGGCCACCAGCGGCGACAGGCTGTTGGTCAGTTTCTTGATGCGTGCATCCAGAACAGCTTGCGCGTCCGGCAGACGAACTTCGGCGACTCGCTGGCCGGTCACACGTTCGATCACTTGCAGCATGCGACGCTCACGCGGGGTGACCAGCAGCAGGGCACGACCTTCGCGACCGGCGCGGCCGGTACGACCGATACGGTGAACGTAGGATTCCGGATCGTACGGCATGTCCACGTTGAATACGTGGGTGATGCGCGGAACGTCCAGGCCACGGGCCGCGACGTCGGTCGCCACAACGATGTCCAGACGGCCATCCTTGAGGGAGTCGATCACGCGCTCACGCTGGTTCTGGGCGATGTCACCGTTCAACGCAGCGGCCTTGTAGCCTTTGGCTTCCAGGGCGCTGGCCAGGTCCAGGGTCGCTTGCTTGGTGCGCACGAACATGATCAGCGCGTCGAAATCCTCGACTTCCAGCAGGCTCAGTACGGCAGAGGTCTTCTGGTCGGCGTGGACCAGCAGGTGAGCCTGCTCGATCGCGGTGACGGTCTGGGTCTTGCTCTGGATCTTGACGTGTTTCGGGTCTTTCAAGTGACGCTCGGCGATCGCACGGATCGACTGCGGCAAGGTGGCCGAGAACAGTACGGTCTGACGGGTTTCAGGCATGGCCTTGAAGATGACTTCCAGGTCATCCATGAAGCCCAGCTTGAGCATTTCGTCCGCCTCGTCCAGAACCAGGTGGTTCACGGTGGCAAGGACTTTTTCGTCGCGACGCAGGTGGTCGCACAGACGGCCCGGGGTGGCGACAACGATCTGTGCGCCATTACGGATTGCTTTCAGTTGCGGGCCCATCGGCGCACCGCCGTAGACAGCCACAACAGTCACGCCTGGCATCTGCTTGGCGTAGGTTTCGAAAGCGGTTGCAACTTGCAGCGCCAACTCACGGGTTGGGGCCAGGATCAGAGCTTGCGGCTCGCGCTTGGACGGATCAATGCGGTGCAGGATCGGCAGGGCGAACGCGGCGGTCTTACCCGTACCGGTTTGCGCCTGACCAATCATATCGTGACCGGCGAGAATGATCGGGATCGACTGCTGCTGAATGGCCGAAGGCTCTTCATAGCCGGTAGCGACTACTGCAGCGACAATATTGGGATGAAGTTCAAGAGCGGCGAAGCCGCCGATTTCCTGGGTCATGGGTCTGCCTCTAAGTGCATCCGCAAAGACCCATGCTCCAAAGCTGCGCATGCCGTGTTGAGACTCAAGAGTCGCCCTGGCAGCTTTGTCGGCGGGGATTTGCGAAAACGAATGAATGAAAAAGAACGTCAGGAAGCATCCGTTGTGCGGACATGCAACCGAAGCTGACTTCGGAAATTGCGCTACCTTGACGCGGCCCGGCTAAAGGCCGGCGCGCACTATACCGGAATTCGGTCAAAAAGGGAGCTTTTTTTACAGTGGCTAAATCGGTTCACCCTGGGTAACGAAGGTTCGCCACAGCGTCTCTGTCACACCCGAAACCCGTGGCGAGGGAGCTTGCTCCCGCTTGGCTGCACCGCAGACGTCTTGAACCAGGCTCAGTACCGAAGGGGGACGCTTCGCGCCCCAGCGGGAGCAAGCTCCCTCGCCACAAGAGCACAAGCGCACCAGACAGGACAGTGCCCTCGGGCCTGCATTGTTCACCCACTCAAGTCGCCGGCCGAATCGCCTTGATCAACGGCAACAACGAATACCCCAGTCGCGGCGCCAGCCCTTCGGCCCGCATGATCAATCCGTCCATGTCCAGCGCCTGGTCCAGTTCGGACGGCACGATCAGGATCACGTTGCCCTCCTTCACCGGCAGCTCCCAATAGTGCCGGTGATACAAACCGCGCAACAGCGCAGCCCCCAAGGGCTTGCCGTCGTCGGTGGCCCATTGGTTGATGACCAGCCAGCCGCCGGGATTGAGGCGCTTCTGGCAATCTTCAAGGAAACCCCAGGCCAGGTGCCCGACACCTGGGCCGACATCGGTATAGAGATCGACGAAAATCAGGTCCGCAGGTTCGGCGGTTCCCAGCAGTTCAAGGGCATCGCCGATGCGGATGTACAGTCGCGGATCGTCGTCCAGCCCCAGGTATTCGATGGCCAGGCGCGGCACGTCGGGGCGCAACTCGATGGCTTCGACGTCTTCCAGCGGCAGGAACTTGAGACAGGCCTGGGTCAGCGTCCCGGCGCCGAGCCCGAGGAACAGCGCGCTCTCCGGCTGTTCGTGACACAACGCGCCGATCAACATGGCGCGGGTGTAGTCGTATTCAAGCCAGCTCGGATCAGCGGTGAACACGCAGCTCTGCTCGATGGCATCGCCGAACTCAAGAAACCGGTAGTCGGCCACTTCGAAGACTCGGATCATGCCGAACTCGTCATGCACCTCGGCGAGCAGATGCTCGACGCGCTCCTCTGTCATTTCAACTCCTGGTGCAGCCGGACGGCTGCGACAACGCGCAGAACCTGGGCAAAAGTGTGATTGTCCGCGAAGCGACGCAAGCAGGTCACGCACTAATTTACTGCTAACATGGCCGTCCGAGCGTAAACCACCTAGAGATCATGATGAGCCAACCCTGGAGCCCTGACAGCTGGCGCGCCCTGCCGATCCAGCAACAACCTTGCTACCCCGACGCAGCCCACCTGTTGCAGGTGGAGCAAACCCTGGCCAGTTATCCACCACTGGTGTTTGCCGGTGAAGCGCGGGAGTTGCGCCGTCAGTTCGCCGAGGTGACCCAGGGTCGCGCTTTCCTGCTGCAAGGCGGCGACTGCGCCGAGAGCTTTGCCGAATTCTCGGCGGCGAAGATCCGCGACACCTTCAAAGTGTTGCTGCAAATGGCGATTGTCATGACCTTCGCCGCCGGCTGCCCGGTGGTCAAGGTCGGGCGCATGGCCGGTCAATTCGCCAAGCCGCGCTCGGCCAACGACGAAACCATTGATGGCGTGACCCTGCCGGCCTATCGGGGCGACATCGTCAACGGCATCGGCTTCGACGAAAAAAGCCGGATACCGGACCCCGAACGGCTGCTGCAGTCGTACCATCAGTCCACCGCGACCCTGAACCTGCTGCGTGCGTTCGCTCAGGGCGGGTTTGCCGATCTGCACCAGGTGCACAAGTGGAACCTGGATTTCATCGCCAACTCGGCCCTGGCGGAAAAATACAGCCATCTGGCCGACCGCATCGATGAAACCCTGGCGTTCATGCGTGCCTGCGGCATGGACAGCTCGCCGCAACTGCGTGAAACCAGTTTCTTCACCGCCCACGAAGCGTTGCTGCTCAATTACGAAGAAGCCTTCGTACGCCGCGACAGCCTGACCAACGACTACTACGACTGCTCGGCCCATATGCTCTGGATCGGCGACCGTACCCGCCAGCTGGACGGTGCGCATGTCGAATTCCTGCGCGGGGTGAACAACCCGATCGGCGTCAAGGTCGGGCCGACCATGGATCCTGACGACTTGATCCGCCTGATCGATGTACTCAACCCGGACAACGATCCGGGCCGCCTGAACCTGATTGCGCGGATGGGGGCCAACAAAGTTGCCGAGCACCTGCCACCGCTGTTGCGGGCCGTGCAGCGCGAGGGCAAGCAGGTGCTGTGGAGCTCGGACCCGATGCACGGCAACACCATCAAGGCCAGCAGCGGTTACAAGACCCGGGATTTCGCGCAGATCCTCGGCGAGGTGAAGCAGTTCTTCCAGGCCCACGAAGCCGAAGGCACCTACGCGGGCGGTATTCACATCGAAATGACCGGGCAGAACGTCACCGAATGCATCGGCGGCGCCCGGCCGATCACCGAGGACGGACTGTCCGACCGCTACCATACCCACTGTGATCCACGGATGAATGCCGATCAGTCGTTGGAACTGGCATTCCTGATTGCCGAGACGCTGAAGCAGGTGAGGCGGTGAGTCAGCGGACTTTGTAGCGCCTGTAAAGCCCTCATCGCGAGCAGGCTCGCTCCCACAGTGACCGCGTCGTGCGCAGGTCCTGTGTTCCCAGATCCACTGTGGGAGCAGTCGTGCTCAGGTCTTGCGTTCCCCAGAGATCCACTGTGGGAGCGAGCCTGCTCGCGATGGCGTCAGTTCAGTCACCTCCGATCCGGGCCAACGCCCCAGCCAGCCGGACCCCGCCCTCGCGCCGGCAATTAAGCTGCACCCGCGCCAGCCCCAACCAATCAGCCATGCGCCGCAGGTTCAGCGCCAAGGCCTGCAACCCCACCTCGTCCAGCCCCGGCGCTTCCTCGTGTACTGCATGTATCGCCAGCCGCCCCTGGGCCCGCTCCGCCCGCACGTCGACCCGTGCCGCGATGCGCTCGTTGTGCAGGAACGGCAGGACGTAATAGCCGTAAACCCGTTTGTGAGCCGGGGTGTAGATCTCCAGGCGATAGCGGAAGTCGAACAACCGCTCGGTGCGGCTGCGCTCCCATACCAGCGAGTCGAATGGCGACAGCAAGGCACTGGCCGCCACCTTGCGCGGGATTTTCACGCCGGGACGGCACCAGGCCGGTTGCTTCCAGCCCTGGACCTCGCAGCGCAGCAATTCACCGGCCTCCTCCAGTTCAGCCAGACGTGCACGACTGTCAGCTGGGTCGAGGCGAAAATAGTCGCGCAGGTCCTTCTCTGTTCCCACGCCCAAGGCCTCGGCGGCATGCAACAACAAACCGCGCTGGGCCTGGGCTTCGTCCGGCAGGACTTGTTGCAGGGCAGCGACCGGCAACACCCGTTCCGGCAAGTCGTAGAGCCGCTCGAACCCCCGGCGCCCCGCCACGGTGACTTCACCCGCAGCGAACAGCCATTCCAGGGCATGTTTTTCGGCACTCCAATCCCACCATGGCCCGGCCTTTTCCTGGCGAGTGGACAAGCTGCCCGCCCCCAGCGCACCCTGTTCGCGGACCGCAGCCAGGACCCGATGAATGACATCCTGCCGCTCCTGGCCGAACCGCGCCAATTGCTGGTAGATCCCCTCGCCACGCGACGCACGCTGCATACGCCAGCGCATCAACGGATACATGGATAGGGGCAGCAACGACGCTTCGTGTCCCCAATACTCGAACAGCGTTCGACGTCGCCCCTGGCTCCAGGCCGCTTGATCGAGCAGATCGGGGTTGTAATGACCGAGACGGGAAAACAGCGGGAGGTAATGCGAGCGCACCAGCGCATTGACGGAATCGATCTGCACCACGCCCAGGCGTTCGATCAGGCGATTGACATGCGTCGATTGCACCGAAGCCGGCGGTGACCGCCCATTGAATCCTTGGGCGACCAGCGCCAGACGCCGGGCCTGTTTGAGGGTAAAGGACAGAGTCGCGGGCATGGAGATCTCCTTGTCTGCTCGCAACCTACCTCACCAATAAGGGGTTTGTGTAGGGAAGGATGGCTCATTTGTGCATCGGGTCATCCCAGAATGGCCGAACCACTTCCCGTTCTACGTCGGCACGGCTGACGCCGATATCCTTGAGCGCCTCATCGCTCATTCCGGCCAGCAGTTCACGTTCGTGGTGCAATTCGTACCAGCGGCTAAACTTGTGCAGCAGGCCACTGATCGAAAAGCTGTGGGACGAGAGTTTGTCTATCAGTAGATAACCTTTTTGACCTTTCATCGTGATGTCCTCCGTTGGGGATGGCTCAAGTCTCTCGCCAACGTTAAGATCAATCCAACGAATGTTTCTTATGCAATACATCTCGGAGATTGATCAATTGTCGAGTTACCCGAGTATCGATACGGAAGTGCTGCGTACCTTCGTCGCCATCGCCGACCAGGGCGGTTTTACTCGGGCCGGCGAACTGGTCAATCGCACCCAGTCGGCTGTCAGCATGCAGATGAAGCGGCTGGAAGAGGATGTATTGCAGCGGCGGCTGTTCGAACGCGACGGGCGTCAGGTCAAGCTCACCGCCGAAGGCCAGGTCTTGCTGGGTTACGCCCGGCGGATCCTCAAGCTGCACAGTGAGGTGTTCAATACCCTGCGCGAGCCGCACATGGTCGGCACGGTGCGCATCGGCACGCCGGACGATTATGTGATGCGTTTTCTACCGGGGATCCTGCAGCGCTTTGCCCAGTTCTACCCCTTGATAGAAATTGAAGTGCACTGCGAATCGTCCAAGCAATTGTTGCTGCGCCAGGATCTGGACCTGTCCATCGTTACCCGCAAGCCGGGCGACGAGATCGGCCAGTTGTTGCGCAAGGAGCGCTTTGTCTGGGCGGAAGCCGCCTGCTTCAATGTCCATGAACAAACACCACTGCCGCTGGCGATGTTCAACAGTGATTGCTTCTGCCGGCAATGGGCCTGTAATGCGCTGGATGCCATGGGCCGCGATTATCGCGTGGCATATAACAGCTCCAGCCTGTCGGCGCTGATGGCCGTAGTGGGCGCCGGCCTGGCCATCACCGCACAGCTGGAAAGCCTGCTGACCCCGGACATGCGCGTACTGGGCGAGGCCGAAGACCTGCCGGAACTGCCCGAGGCCAGCATCATGCTGATCCGCAACTTGCACAACCCATCGCCGATCACCGAGTGCCTGGCCGAGCACATCGTCGAAGGCTTCAAACTTTAAGTGCGAGCATCACCGCACACAGCACCAGGAAACCGCAGAACAGCCCGCGCAACAGCCGCTCCGGCAACGCGTGGGCAACTTTTACCCCCCAGCTGATACTCAGCAGCCCACCGACGGCCAGTGGCAGGCCGATGCTCCAGTCCACTTCATGGTGAAAGGCATAGGTGGCGAGGGTCACGCCGGTGCTGGGCAAAGCCAGCGCCAGGGACAGCCCTTGGGCCACCACTTGTGTGGTGCCGAACAGGCTGGTCAGGATCGGCGTCGCGACCACGGCCCCGCCGACACCGAACAGACCGCCCATGGTTCCCGACGCCGCCCCCAGCACAGCCAGCCATGGCCAGCCATAACGCATCTGCGCCGAAGGTGGCGTGGTGGCGGCGAACATTCGGACCAGGTTGTAGAGCGTCAGCACAATCAGGAACGCCACGAAGCCCAGGCGCATGCTCTGCGCATCGATCCCCACGGCCCAGATCGAGCCAAGCCAGGCGAAGCAGAACCCCATGGAAGCCAGTGGCAGCACATGGCGCATCTCGATGCGATTGCGCTGGTGGTAGCGCCACAACGCGAGCATCACATTGGGCACAACCATGACCAGCGCAGTCCCCTGAGCCATCTGCTGGTCGAGGCCGAACCATACCCCCAACACCGGAATTGCAATCAGCCCCCCGCCGATGCCGAACAATCCCCCCAACGTGCCCAACAAGGCACCAAACGCCACAAACACCAGACTCTCGATCACAGACAATTCCCCTTCACCAAGGCGTCTATCCTACGCATTCCGGGCAATTGGGGAAATGTAACTTCGGTTCGGGACGTCAGAATTATCTGGCGCATTAAAGATTCGCCCGCTAGATTTGTAGCGTTCACTGAATGAAGGTTTTGCCATGAGTACCCAGCGCGACACCCCCGAAGCCTGCGCAGCCCTGCTGCTCGATAACCAGGTCTGCTTCGCCCTGCATTCCACGTCCCTGATGATGACCAAGGTCTACAAGCCGCTGCTACAGGCCCTGGGTCTGACGTATCCGCAATACCTGGCGATGATGGTGTTGTGGGAAACCGACGGTTTGACCGTCGGTGAAATCAGCGCCCGCCTGCTCACCGACCCCGGCTCGTTGACTCCATTGCTCAAGCGCCTGGAGGCCGAGGGCCTGCTCAGCCGCACCCGCAGCCGGGAAGACGAGCGCGTGGTGATTGTCGAACTCACCGCAAAAGGCCGCGCCTTACGCGAAAAGGCCCTCGACATTCCCCAATGCATCCTCGCCGCCAGCGGCCAGACCCTGGAACAGCTGAAAAAGCTCCAAGAGGACCTGCAGACACTGCGCGGGCATTTGCAAGAGAGCCTCTGATTGCGCATCCACTGCTAGCGTCGGCGATCCAATGTGGGAGCGAGCCTGCTCGCAAGAGGCGTCACATCCACCGCCTTCATTGACTGACCCACCGCCATCGCGAGCAGGCTCGCTCCCACAGGTATCAAGCCAGCCTCGGACCCTGTCATCACCACCGATCCAATGTGGGAGCGAGCCTGCTCGCGAGAGGCCGTCACATCCACCGTCTTCATTGACTGACCCACCGCTATCGCGAGCAGGCTCGCTCCCACAGGTACCAAGCCAGCCTGGATCCCGTCAACACGAGTAACCATTGTGGAAGCGAGCCTGCTCGCAATGGCGCCAGTGCTGTCCCAAGAAGCAATCACCAATCCGGAAAATTTTTCCCCTCTGGAACGGCTCTAAATCAAGGGTCACAGCCACGTCGCCTGCGTTTTTCTAAAAAAAACCAAAAATTTATCTTGCGCACAAAACATTAGCGCTATACATTCTCTTCACACCTACTTAGCGCGCAAACATTTAGCGCAAAAAACCAACCAGAAACGAGGCTCTCATCATGCAAACTCTCTACACCGCAATCGCAACTTCCACTGGTGGCCGCGACGGTCGTGCGATCTCCAGCGACAACATCCTCGACGTCAAGCTCGCCACGCCCAAGGAACTGGGTGGTGCAGGCGGTGCAGCGACCAACCCTGAGCAACTGTTCGCCGCTGGTTACTCGGCCTGCTTCATCGGTGCGTTGAAATTCGTCGCCAGCCAGAGCAAGCGCAAGATCCCAGACGACGCCTCGATTACTGCCCATGTCGGCATCGGCCAGATCCCTGGCGGCTTCGGCCTCGACATCGATTTGCACATCAGCCTGCCGGGCCTCGAACAGGCCGACGCGCAAAGTCTGGTGGAGGCGGCTCACCAAGTCTGCCCGTACTCCAACGCCACCCGCGGCAATGTCGATGTGCGCCTGCACGTAACCGTCTGAATCAGCGACCCGAATTCGAACTCAAGGAGAAACTCATGAAAAAGCTCAGCAAAGTCCTGACCGGCACCCTTCTGGCTCTCAGCGTCGGCAGCGCCTTCGCCGATAACATCGTGGAACACAACACCCAGGCGTTTCTCGATGCACTGAACGCCGGGAACGGCAAGCCGTTGGAACAGCTCTCGCCCAAGGATGCTCGCGCCGTTCTGGTCGGGGCCCAGGCGGGCGTGAAACTGACCTTGCCCAAGGCCGACGTCAGCGAGAAGACCATCCAGGTCGATGGCCAGCCGATCAGCCTGACGATCGTCCGCCCGGCCGGGGTCAAAGGTGAGTTGCCCGTGTTCATGTTCTTCCACGGCGGTGGCTGGGTACTGGGGGACTTCCCGACCCACGAACGCCTGGTTCGGGATCTGGTGGCAGGCTCCGGCGCCGTCGCGGTATTCGTCAACTACACACCGTCACCCGAGGCGCATTACCCGGTGGCGATCAACCAGGCCTACGCGGCAACGAAATGGGTGGCCGAGCACGGCAAGCAGATCAACGTCGACGGCAAGCGCCTGGCGGTCGTGGGCAATAGTGTCGGCGGCAACATGGCGGCGGTCGTGGCGCTGATGGCCAAGGACAAAGGGACCCCGGCGATCCGTTTCCAGGCCCTGCTGTGGCCGGTAACCGACGCCAGCTTCGAGACGGCGTCCTACAACCAGTTCGCCGAAGGGCACTTCCTCAGCAAGAACATGATGAAGTGGTTCTGGGACAACTACACCACCGATGCCGGGCAACGCAACGAGATCTACGCTTCGCCATTGCGCGCCAGCACCGCCCAGCTCAAGGGCCTGCCGCCTGCGCTGGTACAGACTGCCGAAGCCGATGTGTTGCGTGACGAGGGTGAAGCCTATGCTCGCAAGCTCGACGCCGCCGGGGTTCCGGTCACCGCAGTGCGCTACAACGGCATGATCCACGACTACGGGCTGCTCAACGTGGTCAGCCAGGTACCGGCGGTACGTTCGGCGATGTTGCAGGTGTCCGAAGAGCTTAAACAGCACTTGAAGTGATGGGACCAGCCGCAACCTTCGTGGCGAGGGAGCTTGCTCCCGCTGGGCTGCGCAGCAGACCTAATCCACAGGGTCCACGGCCAATGATCCAGACAGCAGCAATGAAAAAGCCCGACTCAATGGTCGGGCTTTTTCATACACAAGACTTCGCTTATTTAGCGCGGCCTTTGTAGGAACCGCCTTCGCGGGTATCGATTTCGATCATGTCGCCGATTTCGATGAAGTCAGCCACCGACAGCTCGGTGCCGTTCTTCAGTTTGGCAGGTTTCATGACCTTGCCGGAAGTGTCGCCACGAGCAGAACCTTCGGTGTAGTCAACCTGACGCACGATGGTGGTCGGCAGCTCTACGGAAACCAGGCGCTCTTCGAAGAACACAGCTTCGCAGACGTCGGTCATGCCTTCTTCAACGAAAGGCAGAACGCTTTCGATGTCTTCGGCGTTCAGTTCGTACATGGTGTAGTCAGTGGTGTCCATGAACGTGTAGGTGTCGCCGCTGATGAAGGACAGGGTCGCTTCCTTGCGGTCGAGGATCACGTCGTCCAGTTTGTCGTCCGCACCGTAGACGGTTTCGGTCTTGTAGCCGGTCAGCAGGTTTTTCAGCTTGGTCTTCATGATCGCGCTGTTACGACCCGACTTGGTGAATTCAGCTTTCTGAACCAGCCAAGGATCGTTGTCGATACGAATCACTGTACCGGGTTTGAGTTCTTTACCAGTTTTCATTGCGAATATCCGAATTTGGATGGGATTGACAAAAATCTAGGCCGCGTATCATATCCAATTTACATAAAACTTCACCAGCGCCGCGGCAAGATCCGGCCGTGAGGCCTGTTCCAGACACCACGCCCGGGCATGTTCGGCCAGTTCCGGCCCCTGTTGGCACGCAGCTTTCCAGTGTTCGGTCATGTCCTGCCCGGCATTCCAGGCTCGCCAGAGACCGTTGATCGCTTTTTGCGTTGCGTCCGGAAGCCCTCGGGTATAGAGCCCGAGAAACGCCTCGAGTTTTTCCAGGTGAACGTCTTCTTCCTGCTGATAAATGTGCCAGAGCATTGGCCGGCCCGCCCACTGAGCCCGTACGAAAGAGTCTTCGCCACGCACCGCGTTGAAATCGCAGCACCACAGCAACTGGTCGTATTGGTCCTGCCGGATGAACGGCAGCACCTGGACCGTGAGACCGCCACGCCGATGCACCGCTCCGGCCTTCAGGTCAGCGACTCCGAGCCAGCGCTCCACGTCCCCCAGCACCCGCCCTTCCGGAACCAGCACGTGGAATTTTTTGCCGTTCGTCGACATCGCGTCGAACCAGCTGGCCAGACCGGCATTTTCATAGGCGAACAGCGAAATCAAGTACGTATCCGACGCCCGCTCAACGTCCAACCCCTGCAGAAAATGTCGCTGCGCCTCGGCATCCTGCTGAAATTCCCTACGGCGCTCAAGAAGCCCAGCCTCACGCAGCAAACCACCCGTCCCTTCCTGGAAGCCTGGGAAAAAAAAGTACTTCTGCACATGTTTGTATTTGACCGAAGGCAAGCCATGACAGCCCACTACCCAGTCCTCGGCGCTCAGATAGTCGAGGTTCATCCACAGTGGCGTCGTCTGGCGTTCAGCCATCGCGTCCATGTAGGCAGCAGGCAGTTGGCAGGCGAACGCGGCAATCACCACATCCGCAGCGTCGGTGGCCGGCCAGGTCTGAGGCCAATGCCGCACCTGCACACCCTGCTGCCATTGCACCTCAAGACTGACATCGATTTGCGGGCACAGCCGTTCGAAAGCCCGCAGGTCATCCACCCACAGTCGCACCGCGCAATGATGTTCGGCCACCAGCTGCCGGGCCAGGCGCCAGGTGACACCAATGTCGCCATAGTTATCGACGACGGTGCAAAATATATCCCAGCGCACGGTCATTCCTGACTCCTGATGGCAAATGTCCGATTGTCCCGAATAAACCGGTGATGCAGAAGAGCCGACGGCGATTAATCTTCATGCGACAATCAGGCCTGCCCACGAGCCTGCCAGGAAGCAGCCATGCCCGATCACTCACCTGCCCCACGCCCTACCGCCCTGAAGTTGACCCTCAGCATTGCCCTGGGCCTGTGGCTGGGATTCCTCGCCATCGTGCTGAGTGGTTGGCTGCTGTCCAGATTCCTGCTCAACGAACAACTGGCCCCGGTGGCCGCCGCCGTCCACCAACTGGCGCAACCACCCGCAGTGCAACCGCCACCCGAAGCGCCGACACCGATGTTCGAACAATACCAGCAGAACCTGCAGAGGAACGAACAGCGCCAGGCTCTCGACCAAGCTCGCAACAACCCGCGCAACCTGTCCAATCCCAAGTGCCAGTTCTGGTTGCAGCAGGACCAGAACGCTCCCAGCGAAAAAAGCCGCGCCAACGTTTTGCAGTTCTGTGAATGAACATGAACAAACAGACCGTCCACCAGTTGATCCTCGACAAGCTCAGGATTGACCTCGATATCGCCGAACGCGCCGCTCAGACCGCGTACGAAACCGCGACCCACGAAGAAAATATCGCCGAGAACAAATATGACACCCTGGGCCTCGAAGCGTCTTACCTGGCCGCCGGCCAGGCCCGGCGGGTTGAAGAAATCCGTCAGGCCCTGGCGCAGTGCCAGAACCTGACGCTGCGGCCTTACGACGCGCAGCGCGGCATCCAAGTCGGCACATTGATCGGTCTGGAGGACGAGAACGGTCGCGAACAGTGGTTGTTCCTGGGACCGGACGCGGCGGGACTGAAGGTCTCGCTGGTGGGGCAACCGATCACCGTCATCACCCCCCGCTCGCCGCTGGGCCGAGGCTTGCTGGGTAAATTCGAGGGGGATGAAGTGGAGATCGTCGTGGCGGGGGCCCGGCAACAGTTCGCTGTCACCGAAGCCATTTAGAAATGGTTTAGTGCACGGGCAGTTCGACACCGTCGAACAGCTCTTCGAGCTCTTGTTTGTTGTGGCACTGGATGGCCTTGGCCATGACATCCCGGGTCAGGTGCGGCGCGAATTTCTCGATGAAATCGCACATGAAGCCACGCAGGAAAGTACCGCGACGGAAGCCGATCTTGGTCACGCTGGACTCGAACAACTCGCTGGCGTCGAGCACCACCAGGTCATTGTCGAGCTTGGTATCGACAGCCATCTTCGCCACGATCCCCACGCCCAGTCCCAGGCGAACATAGGTCTTGATCACGTCGGCGTCGGCGGCGGTGAACACCACTTTCGGCGTCAGGCCACGGTGGCTGAATGCCTCGTCGAGCTTCGAACGACCGGTGAAACCGAATACGTAAGTCACGATCGGGTATTCGGCCAGGGCTTCGAGGGTCAGCTTCGGCAGCTTGGTCAACGGGTGGCCTTGGGGCACCACCACGCAGCGGTTCCAGCGATAGCACGGCATCATCACCAGATCCCCGAACAGCTCCAGGGCCTCGGTGGCGATGGCGAAATCCACGGTGCCGTCGGCGGCCATTTCGGCGATCTGCATCGGCGAGCCTTGGTGCATGTGCAGCGCCACGTCCGGGTATTGCTTGATGAAGTTGCTGATCACCGGCGGCAGTGCATAACGGGCCTGGGTGTGGGTGGTGGCGATCGACAGGGTGCCCTTTTTCTCGTTGGAGAACTCCTGGGCGATCTGCTTGATGCTTTCGACCTTGCGCAGGATCTCGCCAGCCGTGGTGATGATGCGCTCACCGGCGGGGGTCACGCGGGTCAGGTGCTTGCCACTGCGGGCGAAAACCTCGACGCCCAGCTCATCTTCCAACAGGCGGATCTGCTTGCTGATGCCGGGTTGCGATGTGTAAAGGCTTTGAGCAGTAGCGGAAACGTTGAGGTCGTGGTGCGCCACTTCCCAGATGTAGCGCAGTTGTTGAAGCTTCATATGTATCCCTCAAAGCAGTTGGACGCCACGGCATCAGCGGCGATATATAACTATATGGAAGGTTTGAACAAGAAATCTAGAACTTTTTATAGAATGCCATCATTTTGCTTCAAACCTCGCCCTGGCGGCGGCGCTGTACCAGCGGCACCAGGTAGACCGGCACACGGGATAACTGCAATACCCGTGCGGCGGTCCTGCCCAGCGGAGTTTCACCGCTGGCCCCCTGACAATGACTGCCTACGATCAGTAAATCGACGGAGAGTTTCGCAGCCTGTTCCAGAATGACCTGGGACGGATCACCCTGGTACACCCTGACCGACTTGATCAATTGCAGATCCTGCTGCCCTTCCCCCAGCTCTTCGCGAAAGCTGTCGAGCACTCGGTGCTCGATATTGGCCATCACCGTATTCAGACCCTGGCGATGAAATTCGTTCAACGCCTGCTCGTCGAGATAGCTTTGCAACACCGACTCGGCGAACAGCCCCATCGGTTCTACCGCATGCACCACATACAACTCGGCTTTAAACGTCCGTGCCAACGCCAAGGCATGCTGCATCACATACGGGGCGTAGAGCCCCAGGTCTGTGGCGTACAGCATCGAACGAATCATGTGACCTCCTCGCGTGCCAGAATGGCGGAGATTGATTCAGCTTAGCAGCGCCTCGGCGAGCGCGACGTGCGGCTTGAGGTCTCGGACCAAGGGCGGTCAGGGGGTCACTTCGTTGCTGATGCCATGGGGCACGTGACCGGTGGCAACTACCTCGCGGGCCAGTTCACAGTGACCGGTCTGGTCATCGAAAAACACATCGGCGGCGAACGCTTCGAGGAATGCCGATTTGGCCAGGCCGCCGAGAAACAAGGATTCATCCAGGCGAATATCCCACTCACGCAAGGTCCGGATGACCCGCTCGTGGGCCGGCGCCGAACGCGCCGTCACCAGCGCTGTGCGGATGGGGCAGGCGTCTTCGGGAAACTCCCGCTGCAGCGCATTGAGCGCCGCAAGGAAGCCTTTGAACGGCCCGCCTCGCAGCGGCTCGCGTGCGGCCTGACGCTCGTTGGCCTGGAACGCAGCCAGGCCACCCGCCTGGTAGACACGCTCCGACTCATCGGAAAACAGCACTGCATCGCCATCGAAGGCAATGCGCAATTCGTCGCTGGCGGCACGGCTGGCCCCACCCGACAGAATGGTCGCGGCGGCAAACCCGGCGTCCAGGGCGCTGCGCACGTCCTCGGCGTGGGTGGATAAAAACAGATCGCAGCCAAATGCCTTGAGATACGGATACGGGCTGCGACCGCCGACGAACGCGGCCCGCGAGATCGCCAGTCCGTAATGATGGATCGAGTTGAAGACCCGCAGGCCGGTATCGGCGCTGTTGCGCGAAACCAGGATCACCTCGACCCGGGCCCGCCCCAGATGCTCGTTGAGGTTCAAGAGTTTCTGCACCAGGGCAAACGCGTCCCCGGGCGCCAGCACCTCGTCCTCATGCTCGATCTGGTACTGCCGATAGGCCTCGACGCCACTCGATAGATACACCTTGTGGCTTTCGCTGAGGTCGAACAGCGCCCGCGAGGAAATCGCCAGCACCAGTTTGTCGTCGATGTTATTTGCCATGCTTCCTCCCTCACCCGCTTAGCAATTACGTCGCTCCAGGAATTGCAACGCCTGATACAAGGCTTCGATTCTCGGCAAGGCACAGCCCGCCGCCCTTGCCGCAGCCAGTGGCCGGCCGTAAATGGCCTCCAGCTCCAGCGCACGCTTGTGGGAATAATCGTGATACATGCTCGGCCAGTAATCCGGCATTTTCTCAGTCATCGTAAACAGATACCCGGCGTAGCCCGGCGCGATGTGATGCCCGCAAGCCTGCGCCCCAAGCACCACCTCCTCCATCAGCGCCTGGATCAATCCACGGCTGTGCTCGTCGGTCATCAATGGGGTGGTGCTGGCACCGAGCAGGACCGACAGGCCGTTGTAGGGCACGTTCCACACCAGCTTCTGCCAGCGGGCCTGTTGCAGGTCGGGCATGGCCTGGGAATCGATGCCGGCACTGCGAAACAGTGACGCCGCTGCCTCGACAATCTCCATGCGCGAGGCTTGATCGCCGCAAGGCCCGCTGTGGTATCCAATGTTGACCGCTCCGAGCGCCTGATGGGTGATGACGCCAGGAACGACTCGATGCACACAGACCAGGCACAAGCCGCCCAGCAGGTGCAGGGAGTCAGGCAGCAACGGCCGCAGTTGCTCCTCGACATCCAGGCCGTTCTGCAGCAACAGGACTTTCGCGCCGTCCGCTGCGGCCTGGATGATGGCTGGCGCAAGATCGGCATTGCTGGTGGTCTTGGCACCGACCAGCAGCCAGTCACAGGGTGGCATGTCCGCCGCCGAACGATAGGCCTGGACCGGCTTGAGGCTCAACGCACCATGGACCGCGCTGTCGACCTGCAAGCCGTTTTCGGCCACGGCGCCGAATTCACTGCGCAACAGAAAGTGCACGTCGAAACCGGCGCGTGCCAGCATCACGCCATAGAACCCGCCGATGGCCCCGGTTCCGATCATTGCAATCCGCGGTTTTGCGTCTGCCTGCATCTTGCCACTCCTCTGGAAAACGACCCGGGCACATCATTACATAGCAGCCTTATGGCCAGGAGATTTAACCCTCTTTGTGGGAGCAAGGCTTGGCCGCGATGCGGACGATGTGGTCCCTCTGGGGACAATGCGACTGTGTCGCGAGCGAGCTTTGCTCCCACGGCTCAGCACAGATAAGCCCCAGGTCACAAAGAACGCAGTGCCTGCCCATTGTCGAGCAACCTCGTAACGCGATAAGGTTCGGCTCCCCGACGCGCTTAAATCCGCTGTGCACCGCCGCGCGGGGATCGCTGGCGGCCGGCACCCGTGACCTGACGAGTAACACGATGGCTGATTTACCGATCAATGACCTTAACGTCGCCTCCAACGAGACCCTCATCACGCCTGACCAGCTCAAGCGCGATATCCCCCTGAGCGACGCTGCCCTGCGCACCGTGACCAAGGGCCGGGAAGTCATCCGCAACATTCTCGACGGCACCGACCACCGCCTGTTCGTGGTCATCGGGCCCTGCTCGATCCATGACATCAAGGCCGCCCACGAGTACGCCGAACGCCTGAAAGTGCTGGCTGCGGAAGTCTCCGACACCCTGTACCTGGTGATGCGAGTGTATTTCGAGAAGCCGCGGACCACCGTCGGCTGGAAAGGCCTGATCAACGACCCTTACCTGGACGACTCCTTCAAGATCCAGGACGGCCTGCACATCGGTCGCCAGCTGCTTCTGGACCTGGCGGAAATGGGCCTGCCCACCGCGACCGAAGCCCTGGACCCGATCTCCCCGCAATACTTGCAGGACCTGATCAGCTGGTCGGCCATCGGCGCGCGCACCACCGAATCCCAGACCCACCGCGAAATGGCCTCCGGCCTGTCGTCGGCAGTGGGCTTCAAGAACGGCACCGATGGTGGCCTCACCGTCGCCATCAACGCCTTGCAGTCGGTGTCCAGCCCTCACCGGTTCCTGGGCATCAACCAGGAAGGCGGCGTGTCGATCGTCACCACCAAGGGCAATGCCTACGGTCACGTCGTATTGCGCGGCGGCAATGGCAAGCCGAACTACGATTCAGTCAGCGTCGCACTGTGCGAGCAAGCGTTGAACAAGGCCAAGATCAAGCCGAACATCATGGTCGATTGCAGCCACGCCAACTCCAACAAGGACCCGGCGCTGCAACCATTGGTCATGGAGAACGTGGCCAACCAGATCCTGGAAGGCAACCAGTCGATTATCGGCCTGATGGTCGAAAGCCACCTGAATTGGGGCTGCCAGGCGATCCCGAAAGACCTCGCCGACTTGCAGTACGGCGTGTCCATCACCGATGCCTGCATCGACTGGAGCGCGACCGAGACCACCCTGCGCAGCATGCACGCCAAGCTCAAGGACGTGCTGCCCAAGCGTCAGCGCAGCTGATCGCTTTCTTCGCCGCAAAAAAAAGCCGGGCTTGTCAGCCCGGCGTTTTTTTGTGGAATCCGTTTTATCAGAGCTTCGCCGCGTGCCGCTGATGGCGTTCCATGTAGCGCTCCACGTAGGAACAGGACGGGATCACGGTGTAGCCCATTTCTTCGGCGTACTGCAGCGCCCGTTCGGTCAGGGCCGCCGCGATGCCCCTGCCGCGCAAGGCGTTGGGCACGAAGGTACGATAGATATCCAGGGTCTGCTTGCCCAGGTCCATATAGGTCAGATAGGCACGATGACCGTCCACATTGGTCTCGAACTGATGACCAGCCTGGTCATGGTGGATGGACAACGCCTCGCTCATCACTACTCCTCGCGGGTCTTTATACTGACCCCTACCTTACCGATGTTTTTCCGGCGAAGGAACATCTACGCCACCCCGTGCCTTCCTGGTCACCGAGCGCCAAAACCCGAACCGCTCAAACCCGAGCACGTCGTGAATAGTAGGCACCAATGACGCAAATGCTCAAGAGCACGCCTGTCTTCGAGCGGCTGACCTCGTCGGATTTATCGGTCGAGGGCCATCGTCGCGCTGGAAGCGGCCACGGTGCAATAGCTGAACATCGCCAGTTGTTGAGTCTGAGACGAGCAACGGTAGTTAAAGTCACCGCCTACAGCAATAAAAGATGCCTTCAAGGTTGCGCAAAAAACGTACAAAAGTGTAGGCAAATCAATAAACAGCGACACTAGCGGGCGATGAAGAGTTCCATTAGCCTACGGAACTTTTCCGCGTCGTCACGCTCCATTCATGGGCTGCGGCTGTATATTTTTTAAACAACACTAAGAAAAGTTGCTTGAAAAAGAATCACCGCCTACAATTTTTTTGCTTCTTGCGCTACGTCAGTTTACTTACTACAAGTAATGGGTAGTATGTACGCCGGCTAACTCTCCAGTCTGGAGAGACAGTCACTAATAGAAAGTCCTTGAAGGGGAACACGATGAACAACGTTCTGAAATTCTCTGCTCTGGCCCTGGCCGCAGTTCTGGCTACCGGTTGCAGCAGCGCATCGAAAGAAACCGAAGCACGTCTGACTGCTACCGAAGACGCAGCAGCTCGCGCCCAAGCTCGTGCAGACGAAGCCTACCGTAAAGCTGATGAAGCTCTGGCTGCTGCTCAAAAAGCACAACAGACTGCTGACGAAGCTAACGAGCGCGCTCTGCGTATGCTGGACAAAGCTAGCCGCAAGTAATAATCCCTCGGGATTGTTATCGAGCCGACCCATTGCTGGGTCGGCTTTTTATTGCCCGGCTTTCCCCCA
>NZ_JBKGGU010000016.1:0-160319 GCF_052042015.1 Pseudomonas sp. SMV71 | reverse complement strand
CTTCGCGAGCAAGCCCGCTCCCACAATTTGATTGGGTTACGACCGAGAGACAGGTCGGCCGTTAGGCCGCCTTGCTTTTGCTTTGCTTTGGCTTTTGATCTGGGCGCCCCATCAACCACAAGGGCCGAACGCAGGCATTGTGTAGTGGGCAACCCGGCATGGATGCCGGGTTAGCCGCGCTGGGTCATGGATGACCCTTCGCGGCGGGCCCACGGAGCAATGCCGGAGTGAGGGAACACCGAGCGTAAGCGAGGTGCCCAGTGGTGGGGCGAGGCGCTTTTGGTTACTTTTGGCGCCTTATCCAAAAGTGACCCGCCGTCAGGGCGGAACCCTAAGCGGCCGTTACCGCAGAAATGGATATGTACCCGGAAATCCAGGTCGACTATGACGCCGCCATCGCGAACAAGCTTTGCTCCCACGGGTTGATCAATAGGCAAGTGGATCAATACCCATCAGATTCGTAATCAACAGAAAACGCAAACCCAACCACCCGCTCAACCCCCGTCTCCAACCGCCCATCCGGCCAAAGCCGCAACCACCGATACCCCGGCGCCTGCTCCCCCACCGCAAAATCCTCACTCCCCGGCTCGAACTGAATGCACGTCGAAGGCGAAGCCAACAACCGCACCCCATTGCGCTCCTGATCCACCTCCTGATGCACATGCCCCCACAACACCGCCCGCACCTGGGGAAACCGATCCAGCACCGCAAACAGCGCTTCAGGATTTCGCAAGCCGATCGGCTCCATCCACGCACAACCAATCGACACCGGATGATGATGCAGGCACACCAGATGATGCCGCTGTGGCGCTTCGCTCAAGGCATTGACCAGCAGAATGAGCTGTTCCTCAGCCAGAAACCCCGGCACCGAACCCGGCACCGCAGAGTCCAGCAGCGTGATCCGCCAATTGCCGATATCCACCACCGGATCGAGCAGCGTGCTCTTCACCGCCGCCTCCAGCATGACCTGCGGCTCGTCATGATTACCGGGAATCCAGCGCGCCGGCGCGTCGATTCGCCCGCTCATCTGCCGGAAAGCCTCGTAGGATTGCAGCGTGCCGTCCTGGGACAAGTCGCCCGTGGCAAGCAACAGATCAATGTCCGGCTGCCGCTTGAGCACCAGGTCGATCACGGCACGCAGGCTGTCGCGGGTGTTCATGCCCAGCAACGAGGCATCGGCCTCGGCGTACAGGTGGCTGTCGGAGAGTTGGACCAGCAACGCCGCATCGGCGCTGGTCAAGGTGGATACGCTCGGCAAATCGCTCACTCCCAGGCGCTCACGCCGTTGGATGAAGCCGCAATTATGCTGGGGATAGTCGAAAGGGGAAACCCGCGAACCGGAACCGGTTCACAGACACAACAGGACACCCGCTAGCGAACGACTTCGAACTCGTGGCCCAGCGCCAGGCAATGACTCAACCATTCACCCAGAAACAGATTCAACTGGGCCTTTTCATCCGGCTGGTGCATCGAGGCATTGGGATAAGGATAGATGCCGCGAAAGCGTCGTGCATGTTCGGCGCTGACCACTTCGGCCATGCGCGCGTCGTGATAGACCTGGACCTCCAGTTGCGGCACCGGCAGCCACGGCAGGCTGTGTTCCTGGCGCACTTGCAAGGTGGTGGTGTAGGGACA
Organism: Pseudomonas sp. SMV71; assembly: GCF_052042015.1. NCBI lineage: Bacteria > Pseudomonadati > Pseudomonadota > Gammaproteobacteria > Pseudomonadales > Pseudomonadaceae > Pseudomonas > Pseudomonas sp. SMV71. The sequence goes on along the minus strand of NZ_JBKGGU010000016.1, from coordinate 158,684 downwards.
GGTTTGCAGCACTTCGAGCGCCAGCACGCCGAGCATCTGATCGCCGTGAGTCACGGCGATGCGTCGCGGTGCCGGCTCGCTGCGCATGTCCGGCAACAAGCGCATCAGGCGGGCGTAGTTGGCCTCACAGGCGGCCTGCAATCCCACCAGATCGACGCGATAACGATCGCGTAGCTTGTTTAAGACCATAGCCCCCTCACTTCTTCGCGGTTCAAGGCCAGCCATTGCAAGGCAATGATGCTGGCCGCGTTGCAGATACGCCCGTCGCGCACCGCTTGCAGGGCGTCTTCGTAAGCCCAGACCTTCACGCGAATGTCTTCGGCTTCTTCCACCAACCCATGCAGGCCGCCCGCGTCAGTGCTGTCGCAACGCCCCAGGTACAAATGCACGAATTCGTTGCTGCCGCCCGGCGATGGAAAATATTTGGTCATCGGCCACAATGCAGCGAATGCCAGCCCAGCTTCCTCCTGCGCCTCGCGATGAGCAACTTCTTCCGGTTGCTCGTCCTTGTCGATCAGGCCGGCCACCAGTTCCACCAGCCAAGGGTTGGTCGTCTTGCCGATTGCGCCGACGCGAAACTGTTCGATCAGTACCACTTCGTCGCGCTGCGGGTCGTAAGGCAACACACACACCGCGTCATGGCGCACGAACAGTTCACGGTTGATCTCGCGGCTCATGCCTCCGGCAAACAACTCGTGGCGCAGCACGAGGCGGTCGAGCTTGTAGAAACCCTTGAAGCAGGTTTCACGCTTGACGATGTCCACGGTGGTCGGCGCGGCGCTGGCGAAATCGGTCATGACTATCCTCGTGTGCAATGGCTCGGGACGAGGTTCCTACCTCGGCTTCGCGCCATCCTAACGCGCCCGTTGTGTTTGATGCAGCCCCTTTCCACTCATCGGGATAGACGGCAGAAGATGAAAGAACTCTAATTAGCTTAGTGGCGAACTGATTGCCCTGCCGACAGTCGAAGCGGGTAACTTTTTGCCTTTCCCTGTTCCATGAAGGACGCCCATGTCGCTTTTCAAAACCGCCTCAGTGGCCGCCATTGCCTTGACCCTGGGGGCTTGCCAGAGTCTGTTCCAACCCAACTACCGCGCACCGCTGGAAACCACCCGCGACGCCTCGGAGCAATTGCAGCCCGGTTGTGCCAGCGCCGATTGCCCGCTGGTGAATATCGACACCCTGCACTTTCCCGCCGAGCCGGCCCTGGACAGCATCATCGAAAAACGCCTGCTGCAAATGACCCGCACCAGCCCGGACGCCCCGGCGGCGCCGACGCTGGCGGCCTACCGCGAGCAATTTTTGCGCAGCGCCGGGCCGCGTAACAGCAGCTACTTGCAAGCCAAGGTACGCGAGCAGCATGACGGCCTGGTGATCATCGAGCTGTCCAGCTACCTGGACACCGGCGGCGCCCACGGCACGCCTGGCCGTGGCTTCATCAACTATTCGCGCCAGCAGCACAAGGTGCTGACGCTGTCGGACATGCTGCTGCCCGGCCAGGAAGAAGCGTTCTGGAAAGCCGCGCAAGTGGCCCATAACAGCTGGTTGATCAGCACCAAACTGGATCAGGAACCCGACTTCCTGAAACAGTGGCACTTCCAGAAAACCCCGCACATCGCGCTGACCTACGGCGGGGTGATCCTCAAGTACGAAACCAGCACCATCGCCCCCTACGCACTGGGCCACATCGAACTGAAGATCGCCTACCCGCGCCTCAACGGTATCCTCAAGCCCGAGCTGTTCCCCGGCCGTAGCTGAACGCCCGGCCCAGCAGCAGTTGCAGCAGCCCTGCCAGCATGAGTGACGGCAGGGTCGCGCCGATGTCTGGATAGACATTGGCGAGCACGTGATAAGTGCTCACCCCACCCAGCCAGGCCAACAGTGCCGGCCAGCGCAACGCGGCCGATGCCACCTGGCTGCTGCGTTTGCGTAAGATAAAGTGGTCCACCAACACCACGCCGAACAGCGGCGCAAACACCGAGCCGATCAACAACAGGAAATTCTGGTACTGGGCCAACGGCGCGAAGCAGGCGATCAAGGTGCAGATCAGGCCAATCGCCAACGCCAAGTGTTCGACCTTCAGCCCCGAGAGCATGCCGCTGGACACCGCCGCCGAGTGAATGTCGGCGAAGGCGTTTTCCGACTCATCCAGCAGAATCAGCAGCAACGGGATGCCCAGCCCGGCGCCGGCCAGGGCCAGCAGCAACGCATTCACTTCCCCGCTCGGGGCGAACGCCAGGGTGTAGGCGACGCCCAGGCTCATCAGCCAGACGTTACCGATGAAGAAGCCCAGCGCGGTGCCACCGAACACGTTCCTGGCGCGCTGGCCGAAGCGCGAGTAGTCGGCGATCAGCGGCAGCCAGGACAGCGGCATGGCAACGGCGATATCGAACCCCACCGCCAGCGGCATCGAGCCGTCACCCGCCTGGGCCCACAGCGCCGCCAGATCGGCCTTGGCGAACAGGTTCCAGGTCAGCCAGATGCACGCCGCCAGCAGCAGCCAGATGCCCCATTTGCGCAGTACCTTGCGCACGAAGGTCAACGGCCCGCTCACCGCCAGCAGAGTCGCCAGCGCGCCGAAGAATAACGTCCACAGCAGCGGGTTCGAGCCCAGGCTGCCCTCGCTGAAAGCCCGGGCGCCGAGCAGGCTGGCAGCGTCGCGCATGACGATAATTTCGAACGAGCCCCAGCCGATCAGCTGCAACAGGTTCAATATCGCCGGTACGCTCGCGCCCTGGCTGCCGAGGCTGAGCTTGAGGGCGGCCATCGCCGATAGGCCGGTGTCGCTGCCGATCACGCCGACGGCCGCCAGCAGCAGAACCCCCACCAGCGTGCCGAGGACAATCGCCAGCAACGAACCGCTGAGGCCCAGGCCCGGTGCGAGCAGGGCACCGACCTGCAAGACCATCAGGCCGATGCCGAGGGAGAACCACAGGGAGAAGAGATCACGGGCGCCGAATACGCGCTTGTCCAAGGGGACGGCGATGCCGGGGGCGTAGGTGCTGGGTTGGATGTTCACAGAGAGATCTCAAAGGAGATTATGGTTTTGGGTCGATGATCGTCCTCGTGGCGAGGGAGCTTGCTCCCGCTGGTCTGCGCAGCAGACCCAATTCAGACACCGCGTCCTGCCATTCGGAATCGCGGTGCCGGTCTTGCGGCTGCTTCGCAGCCGAGCGGGAGCAGGCTCCCTCCCCACAGGGGTTAGCGGTGCTCTTGTGAACACCGCCCGGATCACACTTTCTTGTAAAGCTGACTACCTTCCTGCTTGAACCGCTCAGCCTGTTCCGCCATCCCTTGGGCGACGTCCACATCCACCGCTTCGATGCGCTGGTTGGCCGCGTACTCACGGACTTCCTGGGTGATCTTCATCGAGCAGAACTTCGGCCCGCACATCGAGCAGAAGTGCGCGACCTTGGCCGAGTCCTTCGGCAGGGTTTCGTCGTGGTACGAACGGGCGGTGTCCGGGTCCAGGCCGAGGTTGAACTGGTCTTCCCAGCGGAACTCGAAGCGTGCCTTGCTCAAGGCGTTGTCGCGGATCTGCGCGCCTGGGTGACCTTTCGCCAAATCTGCTGCGTGAGCCGCGATCTTGTAGGTGATGATCCCGGTCTTCACGTCATCCTTGTTCGGCAGGCCCAGGTGTTCCTTGGGAGTCACGTAGCAGAGCATGGCGCAGCCGAACCAGCCGATCATCGCCGCACCAATGCCGGAGGTGATGTGGTCGTAGCCCGGCGCGATGTCGGTGGTCAGCGGGCCGAGGGTATAGAACGGAGCCTCGTCGCAGCATTCGAGCTGCTTGTCCATGTTCTCCTTGATCAGCTGCATCGGCACGTGGCCCGGGCCTTCGATCATGCATTGCACGTCGTGCTTCCAGGCGATCTTGGTCAACTCGCCGAGGGTTTCCAGCTCGCCGAACTGCGCTTCGTCGTTGGCATCGGCAATCGAGCCCGGACGCAGGCCATCGCCCAGCGAGAAGCTGACGTCGTAGGCCTTCATGATTTCGCAGATGTCTTCGAAATGGGTGTAGAGGAAGTTTTCCTTGTGGTGCGCCAGGCACCACTTGGCCATGATCGAGCCGCCACGGCTGACGATGCCGGTGACGCGCTTGGCGGTCATCGGTACATAGCGCAGCAGCACGCCGGCGTGAATGGTGAAGTAGTCGACGCCCTGCTCGGCCTGTTCGATCAGCGTGTCGCGGAACAGCTCCCAGGTCAGGTCCTCGGCCACGCCGCCGACTTTTTCCAGGGCCTGGTAGATCGGCACGGTGCCGATCGGCACCGGCGAGTTGCGGATGATCCACTCGCGGGTTTCGTGGATGTGCTTGCCGGTGGACAGGTCCATGACCGTGTCCGAGCCCCAGCGGATGCCCCAGGTCAGTTTCGCCACCTCTTCTTCGATGGACGAGCCCAGGGCGCTGTTGCCGATGTTGCCGTTGATCTTCACCAGGAAGTTGCGGCCGATGATCATCGGTTCCAGTTCGGTGTGGTTGATGTTGGCCGGGATGATCGCGCGACCACGGGCAATTTCGTCGCGGACGAATTCCGGTGTGATGACCTTCGGGATGCTGGCGCCGAAGCTGTGGCCGGCGTGTTGCTGGTCAAGCAGACCGGCGGCGCGGGCCACTTCCAGCTTCATGTTTTCGCGGATGGCGACGTATTCCATCTCGGCGGTGATGATGCCCTTGCGTGCGTAGTGCATCTGGCTGACGTTGGCGCCGGGCTTGGCCCGACGCGGATTGTTCACGTGGGCAAAACGCAGCTGGGTGAGCTCGGGGTCGGCCAGACGCTGCTGGCCGAAGTTGGAGCTCAGGCCGGCCAGGCGTTCGGTGTCGCCACGGGCTTCGATCCACGGCGAGCGGACGTCAGCCAGGCCTTTGCGCACGTCGATGATCACATTCGGGTCGGTGTAGGGGCCCGAGGTGTCGTAGACCATTACCGGCGCGTTGATCTCGCCGCCGAAGTCGGTCGGGGTCACGTCGAGGCTGATCTCGCGCATGGGCACGCGGATATCCGGGCGGCTGCCCTGGACGTAGATTTTTTGCGAGCGAGTAAAAGGCTGAACCGATTGCTGATCGACCTGGGCCGAATCACTGAGGTTGATCGCGTTTTTTGATTTTGTCGTCATCACGGGCTCTCCAGACACACATCCAGGCAGTGGATTTTTGTCGGAGCGAACCTGTAACGAATGGACACATCCCATCACGGTTGTGTGGATGCTGTGCTTGATGCAAGACGGTTCGATGATCGAACGACATCCCGGACGAAGCACAAGAGGACTCGCCGGGTGACGAGAAATCTTGTTCCCTACGCAGGCGCTAACCTGATCAGGTTCAACGGGATCCGAAATTATTCGATCTCAGCCTCATAGCAAGGCACCCCGACAAGAACCTGGCCAGTCTAGACACAACCACCAGAGAACGCCATCGCCGTAGCAAAAGGCGTGATGAATGGCGCATATACAGGATTGTTGCCGTGCCTGCGCGCAACTACACTCGCTACGCCGCGCCTCTTGTGCGCACTCATCCGTGAAATAGGGATCGCCTCATGCTGCGCAAACTCTCACTGGCCCTCGCCGTGTCTTGTGCGTCCAATGGACTGGCCTGGGCGGCCGAAGCGCCCCTCACCACCAAGACCGATCTGGTAAGCGTGTATCAAGAGGCGGTGGACAACAACGCCGACCTCGCCGCCGCCCGCGCCCAGTACGGCGCCCGGAAGGAGGTGGTGCCCCAGGCCCGCGCCGGCTTGCTGCCCAATTTGTCCGGCGGCGCCGAAGTCGCCAACGTGCGCACTGATATCGACCAGCCGGCCGCCATTGCGACCCGCAGCGCCCGTTCGTACCAGGCGACGCTGTCCCAGCCGCTGTTTCGTGCCGATCGCTGGTTCCAGTTCCAGGCTGCCAAGTCGGTGAATGAACAGGCCTCGCTGCAACTGTCGGCCACCGAGCAGAACATGATCCTGCAAAGCGCCGAAAGTTATTTCAACGTGCTGCGCAGCCAAGACAACCTGGCCTCGACCAAGGCTGAAGAAGCGGCGTTCAAGCGCCAGCTCGACCAGTCCAACGAACGCTTCGACGTGGGCCTGTCGGACAAGACCGACGTGCTGCAATCCCAGGCCAGCTATGACACCGCCCGGGCCAACCGGATCCTCGCCCAGCGCCAGGTCGAAGACGCCTTTGAAGCGTTGATCACCCTGACCAACCGCCAGTACAACTCGATCCAGGGCATCGTCCACACCCTGCCGATCCTGCCGCCGACCCCGAACGACGCCAAGGCCTGGGTCGACACCGCTGCCAGGCAGAACCTCAACCTGCTGGCCAGCAACTACGCGGTCGATGCCGCCGAAGACACCCTGCGCCAGCGCAAGGCCGGCCACGCGCCGACCCTGGACGCCGTGGCCAAGTATGAGAAAGGTGACAACGACGCCCTGGGGTTCAGTAATCCGAACACCATTGGCCGGCCTTATGGCGGCGACGTCGAGCAGCGCACCCTGGCTCTGCAATTGAATATCCCGATCTACAGCGGCGGGCTGACCAGTTCCCAGGTCCGCGAGTCCTACTCGCAACTGACCCAGACCGAACAGCAGCGCGAAGGCCTGCGCCGGCAGGTGGTGGAAAACACCCGCAACCTGCACCGTGCGGTGAACACCGATGTGGAGCAGGTCCAGGCCCGGCGCCAGTCGATCATTTCCAACCAGAGCGCAGTGGAGGCCACGGAGATCGGTTACCAGGTAGGCACGCGCAACATCGTCGATGTGCTGGATGCCCAGCGCCAGCTGTACACCTCGGTGCGCAACTACAACAATGCCCGCTACGACTACATCCTCGACAACCTGCGCCTCAAGCAGGCCGCCGGCACCCTGAGCCCGGCCGACTTGCAGGACCTGTCGCGCTACCTCAAGCCCGACTACAACCCGGACAAGGACTTCCTGCCGCCGGACCTGGCGCAGGCAGCGGCGGAGCAGTTGCGCTCGCGGCCGGCGCAGTAAATCCCGTGCCCTAAAGGCAAAGCGCAGTTGTGGCGAGGGAGCTTGCTCCCGCTTGGGTGCGAAGCGCCCACCAAGAGCGAGGACCGCCCCGCGGCCCAGCGGGAGCAAGCTCCCTCGCCACAAGCAAGCTCCCTCGCTACAACAGCGTTCTCGGCAGATGTGGGTACATTCAGCCGATCAACCGCCCCAACCCATTCAACAACCGCTGCAATGCCCCCTGGTTACGGCGCATCACCGCAAGCCCCGCCTCGGCCATGCGCTGGGCATCGCGGGGCAGTTCGAACAGGCGTTGTACGGCCAGAGCCAGGCTTTCGGCGTCTTCGACTTCCTGCAACGCTGCGGCGCTGCGCAATTGCGCGGCGATTTCAAGGAAGTTGAACAGGTGCGGGCCACTCAACACCGGCTTGGCCAGCGCCGCCGGCTCCAGCAGATTGTGCCCGCCATTGGGCACCAGGCTGCCACCGACGAACGCGCTGTCGGCCAGCGCATAGAGAAACAGCAACTCGCCCATGGTGTCGCCCAGCAGCACCGAGGTCTGCGTGCCGACCGGCTGGGCGCTGGAGCGCCGGACCGTGGCGAAGCCTCGGCTCTGGCACAGTTGATGGACCGAGTCGAACCGCTCCGGATGGCGCGGCACCAGGATCAACAACGCATCGGGGTAGCTGTCGAGCAACTGCCGGTGGGCGGCCAGCACCACTTCGTCCTCGCCCTCATGGGTGCTCGCGGCGATCCACACCGGGCGCTCGGTGGCTTGCCATTGGCGGCGCAAGGCACTGGCGCTTTCGAGCAGTTGCGGGTCGATGGTCAGATCGAACTTGATCGAGCCCGTGACCTCGACGGTTTCGGCCCGGGCGCCCAACTGACGAAAACGCTCGGCCTCGGCTTCGGTCTGGACAGCGAACAGGCTCATCTCGGCGAGCATTGGCCGGGTCAATTTGGGAAAGCGTGCGTAACCGCGGGCCGAACGCTCCGACAACCGGGCGTTCGCCAACGCCACCGGAATGCCGCGCCGGGCGCACTGGTGAATGTGGTTCGGCCACAACTCGGTTTCCATGATCACCGCGAGGGATGGTCGGACCCGGTCGAGAAAACGTTTGGCCGCGCAGGGCAAGTCGTAAGGCAGGTAGCAATGCTGGATACGTGGCTCGTTGGCGAATAACGCGAGGATCCGCTCGGAACCGGTGGGCGTCATGCAGGTCACGGTGATCGGCAGCTGTGGATAACGTTGCAGCAAGGCGCGGATCATCGGCGCGGCTGCAATGCTCTCACCCACCGATACCGCATGGACCCAGATGCCGCCCGGCACCATGGCCGGCAAGCCCCAGGAGAAACGCTCGCCGATACGCCGGGCATACGCCGGCGCCTTGCGCGAGCGCAACCACAGCCGAATCGCTACCAGTGGCAGCCCCAGATAAAACAACGCGCTATAGAGAGTTCTGTTCATGGCGGCGGAGTTTATCGGTTTTTCAACCGATCGCCTGCAACTGCACGGCAAAACGTTCCGCCAACCAGCGCGCCGCCGGGCCCATGGGCTCGTCGCGCCGCCACACCAGCTCCACCACCAGCGCCGGCGGGGTCCATTCGCTGTTGAGTTCGACCATGTCGCCCAGGTACGCCGGGTATTGCACCACGTGGCGCGGCAGCCAGGCCCAGCCCAGGCCGCTCCTCAACCATTCGGCCAGGACGTAGAAACTGTCGGCGCGCCAGACCTGCGGGCTGGCCTGCTCGCTACCCGGGTAGACGCTGGATTGGGTCGCCATCAGCAACTGCCGGTGCCGGGCCATTTCCAGGCAGGTCACGTAGTCCAGATCGGCCATGGGATGCCCGCGGCCACACACGGTCACCATCTCGACGCTGCCCAGCACCCGACGCTCCAGTTCCCCTGGAATCTGCTCGTGGTAGAACAGCAGCCCCAGGTCGGCGCGGCTCTCCACCAGTTTGCGCGCCACATCGCCCTGGGCGGCGCTCGCCAGTTGCACTTCGAGGGTAGGGAACTGCTCGGCCAAGGCCGCCAGGCTGTCGATCACCGGCTGGTACGGCATCGCCTCGTCCTGTGCCAGGCGCAGCCGCGCTTCCTGGCCGCGCATCAAGGCCTGGGCCCGACCATTGAGGCGTTCGCACTGGCGCAACACTTCCCGCGCCTGTTCCAGCAACGCCGCACCGGCCTCGGTAAGTTGCGGCTGACGCCCGCTGCTGCGCTCGAACAGGCTGACGCCCAGGTCGGTTTCCAGCAGGGCTATCGCGCTGCTGATCGCCGATTGCGCCTTGCGCTGGTCACGAGCAACCGCAGAAAACGAGCGCTTTTCAGCGACGCCGACAAACAACCGCAGTTGCTCCAGATTCCAGTGAACGTTCATAACGCACCCTATCTCGAATACAGATAGGTAATGACTTTACCGCATCTGTCCAAGCTCTAGAATCGCCGCATCGAAAGACGCAACCTGGAAAGAGGAACTGCTCATGAACGCTTACTACTACCTGGCCATCGCCATCTGCGCCGAAGTGATCGCCACCGTTTCGATGAAAGCGGTGAAGGGCCTGAGCACACCCCTGCCCCTGATGCTGGTCATCGCGGGCTACGGCATTGCGTTCTGGATGCTGACTCTGGTGGTGCGTACTGTTCCGGTGGGTGTGGCGTATGCAGTCTGGGCCGGGATGGGCATCGTCATGGTCAGCGTGGCCGCGCTGTTCATCTACGGGCAGAAACTGGACATGCCGGCCATGCTGGGGATGGCGTTGATTGTGTTGGGGGTCGTGGTCATCCAGCTCTTCTCGAAGACCGCCGGGCATTGAAGCTGCAAGCTGCAAGCTGCAAGCTGCAAGCAAGGCTACCCTCTCGCTTGTAACTTGAAGCTTGAAGCTTGAAACTTGCAGCTTCATTCCCCCTGAGGTCGCTGCATGCCATCCGTTATTTCCACCGACGTTCTGATTGTCGGCGCCGGAGTCGCCGGCCTCTGGCTCAATGCACGCCTGCGTCGCCAGGGTTTTTCGACCGTGCTGGTGGAAAGCGCCAGCCTCGGCGGCGGGCAGAGCGTCAAATCCCAGGGCATCATCCACGGTGGCGCCAAATATGCCTTGCACGGCGCCCTGACCGGCGCCTCGGAAGCGATTGCCGACATGCCCCGGCGCTGGCGCGAAGCCTTGAAGGGCGACGGTGAGCTGGACCTGTCCGGCGTGCGCATGCTGTCCGATGCCCATTACCTCTGGTCCCCGGGCACCTTGGCGGGCAATCTCACCAGCTTCTTCGCCAGCAAGGCCGTGCGCGGGCGGGTCGATCAGGTCAAGGGCGAACAACTGCCACCGGCCCTGCAAGACAAACGCTTCAAGGGCAAGGTCTATCGCCTCGCCGAGCTGGTGGTGGACGTCCCCAGCCTGATCGCCCGCCTGGCGGAACTGGCCGGCGACAGCCTGCTGGCCGGGCAGCACATCGAACCGCTGCATGAAAACGGAGAACTGGTGGGCCTGAAGGTGGATGAGCGCGAGATCCGCGCCCAACGCATCGTCCTCAGTGCCGGCGGCGGCACCGCCGAGCTGCTCAAGGCCCTGGGCCTGGACCAGCCGGCCATGCAGCGTCGGCCGCTGCACATGGTCCTGGTCAAGGGCCCGAGCCTCAAGCCGCTGTATGCCCATTGCCTGGGCGGCGGCCCCAAGCCGCGGGTCACCGTGACCACCCATCCGGCCGCCGATGGTCAGTGGGTCTGGTACCTGGGTGGCGACCTCGCCGAAGGCGACGCCGTGGCTCGCGAGCCGGCCGCGCAGATCGCCGCCGCGCAAAAAGAACTCAGTCAGTTGCTGCCGTGGATCGACCTCAGCACCGCACGATGGGCCACCCTGCGGGTTGATCGCGCCGAACCCTTGCAGTCGGGCCTGACCCGCCCGGACAACGCCTTCCTCGCCGAACAGGACCGCCTGCTGGTGGGCTGGCCGACCAAACTGGCCCTGGCCCCGGATTTCGCCGACCGGGTGATCAACGCGCTGCAACGCGATGGCATCCAACCAAGCCATCCGGCGCCGTTGCCCGGGCTGCCGAAGCCGCCGATGGGCATGACGCCCTGGGAGCAACTGCTGCCATGAGCCAGCCGACCCTGCACGAATTCTATCGCCCCCTGGGCCTGAATGGCCCGCAGGTCTCTCCCCTCGGCCTGGGCACCGTCAAGCTCGGCCGCGACCAAGGCGTCAAATACCCCAACGGTTTTCGGATTCCCGATGACGACGAAGCGCGCATGCTGCTCAAGCTGGCACGCGACTTGGGCATCAACCTGATCGACACGGCACCGGCCTACGGCCTGAGCGAAGAACGCCTCGGCCCGTTGTTGCGCGGCCAACGCCAGGACTGGGTGATCGTCAGCAAGGTCGGCGAAGAGTTCAGCGACGGCCAGTCGCGCCATGACTTCAGCGCCGCCCATACCCGATTCTCGGTGGAGCGCAGCCTCAAGCGCCTGGAAACCGACTGCATCGACCTGGTGCTGGTGCATTCCGACGGCAGCGACCTGGCGATCCTCAACGACAGCGAGGTCTACCCGACCCTCGCGGCGCTCAAACGCGAGGGCAAGATCGGCGGCTTCGGTTTTTCCGGCAAGACCGTCGACGGTGGCCTGAAAGCGCTTGAGCAAGGCGATTGCGCAATGGTCACCTACAATCTGAACGAACGAAACGAGAAGGCTGTCATTGACTACGCAGCCGGGCACGGCAAAGCAATCCTGGTGAAGAAAGCCCTCGCCAGCGGTCATGTCTGCCTGAGCCCGGGAGTAGACCCGGTGCGCGCCAGCTTCGAACTGTTGTTTGAACATCCCGGCGTCGCCAGTGCTATTGTCGGCACCATCAATCCGCTGCACCTCGCCCATAACGTCGCGACCGTAGCCAAGGTCCTGCGTGACAACTGACGCCGCCCGACGCGGCATGAAGAAGGAGTCGACATGCCGCGTACGCTCATCAGAAAGAACCCCAGCAACTTCAAGACCCTGCCCCTGTTCGTCGAAGCGACCCCCGAAGGGCTGACCTACCAGAGTGTCGGGATGCCGCTGAATTTTTCCCAGACCCTGCAGCGTCGGCGCCCGGTCACGGTGGCCGATGCCGAGCGCTTTTCCCTTGAGCTGGCGAACCTGGGCGTGTCGGTGCGACTGACCCTGCATTGGCAGAACCGCGACTATTGGGTGCTGGTGCGCCAGCGGCGCCAGGATCGCGGCGACGTGGTGCTCAAGTTGATTTCCGGCTACGTTCCGGCCCATGAGCTGAACCTGCCGCTGCTCACCGCCATCAGTGAGATCGCCGAGGAATGCCTGCTGGAAACTCCTGAAGGCTGGCTCGGCGGACGCTTCAACGACACCTGGCTGCCGGCCCCGTACGCCGCTGCCCTGCACTATCGCGAAGCCCTGCCGTTTCGCCTCACGCCGTTGTCGGGTTCGGCCCGCCCGGTGCGCACGGGCAACCTGCAATTGATCGAGCGACCACGGGCCTACGTGCATCTGCCGACGGCATCGCTGCAGTTGATCTATGACTTGCGCCTGGACGTGCCCAAGGAAGCCAAGTCACTGAGCCTGTTTCATGTGGATGAGCGCCTGGAGGGCGATCAGTTGGTGGCGCGCCTGGATCGCAAGCGCCCGGACCTCTACCTGATGCCGCTCAAGGACGCCAAGCCGACGGGCGAGTTGTATACCGTCAAGCGCGATCAACTGATCCCGGCCAGCACCCGCGGCCTGCATCTTGCCGAAAGCTTCGCCAGCCAGGATGGCTGGGTGGTACGCGATGAACGTATCCGTTGGAAGGACTGGATGGTACAGCAGGGCCTGGAGATACCGCCGTCCCGTCGCCAGGGCCTGACCCGGCTGCGCAAAAAAGCCCTGGGCCTGATGCGCATGGTCCGTGGGACGCTGCAAAAATAGGTTCAGGCAGAGCGACGCTTATCCAGATAGGTGCGCCAGCGGGCAAATAAGTGGAAGTAACGGTTTTCGCGCTTGCCCATGCCACGCTTGGGCGAGAACGATTCCTCGGCAAACTCGCCGTTGATTCGCACCCGCGAGGCGGTGGTCGGCAGGGTACAGACCCTGACACGCGCCTGCTGCAAGGCGTATTTGAGCAGCCGCTCGGAGTGCAGCTTCCTGCCGGTGGCCTGGCAGAAGTCGAAAATGCGTTCGATCCGCCGGCCATAAGCCCGGTAGGCATCACGTCCGCAGATCGCGAACCGGTCATTCAAGCCGCCCCACCATTGCCAGTCCGGAATGTAGGCATTCATCCGACGGGCATCGGGGTGCGCGAACACATACGTCGGCAGTGCGGTGTGGTAGCAGTTGTCGGGGCGGACGAACACGACGAAGTCCGGATCGAACGGCTCCATCATCGCCGTGACGGTGTACAGGGAGTTGAGCTGGTAGATCAGGTTTCGCAGCGACGCGTGCCCGTCCGCCCAGGTATCGCCCAGTGCCTTGACCCGCTCGAAATCCCAGCGCTCCAGAATCCCCTCGGTGGAATCGAGCTGGCCGGTCATGGTGCTGAACGGCGCATAGTTGTCGGCTTTCAGCTCGCCTTGCTCGCCGGAGCGCGGGTTGTTGATCCCGTCGATCTTGTACAGGTGATAGAAACACCGTACGTCGCTGCCTGCAGGAATCTGCGCCAGAACGTTTTCCTGGATGGAAGGAAAGCAGATTTCCGAGTTTCTCGGGATACCGAAGAATGCCACCGCAACTTTCAACACGCGTGCTGCCCCTGTAGAAAAGAAAAGACCTGCGACGCTCCGCCAGTCGATGCGCCCGCGGCCACTTGGCTCAGCGCCGACGAAACCAGCGCTGCCACCAACGGCTGGGTTGTAATGGCACCACCGTCACGTCGGCCTCCAGCAACCATTGCCGCTCATAATCCCAGGCGTGTCCGCCCCATAGCTTTCCCGCTTCGTTGGAGAAACCCAGGGTCATCAGCCGATAGGAATAGCCCGCGTGGCCGCGCAACCAGTCGAAGACCACCAGCGCGTTGAAGCCCGTCGAAGGGCCGACATAGCGCTTGCCGCCAGGCCGGTCGACCGGGTAATTCCACAACGCAGGCAGCGGAATGCGTTCGCGATACAGGGTGACGCCCGGCAGCGGTGACATGGGCGCCGTGCATCCCACCAGCATCGTGAAGCAGCGCGCCTCAGGCTGTTCGAACAGTCGCTGCACCTCGGGCTTGTACGGCAGGCCGAAGAAATATCCATCCGGTGCGTTGAAGCCGTGCACGAATACGTTGACGCTCTGCCCGTTGAGCAGCGCCGACTTCACGCAGGTGTTGAACGTCACCACCACATCATCCCGACCGATATCCAGCGCCTGGAAATCCGCCGCCGTAATGGCCGGATTGTTCGCCACCAGCAACACCCGCGAAGCCTTGCCCAGGCAATCCTTCAAGGCCTGCGGGATGGCGTCCACTACCGATTGATCGCCGCCAGGCAGCCGATCCAGGGCCATTTCGCCTGATTGCGCCACTCGCTCGTCCATGTCGTCTACCCCGGCACCTGCATGCCATAGCGAAGCTTGACCCACCAGCGGATGAGCGCCGAGGGCGGCTGCCAGGGGCGCATCTGGCGCTGGATTTCAGCGGCCAGGTCCCGCCCGACACGAGCGAACGAATACCGGCTCTCGGCGAAGGCCTGGCCATTGCTGGCGATCCGCGCCGCCAGTTCCGGCTCACGTTGCAGCAGCTCCAGCTTCTGCACCGCTTCGTCCTCGTCGTGGTAGAAAACCACGTTTTCCATGTCCTCGAAACCCAGCAACTTGTCCTCTTCGCCCTGGCTCCAGGCCAGCAGCACACATCCGCAGGCCATGGCCTCGAAATTCTTGATCATGAACTCGCCCATGCCGAGGTCGGCGCTGACGAAGATCTTGATGCGATTGAGGGTTTCCAGGTATTCGCGCCCCGACTCGGTGCGCGTCACCAGCATGCCGGTACGCCGCGCCAAGGACTCGAGCAGTGCTTTGCGCAAGGCGTATTCGGTACTCTTGAGGCTTCCCAGGAAGCCGACGGGGATGTCCCGAACAGCGCCGGTGTTATGCAGCATCTGCTCGTCATATCCCTTGGAAACGAACACCGCATCGATGCCCTCGGCCTGCATCCGGCGAGCGACCACCGCCCCCGATACCAATGCCCGAGAACTGGGCAAGCGACGATACAAGCGCGAGTAGACGCCTATGTACTTACTTTCGCGCATGTAGTTCTGATACGCGTCATGCTCCAGGAAAATCAGGCCCGGGATGCACTTCAATACGTTCAGTTGCCGAACCAGGCGCTTGACCCGCGAGAAAATCACCACGCGATCGAAGTCCTGGTAATTGACCGATGCCAGGAACGGGCCGAGGTTCATTTGTTGCTGTTTACTCAAGCGGTAGATGACACAGTCATCGCAATTATCCCGCGCCACCTCGTAGAGGCGGTCAAGGATTACACGCTGTTCATCCATCACCAGGAGCATGACTTTCATAAACTAGTCGACCACGAAACGAATAGGGTAGAAGCGATGGACGGATCCGTCGTCCTGCGCGGGAGGCGCTTGTCTCGCACCTGCGAAGTGAAGCCTGATTTAACTCAACGACTGCGAATCTTCTCGACAATGGCAGTGGTCGAGCTGTTTTCCACCAGGCCCAGCACTTTCACCGTGCCACCGTAGGCCGTGACAATATCCGCCCCCACGACTTGATCGATCCCGTAGTCGCCGCCCTTGACCAGTACATCGGGCCTGACCTGGCGCAGCAGGTTTTCCGGCGTGCCTTCGCTGAAGCTGATCACCCAATCCACCGCGCCAAGGCCGGCCAGGACGGCCATGCGCCGGTCCACGCTGTTGATCGGACGGCCCGGGCCCTTGAGACGGCTCACCGAGGCGTCGTCGTTGACCGCGACGATCAAACGATCGCCCTGGGCCCGGGCCTGTTCCAGATAGGTCACATGGCCAGCATGCAGGATGTCGAAGCAGCCATTGGTAAACACGATTTTCTCGTTGTGGGCACGGGCGTCGTCAACCGCCAGCAATAGCTGCTCCAGGCCCAGCACGCCGCGCTCGGAACCTTCCTCGCGCTGGATGGCGCGACGCAGTTCGGGGGCGCTGATGGCCGCCGTACCCAGCTTGCCGACCACGATGCCCGCCGCCAGATTCGCCAGGGCGACCGCGTGGGGCAGTTCCTCGCCGGCAGCGATGGCGGCGGCCAGGGTCGAAATCACGGTGTCGCCGGCGCCGGTTACGTCGAACACTTCGCGGGCACGGGCCGGCAGGTGCAAGGCAGGATGATCGGGACGCAGCAACGTCATGCCGTGCTCGCCACGGGTGACCAGCAGTGCACCCAGGTCGAGCTCTTGCATCAGTTGCGCGCCCTTGCTCACCAGCTCGTGCTCATCGGCGCAACCGCCGACGATGGTTTCGAATTCACTGAGGTTCGGGGTGATCAGGCTGGCGCCACGGTAGATGGAAAAATCCTTGCCCTTGGGGTCCGCCAGGACCGGAATATTGCGGGCACGGGCCGCCTGGATCAACGCCTGGTGGTTCTTCAAGGCGCCTTTGCCGTAATCCGACAATACCAGCACCTTGATGCCTTCAAGCAAGTTGTCGACATCCGCACCGAGGGCCAGGGGATCGGTGGCGAAAGGCTCTTCGAAGTCGATCCGCAACAGTTGCTGGTGACGGCTCATGACCCGCAGCTTGACGATGGTCGGCTGGTGCGCGATGCGCTGGAAGATTGCCCTCACGCCCGCGCCCTTGAGACTGTTGGACAAGCTGTCGGCGGCCTCGTCGTCACCGGTCACGCCTACCAGGGACGCCGGGGCGCCGAGAGCGGCGATGTTCAGGGCAACGTTGGCGGCACCGCCGGGACGATCCTCGATGTGCTCGACCTTGACCACCGGAACCGGGGCCTCAGGGGAAATCCGTGAGGTACCGCCATGCCAATAGCGGTCGAGCATGACATCGCCGACCACCAGAACAGGGGCTTGATCGAATCGCGGCATGGACAACTTCATGGAGCATCCCACATACAAAATGAACAGGGGCGCGATATTAGCACAGGGTTGGACGAAGGCTTATCCGTGGCTGCAATGCGATAGCGGTATGCGTGCTCGATCAGCCCTGCAGCAATGCCAACAGCCGCTCGCAGGCCTGGGCCAGCTCCACCTCGGCGGTATTGATTGCGCAGTCCGGTTCGAGCGGCGCTTCGTAAGGGCTGTCGAGCCCGGTGAAGTGCTTGATCCGCCCGGCGCGGGCTTCGCGGTACAGCCCCTTGGGGTCGCGCTCTGCACAGACCTCGAACGGTGTGCTCACGTAGACTTCCAGGAAGCCGCCTTGAGGGAATAACTGCCGGGCCGCGTCGCGGTCTGCGCGAAACGGCGAGATCGCGGCGACGATCACGATCAGCCCCGCATCGACCATCAGGCGCGCCACCTCGGCGATGCGCCGGATATTTTCCTTGCGGGACTCGGCGTCCATGCCCAGCCCCCGGCACAGCCCCTGGCGCAAGTTGTCACCGTCCAGCAACGAGGTGTGCAAGCCCTGCCGGTTGAGCTGCACTTCCAGGGCATTGGCCAAGGTCGACTTTCCCGCGCCCGAAAGCCCGGTCAGCCAGATGCAGCGAGGGCGCTGGGCTTTGATGGCGGCCCGGTCCCGAGGCGTGACAACTGGCGCATGCAGGCTTATCTGCGCCGGTTGCTTGAATACCTTTGAGGTGTCATCCACAGCCGAGCATCTCCTTGTCGCACGAGGACACCCGCCGGATCGTTCGGCGGCCCCACCCCCAGCATAGTTTCCCCTACCGACACCGCTGCGCGCTGCCGGGCTCGGTTCAAACGAAAGCCAACTGCCGAGGGCCAGCTGCGCTTCAGGCCATGTCTTGCGCCGGAGCGTCCAGTCCCATGGCGTTCAGGCGTGCATAGTAGCCGTTCTGCGCCAGCAGTTCGCCGTGAGTGCCGCGCTCGACGATGCGGCCCTGATCCATCACCAGGATCAGGTCGGCCTTCTCGATGGTCGACAACCGGTGGGCAATCACCAGGGTGGTCCGGCCTTTCATGACCTGATCCAGCGCGGCTTGGATGTGCCGCTCGGACTCGGTATCCAGGGCCGATGTGGCCTCATCGAGAATCAACAACGGGGCGTTTTTCAACAGGGCCCTGGCGATGGCCAGGCGTTGACGCTGCCCACCGGACAACAGCACGCCGTTTTCACCGACCTGGGTGTCCAGGCCCTGGGGCAATTGCCTGATGAAGTCCATGGCATAGGCGTCCTGGGCCGCCTTCTCGATATCGGCACGCGGCGCTCCCGCCAGGTCGCCGTAGGCGATGTTGTTGGCGACCGTGTCACTGAACAGTGTCACGTGCTGAGTCACCTGGGCGATATGACGACGCAGGTTCAACAGTTTGTACTGCTCGATTTCAACGCCATCGAGCAGGATTTCGCCGTCATGGTGGTGATAGAAACGCGGGATCAGGTTCGCCAGGGTGGACTTGCCGCTGCCCGAGCGTCCCACAAGCGCAACCATCTGGCCGGGCTCGACCGAGAAACTGATATCGTCAAGCACCTGCCGGTCAGTATCCGGGTAGGTGAAGCTCAGATGGCGCACGTCCAGGCGCCCGCTGACGGCCTGACGCTCGACGGTGCCGGTGTCGGTCTCCGGTGTGACATCCAGTTGCTCGAAAATACTTTCCGCCCCCGCCACACCTTTCTGAATGGTGGAACTGACTTCGGACAACTGACGGATGGGCTTGGGCAGCAGACCGGCCAGGGTGATGTAGGCCACCAGATCGCCCGCCGAAGCATCCCCGCGCAGAAACAGCACCAGGAACATCAACGTGGCCATGGCGCTGTAGATCACCAATTGCAATAAAGGCGTGTAAATCGCCCCGGTACGCGTCATGCGCAATTGTTTATCGGTATTGCTGTGACTGGCCTCGAGAAAGCGCTTCTGCTCATACACCTCGCCGCCGAAGCTGCGCACCACGCGATAGCTCTGGATGGTCTCGGAGGCCACATGCGTCACGTCACCCATCGCGACCTGGATTTTCTTGCTCTGCTTGCGAAATTTCTTGCTGGCGGTGCGGACCATGACCGCGATCAATGGCAGGATCGCCACCATCACCAGGGTCAGGCGCCAATTCATGACCAGCAGCGAGGCGAACAGGAAGATGACCGTCATGCCTTCGCGGATCACGACCTTGATCGCGTCCGTTGCAGCGCCCGTTACCATCGTCACGTTGAAGGTAATCCGGGAAATCAGGTGACCGGAGTTGTGCTTGTCGAAATAACGGTTGGGCAAGGTCAGCAGGTTGTTGAACAACTGCACCCGCAGATCGTGCACCAGGCCCAGCGAAACCTTGGCCAGGAAATAATTGCCCAGGTACGAGCCCAACCCCTGCCAGGCAGCGATCAGGATGATCAGCAGCGGTACGGCCTGCAATAATTGCAGGTCGCGCAGGTAAGGCACCGACGGGAACAGCACCGCGTTCGGGTTGGAGAGGCCATCGACGAAGTACTTGAGAATGTAGCCGAGCATCGGCTGGGTAGAAGCGAAAATCAGGAAACCGACGATGCTCAGCCCGAACAAGCCGATGTAGGGCTTCACGTAGCCGAGCAGGCGGAAATAGATTTTCAAGCTCGAAGGGCTTGCAGCAAGACGGGAGTCGGCCATATCACGCGAATGTCGATAAAAAGGTCGCTGACTTTAACACAGCTTCTTCGGTGTTCTGGCAAACCGGTAAGGCTGTTATTGTTATGCCGCTGCCAAAATACGCCATAGCCATCACCGTGAATGGTCCACTCGATTCCAGAAATGAATTCCTGAGCATGCTATCCAAGCGCTACACCACGCCCCATAGGGTTTTCGATTTCATCTGCCTGTGGATTCTTCCGCTTGGCTTCCTGCTACTTCTGTGCGCCTTGTTCTTCCTGCCGGGGCGCAGCCAGCACCATAAATTATTCTATGGCCTGTTCAGCATTCCGACCCTGATAGCCCTGTGCATCAGGCCGGGTACGCTGAAGGAACTGGTCCGCGAACCAATTTTCGTCGCGCTTGTGGTGTTCGCGGGCTGGGCGTTGATCAGTCTGACGTGGACCCCCGAGATCGAGGGCATCGCACGCCCATTCAAGACCGCATTGCATACCGCATTGTTGTTCGCCGGGTGTTACCTGCTGGTGCGCTACCGTGGCGACCTGCTTCACCCCGTGTTGTTCGGTGCTGCAACCGTAGCCCTGATCGCCACGCTGTATAACTTGTACATGTTTTCCCGGACGTATGAACCAGGCATGCGCCTGATCGGCACCGGCGCCCTGGACAACCCGCTGCTCGCCTCCCACCTCTACGGGTTCTTTTGCGCCTACTGGATCAGCCTGGGCATGCTCTGGAAGAACCGCCACATTCTCTGGCTATCCGTGCCTGCCACCCTGGTCATGTTCACAGCGATCGTCGCTACCGGCTCCAGGACACCGCTGGTCGCATTGGTGGCCGCCATCCTCTGGGTCGGTATCCTATGCTGGAATCGTCGCTCGCTTGTCCTGTACGGGCTGATGATCATGGGCGCAATCATCGTAAGCGTTTTGTTCAGCGAGACAATCTTCGCCCGCGGAGACTCATACCGCTTCGAAATCTGGCAGATCGTGCTGCAGAAAATCGCCCAGCACCCATGGATCGGTCATGGCTACGGGGCGGACCTTCAGGTTGATCCAGGCGTGGGCTACATGCTGTCCGAACCCCACAACTTTGCCCTTGGCGTTTTGTATTACGTCGGCATCGTAGGGTTGGTGCCTTGGCTCTTCATGCAGGCCTGGGCCTTGTCGAGCGGTTGGCGTTACCGGGTCCATCCCTTGCTGGTCGTGGCCTCGACCTGGTTGATATACGGCATGAGCGCAGCGCTCACGGAAGGCGGAGGCATCCTGTCCCGGCCAAAGGAGCATTGGTTCCTGTTGTGGATTCCACTGGCCCTGATCGCTGCCTTGAGCATCAATTACCGCGCCAGGCGCCTGCTGAATATCCCTGTGGAGCAACTGACGCCGCAAGCCCTGGAAACCCTCTCGGCGGGCGCTCAAGTGATCGAATCCGACGGGCTCGGCCCAAAGGTCCTGCGCTTGTCCGGGGGCGACTTCCTCAAACTGTTCCGGGCGCGCCGCTGGTACACCTCGGGCGGCTTCAATCCTTATTCCGAGCGCTTTGCCGTCAATAGCCTGCTGCTGCGAAACCTGGGCATCCAGAGCCCGACGATACTCGCCCTGTACCATTTGAAAGATGGCAGCAGCGCCGTGCACTACGTTCCTTTGCCAGGAATGACCCTGCGCCAGGCGCTGCAAGGCGCATCCGCGCCCGCGCAACGCCATGCTCTTGTACGGGGCTTCGGCAGATTCCTGGCGCAATTGCATGAGCGCGGCGTGTATTTCCGTTCCCTGCACATGGGCAATGTCCTGGTGCTGGATAACGGTGAGTTCGGCCTGATCGATATCGCGGACATGTACGTTTATCCGTCTTCGCTCAGGCTCGCGCTTCGCCAGCGCAACCTGCGTCATATGCGTCGCTACAAGGAAGATTACGGATGGCTGTTTGAGCAGCACCTGGACGCGCTGCTCGATGGCTACGCCACGATTGCCCCGCAGCCGGCAGTCGATGACCTGCAAAAGCGCATCCTGTCGGGAAGCAGCCCAGCCCAGGCATGATGACGCGCCTACCGAGGACCGCCGCTCAATAGTGTAGCGGCGGCCCCCACGCGCACGGCTCTGCGGGGGCGCGACTCAGTGCTTTTCCAATGGACAGAAAAACAGACGCCCAAGGCCCCGCCAGGTTTTCTTGTTCCAGGCCCTGAAGGGAATCTGGGCCAGCAGCTCGCGCGCGAACGCATGGTCGCGATTCGAGGTTTTCAGGAACATGGAATTGAGGAACTTGTAACGCACCTTGTCATAAAGCGGATGGTCGCTGAACAACGCGTAGGTACGCAGAATACTGTCGGTCATGAACCGATGGTTCTTGTAGGAGTTGGTCGCGTGCTTGCGGTAACGCGCCATCAATACACTCAACCCGTCGATAAAATAACCGGCTCGGGTCACTTTCAGTTCGATCAACAGGTCTTCCAGGCGAATCTGTGGATCGAACCCCCCGACCTTCTCCAGCGCCTCGCGACGGATCATCAATGTCGGTGCCGGTGGATAGGGTTTGCGCTCCATGAACATGTCTTCGAAATCAAGCCGCCGGAAAGGCACATCCCGACGCTGGCGACTCTCGGGATAAAGGTTCCCGTCGGCATCGATCAGTTCGATATTGCCCGCGCAGATTCCGACCTCGGGCTTGCCGTCCATGTACGCCACCTGAACGGCGATCCGCTCGGGCAGCATGATGTCATCCGAACCGAACGGCACGATCAGGCTGCCGCTGGAGCGGGCAATTGCATCATTCAGCGTATTGGTCAGCCCCTGGTTCTGCTGGACGCGAAAGTCGAAGCCGTGTGCGGCCTGCAAACGCTGGATCCGCTCTACACTGTCGTCGGTGGAGCCGTCATCGATCACCAACAGTTCGATGTTCGGATAGGTCTGTCCCAGCACGCTGAGGATGCACTCTTCGATGTAGCGGCCATGGTTATAGGACGCGATGATCACGGTGACAACGGGCTGCGCGGCGCTCATGGCTGCTCCTTACGGGCTTGATCCAGGCCGGTCTCGATCAACTCGAGGTATTGGCGGCGGAACACGTCGATGTCGTGGTGCTCGACCAGGTAACGATAGGCACGCTCGCCACACGTCTTGAGCTCGGCATCCGAAAGCCCCAGGTAGGTTTCGAGCGCCTTCGTCAGGCCTGGCACATCGGCCGGCTTTACCGCCAGGCCTCCAGCCCCTTGGATCAATGGCAACATGGCCGGTACGTCAGACGCGATCACCGGCAGATGCCCGCTCATGCCTTCCAGCAGCGCCAACCCCAGACCCTCGGCCAGCGATGGCATGGTCCAGATGTCGAACGCCCGTACATACTGCAGGGCGTTTTCCTTGAAGCCCAGCAAGTGCGCCCGGCCGTTCAGGCCCAGTTGCTCGATTTGCGCCGCCAATCGTGATTCTTCGCGGCCGGCGCCAATGATCGCCAATTGTACCGAGGGATATTTATCCTTGAGCGCGGCGAAAGCCTCAAGCAGATAAGTATGTCCCTTGACCGGCACCAAGCGGCCCAGGGCGCCGACCAGCCTGACCGAAGGGTCGATACCCAGCATTTCACGAGCCCGCTCGCGCGGATGCTGCAAGGCTTCAGCCTGCTCGATATCAATGGCGTTGGTGATGGCATAAGTGTTGGCGTCGGTAAAACCGCAACGACAATCCAGCAGGTACTGTTTGACCGCTGGCGAAACACCGACAAATCGCCAATGACGATCCACCTGCCGCTCGGTCTGGCGGCGACGGTAGAACCGGTCATATTCACCGAACCCATGGGAAATGCCGATGCACAGCGGAATCTTCAGCCACCGATTGAGCTGCAGCATCATGTTGACGGGCTTGAAGCGATTGCACACGACCACATCGAACTTTTCCCTGCGGCAGAACTGGTACAGCTGCCACATCGCGCGAAGCCGCAGGCCCTTCAACGCCTTGTCGGAAAACTCGAAGTAAACCGAATGATCGGCCCGGCTCACCGCCTCGCCAGGACCCGGACGACCTCGCAGGAAAGCTGCCGTTACCTCGTAACGCTCTCCGGGCAGCGCCTTGACGATCTGCTCCGCCAAGTCGGCGAAGTCGTGTTGCTTGACGTTGTAGTCCGGCTGCAGCTGCAGCACTTTGAACCGCTGGCTCATATTTCTCCCTGGTGGAAACCTGTCGCATCGATCACCCAGGCTGGCGTTGTCGCCAGTCGCTGTATCTCGACAGGGTCTGGCTCCGGCAGTGCCGACCATTCGTTGCGCTTCCAGCATACGAAATGAAAATACGGGAACGTGCGATCCCCATCCCGATCATTGGTCAGACGGCCATTGCGCCAGTTCCAGCGAAGGGGGAACTGCTGCGAACCGTCGTGCCATTTTATGCAGCCACCCGGCGTGCTGAAGGCTTCGGTGAACTCACTTCGACGACGCCACGGATTGAACTTGCCCACCAGGTTAAACAGCGGATCGGGAAAGTTCTTGCGCCACAGGAAAATCCGGCTGAACGCCCCTTCATCCAGGGCCAGGTGCCGATCATCGATAAAACGTTCTTGCCAGTTGTTGATCCGCTTGAAAACTTCACGGCAAGCAGCCGTGTTGCGGATCAGGCACAAATGCCCGGCAACGCGGCGTTCATGGGTTGAGAACAGGTCGCGACGGGCGAGACGCTCGGCGGTGAAATATTGCCGGAGATTACCGTACACCACATCAATATCGCCAAAGGCCCAGAAATCATAGCCTTCCAGGCGGTCGGCATGAATGTACCCGAGGGCCGGCTTGATGTCGCACAGCTTGTACGCCTGCGCCGGCTTGAACTCGATATCCAGCCGCCGGGAAACCAGCTGGCAGTACGCCTCGAACGTGGTGGTTTCAATGGTAACGTTAGCCGGCAGATTTTCCGGAATCCCGCAGTCACTCAGTAGCAGCCAATCAATATCGGGGTTATGCCGACAGCTTTCCAGAAACAGCGGCATCCAGAAAGGCCAACGTCCGAAATACGGAATGACGAAAACAATACGCGGACAAGGATTGATCAAGACAAGCTCACATTTACCAGGACGGGGGCACCGGGCCCTTTCTGTCATTTGTGTTCAATTCTGCCTTTCAGCAGACTTCATCAGCCAGAAAAGCTCGTGACGCCTGACCGCCTTACGGAAAAATTCGTTCTCGCCGTAGGCGGAACCGATTCGGGTAGTCAGCAAACCCTGGATCAAACGCCTCAACCGCCGTTTCAATGGCAACGGCGGTTGCAGGTCATGCATCATGCCCAGCGCCATGGCCTTGTCTCGCTGGAGCGCCACCGAGAGCGGCAGGCTCAGGGGGTGCATTGGCCGCTCCGGATCAAAGACCGGCGGCAATGCCACGCCTTCTCCCGTGTTGCCCATGGGCCAACGGTCATTGTCGTGCAGGTGATTGGCGTAGCCCAGCAACGTGGTTGGCTGCCATTCCAGGCCCGCCAGCGCTTGCATCACAGCGTCATGGGCGCAGACGTGATCAGCGTGCGGATCGAGCGTCGGATGTGGCAGCACTATCACCTCCGGACGCGCCTTGAGCAGCAGTTCGCGCAGGTCGGCCAACAGGTTGGTCCAGGTGGGCGCACCGTCAGCATCGCCCGGCAACACGAATGGGTTCATCCGACGAAACAGCCGGGTGTCGCTCAGGTCGGCTTCGCGAGAACCCTGGGGCTGATCAGGCGCCGCTTGCATGGCTGCCAGTTGCAGGCAGAAATAGCCCAGCTGTACACATCGCGATTCCGGCACCCCGGCCCAGCGGGGCACCGCAATGCTGTCCCAGGCTCGCAAGCGACCTTTGAGCCGGGCAGCTTCGACGCCATCCAGGCCCATCCGCTGATAGTGCTCGGCTTCGATTTCTCCGGCGGTCAGGGTCACGATCCAGGTTTCGTCAGCCTGGCTGTACAGCCCGTAGGCGGCCAGCTCGGCATCATCGGCATGGGGCGCGATGACCATCACCCGTTGGCGATGCAGTGGCGGCGAGGTGAAAGACCAGAGCGTCGGCTCTCCCAGCAGACGACAGAAGCGTCCGCGCAAACGCAGTTCCCCTCGGGACAACACGGCCCCTTGCTCGCTGAGGTTGAGATAGCGCAGGCCATCGACACCACGCTCGAACGTCTGTCGGTCCGGCACGTCACCGCCCGACAACTCCACGACCGGGTCAACAAAGCGCCCCAGCCAGCTGCTCTTGACCCGCAATGCCAGGATAAGCGTTGCACCGTCGTCCAGGATCACACCCTCGTCCAGCCGAAGCCGCCCGCCATGCAGGTGCACCTTGGGCTGCTGGGTAAAGGGCGGGAAGCTGTATTGGTAATCGTCCCCAGGCGAATAAAACAGATGATCGGCGAACCAGGCCTCATGGGCGACCCAGCCCACGACCGCAAGTACCAACGGCAGCCACCAGGCGACCAGCACGCCCGACAGAACCAGCACAACGAACGCGAGCAGCAGACCCACGCGCTTGTTGCGGCGATGGCGTTTGAGCAACTGTTGCTTGCGACTCATTGATGGATTCATACGGTAAACACCGGCACGGGGTTGCACCAACGGTCCTTGTACTCCCGGTCCGCCCTGCCGAACGAGAAACGCAACGGCTTGCCGGCGGCGCGGGCATGTTCCCAGGCGCTTTGGGTGTTGAGAAAGCTCAACACGCTGCCGGGACTGAATTCGCGGGTCTGCGGGTCGACGCCGCCATTGATGTATTCGACGCTGATCCACTCGGGCGCTTCGACGCGATACACCAGTTGGATGGCGATAGGCGCATCGTTGAGAAAGATCACCGAACCGATCAACCATGGGCGCAACAGTTCGATCACCTCACCCATGCGTTCGGCACCGGTGGCGTCAAAGCCCCAGCGTCGCAGGAATAAATCGCAGTAGATCGACGCCAGATCCGAACTGGAGAACGCCTCGACCGGCCGCACCAATCCGCCGGCCTCTTCCAGCAACCGCAATTCACGGCGCTGGTTGTAGCGAAACTTCTTGGACAGTTCTTCCGGCGTCCGGGCCATGGCCAGTTGTTCCTGCTGCAACTTCAAGCCACTGAAACGGCCCTGGTTGAGCTGCGACAGGTAACGTGCGCGATGGCGCAGCGGTGCCTGGGCATCGGGCGCCGCAGGCAGGATCAGCTCGGCATTGCCCAGGTCGAACAAGCCTTTTTTGCCGCAGCGCTTGAGCACGTCCTTGGACAAGGCCAGGTCGCGGCCCCAGGTGGGAATCGCGGCCTTCACTTCGCCTTGCTGTTCATACGCCAGGTAGCGCACGGGAATCCCCGCCAACGCAGCCAGGCGCTCGACCACCAGCGGATGGGTGGCCACGCTGCCGCCAAAACGCTGCCAGGCCTGGGCATATATGGATGCATCTACGGCTGTCCAGCCACGCTCGCGCCAGCCTTGGAATCGATTGAGCATCAGGCTCTCGGCGCCAGGTCGATGACTTGAGGCAAGCGCCAGAATGCTTCGCGCACAGCCTGATCCGAGAAGCGCTCACGCAAGCGGTCGAGCATCAGTTCGGCGCATTGGCGGCGCTGCTGGTCATCCATGGCTGCCAGGTGTTGCAACCCCTGGGCCATGTGTTCGGCATCGCCCAGGGGAAACAGGATGCCCACCCCTTCGACCACTTCCTTCGCACCGCCACAGGCGGTGGCCAGCAGCGGTACGCCTGTCGCCATGGCCTCGAGCAGCACCATGCCAAACGGCTCATGGTTGGAACTCAGGACAAATACATCAAAGGCACGGAAATAGCGGCGGGCGTCACATACCTGGCCGAGGAACATCACTCGATCGGCGATGCCCAGCTCAAGGGCGAGCTTGCGCAGATCCTGTTCCAGACGGCCCTGGCCGAGGATCGCCAGCTGGCTGTTAGCGGGCAGATAGGCCAATGCGGCGGCAAAGCCGCGCAACAGCGTGGCCTGGTCCTTGTCCGGGTGCAGGCGCCCGACATTACCGACAATCCAGGCGTCTGCATCCAGCCCAAGGTTGCGCCGCGCTTCATCCCGCGGCAGCAGGCCGGCCAGGGTGGCCTCCAGATCGATGCGGTTGTACAGCGTCTGGATCCGTACGGCCGGCCACTTCGCCAGGCAGCGGCGTATGTCGTCACGCACTGCATCGGAAACCCCGAGCAGGCTCAGGCGCTTGCGAAAGATATGAGCGAACAGCCGACGGGTACGCCGTTTGTAGTCGCCAAAGGCATGGTGCACGCCGATCACCGGCAAGGAGGTCCCGAGCAGGGCGATATAGATCGGCTTGAAGCGATGAGCAATACAGAAGCTGAAGTTGCGCGATGCGGCGATCTTGCGCAGGTCGCCGATGGCACCCAGCTTCAGGCCGCGAATGGCGCTGGACTTGTACTCCATGAACAGCACCTCGTCCGAGGCGCAACTGGCGGCTACCTGCGCATCCGCGACGCCGGTGAGGAACACCGTGGTCACGCGGTAGCCGGTACCCGCGAACAGGCTGGCATACTGTCGCGCGCAGTCCAGGAACGGTCCGTCATAACCGTGGCAGAACTGCAGTACCTGTCGCTCAGCCGAACGTGTCATAAGCATCCACACCCTCTTTGACCACCAGAATATCTTCCATGATCAAATACTGCAGGTCGGAGCCGAAAAACATGTTCAACGCATCGGTCGGCGAACAGATCATCGGTTCGCCACGGCGGTTGAGCGATGTGTTCAGGGATACGCCGTTGCCCGTCAGGACTTCCAGCGCCTTCATCATGTCGTAGTATCGTGGGTTGTATTCGCGCTTGAGCACCTGGGCCCGGGAGGTGCCGTCCTCGTGAACGACTTCCGGCACACGGGTTTTCCATTCCTCGGCCACTTCGAAGGTGAACGTCATGAACGGCGCGGGGTGATCGACCTTGATCATCTGTGGCGCGACGGTGTCGAGCATCGACGGGCAGAAAGGCCTCCAGCGCTCGCGGAACTTGATCTGTTCGTTGATGCGGTCGGCGACGCCACTGGCACTCGGGCAACCGATGATCGAACGTCCGCCCAACGCACGGGGGCCGAACTCCATGCGGCCCTGGAACCAGGCCACTGGGTTGCCATCGACCATGATCCTGGCGATGCGCTCGGGGGTGTTGTCGATCTTGCGCCAGGCCGGCTTGCTCGGATGGCGCGCGCACGCGGCGATCACGTCTTCATTGCTGTAGGCCGGGCCGAGATAGACGTGCTCCATCTTCTCTACCGGCACGCCACGGGCGTGTGACACATAAGCCGCCGCGCCGACCGCGGTACCGGCGTCGCCGGAAGCCGGCTGCACGAACAGTTCCTTGACGTCGTCGCGGGCGATGATCTTCTGGTTCAGCTTGACGTTAAGCGCACAGCCGCCGGCGAACGCCAGCTTGCCGGTTTCCTTGAGCACGTCCCCCAGGTAGTGATCGATCATTTGCAGCGCAAGTTTCTCGAACAGCGCCTGCATGCTGGCCGCGTAATGGATGTAAGGCTCATCGGCGATATCGCCTTCACGTTTCGGGCCGAGCCATTCGATCAGCTTCGGCGAGAAGTAGAAACCCTTGCCCTTTTCTTTATAGCGGCGCAGGCCGATCACGTTGGCGTAGTCGGTGTTGATCACCAGTTCGCCGTTCTCGAACGAAGCCAGGCGCGAGAAATCGTATTTGGTGGCATCGCCGTACGGCGCCATGCCCATGACCTTGAACTCACCGTCGAGCATTTCAAAGCCCAGGAATTCAGTGATCGCGCCATACAGGCCACCGAGGGAGTCCGGGTCGTAGAACTCCTTGATCTTGTGGATCTTGCCGTTCTCGCCGTAGCCGAAGAACGTGGTCGCGTATTCGCCCTTGCCGTCGATGCCCAGGATCGCGGTTTTTTCCTGGAAACCCGAGCAATGATAGGCACTGGAGGCGTGGGCCAGATGGTGCTCGACCGGCTCGATCTTGATCTTTTTCGGGTCGAAGCCCAATTGCTCCAGGCACCAGACGATCTTGCGACGATAACGCTTGTAGCGACGGTTACCCATCAGAATCGCATCGAGGGCACGGTCCGGGGCATACCAGTAGCGCTTGGCATAGTGCCAGCGTGCCTCGCCGAACAGGCTGATCGGAGCGAAAGGAATCGCCACCACATCGACGTCGGACGGCTTGATACCAGCCTGCTCCAGGCAGAACTTCGCCGACTCATAGGGCATGCGGTTCTTTGCGTGTTTATCACGTACGAAGCGCTCTTCCTCGGCTGCCGCGATCAGCTTGCCGTCGATGTACAGCGCTGCGGAAGGATCATGGCTAAGGGCGCCGGACAGGCCAAGAATCGTCAATGCCACAGGGGTCTAGCCTCTTAATCTGCATACGGGCGACAAGCGCCTCGAAAAAGTTGATGTGCCGCTCGCCAGGGCGCGGGGCAGCCAAAGGGGGCGATTATAACTTAAAAGCCGGCCCAAACCTCTAGCGGCGAGCCGTGGAGCTTTGTGGCGAATTACTACGACATGTATATGGGCCGTTACAGACTCCCAATACCGACTGGCGCTATCGCGAGCAGGCTCGCGATAGCGCACTGGCGGAC
Source organism: Pseudomonas sp. SMV71 (assembly GCF_052042015.1). Taxonomy (NCBI): domain Bacteria; kingdom Pseudomonadati; phylum Pseudomonadota; class Gammaproteobacteria; order Pseudomonadales; family Pseudomonadaceae; genus Pseudomonas; species Pseudomonas sp. SMV71. The sequence goes on along the minus strand of NZ_JBKGGU010000016.1, from coordinate 128,583 downwards.
GAACTCAGGCTTGAGTCTTGATATCTTTGGGCAGTCGCTGATCAATCACCCGATACAACCCACTGTCCTCGGGCCAGTTGCGCATGAACCGTGCCCGGTCCCGTGCGTACGCCGGGGCGAAGCTGGCCTGGGTGCGATGCTGGCACATGGAGTCGAGGTCGATCAGGGCCCAGCGGTCATGCTGCCAGAACAGGTTGTGGCCCTTGAAATCGCCGTGACTGATCCGCTCGCGGATGAGATCGGCGAACAACCGGTCCAGGGCCAGCAGTTCGGGCTCGGGCGCCTCGCCACTTTCCACGTAAGGGGCAAAGCGCTCGATGATGTCCGGCCCCGACAGATGCTCGGTGACCAAGTACGCGCCGCGGCGCAGCCACAGGAAACGCTTTTCCAGCAACGCCAAGGGCTTGGGCGTGGCGATGCCGAGGAAGGCCAGGCGGTGGCCTTCGCGCCAGGAATGCCAGGCACGGCTGGGGCGCCAGAAACGCTTGAGCCAATGGGCAAAATTCTTGATGTTGTAGCGCTTGATCACCAGGTTGCGGCCGTTCACATCGACCTTGCCGACGCTCGCCGCGCCTCCGGTCTTGTACAAGTGGCCCCGGTCCAGCAGGGCATCGGCCTGGTCCAGCACCGGTACCATGGCAGCCTCTTCTTCACGGCGGATAGCCCGCAGGCCGAATGCGCCGCGTTGCACGCTGAACAGGCTGCACTCGCGTCCGACCTTTTCCAGGAAGTCTTTCAGGCGCCAGGCCTGGACCTTGTCGATCTGCCTCTGCAGGGCCTCCATGGGCAAAGCATGCTCGGCGTTACTCAAAAGGTAGTGCACCAGCAATTCTTCGTTGAACGGCTCCAGGGACTTGGGCAACTGAGCAAAAAACACCCCCAGGTTCTCCAGCACCTTCTGTCGCGACAGGGGCTGGCCCGCCGTTTCAGCGCGAATGCCCGCACCGTCGATCAGATAAAGCTGGCCGCCGTGGCGCAGCAGGTTGTCCAGGTGCAGGTCTTCCTGCCATAGACCCTTGCTGTGCAATCGAGCGATGGCGCCCAGGGCTTCGGCCAGTACCGCGGCCTGCTCGTCGTCCAGCAACGGCAGGTGCTCGACCTGTTTCCAGGCATCCCCCAGGCTCTGGGCGTCTTCGAGCAACTCGAACAACAGCCAGCCGCCTTCGCCCTCTTTCAGGCCGTCCGCCAGCAACAGCGGGGTGGTCAACCCTTGCTCCGCCAACAGGCGCACACCTTGCAGTTCCCGCTGAAAATGCCGGGCGGCCTTGCTGCCGACCAATAGCTTGGCCAACACCGGCCGGCCGCGCCAGACGCCCGCGCCAACGTAACGCTGTCCCGGCAATACACGCAGCAGGGAAAGCAGCTGCAATTGTGCCGGGCCAGCAGCATCTGCCAGCTCCAGGCTCAACGGCAGGACGGGATGGCGACCGACGCTTTTCAGTTCTGACAAACGCATCAACGGGCTCTCTTGTGACTGCGCCGGACACTCAGGCGGCTCATCCAACTGTCCACCAGGGCGGCGTCGGGCGGCTGATCCAGGTAGGTAGACAACAATTGGCGCACATCGGCGTCACTCCAGATCGATGCCCGACGCAGCAGGGGCTCCAGGTCCTTGACCCGATCGCGCCAGCCAAACAGCAGTGGCCGGGTTTTCTCCAGGTCGATCAATTGCGCCCGATAACCGCCGGCGCTGGCTTGCAGGAAGATGTGCTTGGGGTAGAAGCAGCCGTGCACCTGATGCATGCCGTGCAGGCGCCGCGCCAATTGTCCGCAGGCTTTCAGGACAGTGTCGCGCTGTGCCGCCGTCAGGCTCGGCCAGCGCTGCAGAAGCGAATCCAGATCATCCCAGCCATCCAGGGCACGGGTCAGCAGGATGGCCCGCACCTCGCCATCCACTTTGCGCTGCCCATAGAAAACCGCTTGCAGCGCCGGAATCCCCAACTGCCGATAACGGCTGATATTGCGGAACTCCCGCGAGAAACTCGGCTCGCCAAAAGGATGGGTCCAGGTCCGCGTCAGGTAATTGCTCTGGCGCTTGAGGTAATAACCCTGTCCTTCCAGGTCCAGGCGGAACACGCTGCTCCAGCCGTCGCCCGAGGTATTGGGCTCGTCCACCGCATCCAGTTGTCGCGCCCACAAGGCATCGAAGCTGTCCAGGCCATGACGTTGCAGCAACGCCCGGTCTTCAGCGGCCAGAAAATCAGTCATTCACGCCCCTCGAAAAATCTCACCACGTGGCGGATACGCTTCTTGTCGCCTGCATCGAGGCGGTCCCGCTGGCGATATTGCAGGTAAAAACGCAGGCGCTGGGTCGCGGACAGATGGTACTTGGCCACTTTATCCAGGCACGCCAGGTCCTTGGTGATCCGGTACTTGAGCCAGAAGCCGCGCCAGAAATCACCATTCGGGCAGTCAATCAGGAACAGCTGCGCCCGGTCGTCGATCAGCAGGTTGCGCCACTTCAGATCGTTATGGGTGAAGCGGTGTTCATGCATGGTTCGGGTGTAACCAGCCAGTTGCTGACTCACACCGTTGACCCAATGGCGATCGGTCAGCCGCGGATCATGACGATCGGCCAGGGCCGACAGGTCTTCGGTGTGCGGCAGTTCACGAGTGATCATCGCACCACGGGCATAAGCGGCGCCGTTGCGCTCCAGGCCCCAGCCGACGATTTCGGCGGTGGGGATGCCCCATTTGGCGAAGCGCTTGAGGTTCTGCCACTCGGACTTGACCCGCGGCTTGCCCAGGTATCGGCGCAAGCCCTTGCCGGCCGCGACGTAGCGCTTGACGTAATAATTCACCCCATTGCGCTGCACCCGGATGACCTCGGACAGCGGGTCGCGAGTCAGGCGCTCGCCTTGCAGGGCGAATACCGCTTCGAGGCTACCGAAATCCTGCGCCAGATCGGCGTAGGCCGGCTCCAGATTCCAACCCGACATCAGAGGGCATCTCCGTAGCGCTGCTTGCGGGCATACAGCTTGTTGGCCTTGCCCTCCAGCCAGTTCAACAGCGAAGCCTCTTCGGCAAGGATCCGGCGCAGCGGCTGCTGGAAATAGCCCTTGAGAAAACGCAGCTTGTCACGGCGGGTCAAGCCGATGTCCAGGGCCGAAAAGTACAGGGCTGCCAGGTCCTTGTTGCGCCAGCGGGTGGTGATGGCGGGGCGGGTCTGGGCACGGTGCAGGTCGATCACTGACAGCTTGAAATCCTGCGGAGTGATCGGTTTGTCAGTGTGCAACAGGAAGTGACAGATGTAGCAGTCCCGATGGTTGACCCCGGCGCGGTGCATCATCCCGGTCATGCGCGCCACTTCGGCAATCAGGGCGCGCTTGAGCGTCGGTTCGGGCGGCTGCCTGACCCAGTCGATGCTGAAATCTTCGAGGCTGACAGTGGGCGCCAGCTCCTCGGTGACGATGAACGAGTGCTGGTCCGCCGGGTTACTGCCCCGCTCGCCGTAGGCGACTGCGGTCATGGTCGGCACGCCGACTTGCTGCAAGCGCTGGATCGCCTTCCATTCCTGTCCTGCGCCGAGGACCGGCAGCTTGGCGGTCACCAGATTCTTGATGATCTCGCCCCAACCGATGCCACGGTGGATTTTCACGAAAAAGCCACGCCCATCGACCTCCGTGCGCAAGGTGCGTCGGGCTTCAAGTTCGCGATAGACCTCGCCCTTGAGCGCCTCGACTTCGGCGAACGCATCGCGCCCGGCCCAAAGGCTCTTGAACGGTTCGGCCAGCATCAGTTTCATCGTGCGTGCTCCGCCAATATCACATCGGCCGCGTGCTGCGGCATGCTGTAGAGGTCGGCCGTCTCGGCGAAGGCCAGGCCGTTGCGGCTCCAGGCCGCCCGCGCATCGGTGTCGCTCAACATCCGGCCCAGGTATTCGGTGAGCTGCGCCTGTTCGAACGGCTCGTCGAGCACCAGGCCGCTATCCGCCTCGGCGATGTAGTGGGCGTACCCGCACACCGCGCTGACCAGCACCGGCAAGCCGGCCACCAGGGCTTCAAGCAATACCGTCCCGGTGTTTTCGTTGTACGCCGGATGGATCAACAGGTCGGCGCCCAGCAGGAAACGCGGGATGTCGCTGCGGCCCTTGAGGAACCGCACGTTGTCGCCGAGCCCCAGCGCGGCACTCTGCAACTGGAATACTTTGGGGTCGTCCTGGCCGATTACAAACAGCCGGGTACGTTTTTTCAGCTCTGATGGCAACGCGGCCAAAGCCTTGAGGCTGCGATCCACGCCCTTGGTCTTGAACCCGGAGCCGATCTGCACCAGCAGCAGGTCATCGTCCGCCAGCGCGAATTCGGCACGGAACGCGGCCCGGATCTCATCGGCATCGGCGGGTCGGCGACGATCCTGGGCGATGCCCGGTGGCAACAGGTGAAAGCGCGCAAGCGGCGTGTCGTAGTGCTTGATGAACAGCGGCTGCTGGACCTCGGAGATCATCAGCACTTCGGTCTTCGCGTCCTTGGCGAACACCGCCCGCTCGTACTCGGCGAAATGCCGGTAGCGACCCCAGCGCCGGTACAGAGAATTGCGCAGGTTCTGCGCCTTGTCCTCGAAGCAGCCGTCGGCGGCGTAGTAGACGTCCAGGCCGGGCATCTTGTTGAAGCCGATCAAACGGTCCACCGGGCGCCTGGCCAGGTCCGCCTCCATCCACGCACTGAGTTTTTCGTTGCGTCGATGATTGAACAGCGCCTTGACCGGCGCCACCAGCACTTCGAAGCCTGGCGGGACGTCGCCTTCCCAGATCAGTGTGTAGACACGGATCTGGTGACCGCGGCGCTGGCATTCCAGGGCGATGCGCATGAAATCTCGCTGCAGGCCACCGAAAGGGAAATACTTGTAAAGGACAAAAGCCAATTGCATCAGCGCGGCTCCTCAGCCAATAACGTGCTCAGGTGGCTGGCGACACGCTCGGGGTTCAGACGCGTGAAGCACAGCGGCTGCTCGCGTTTCAGGTCGAACCGACGCGCATCTTCGGCGGTCGGCGGATAAGTGCATTGTTTCTGCATGCAGGGGGCGCAGGGGAAATCGCTGGCCAGATGTATCTGGCCCTTGCCGTAGGCGCCAGTCAGCACCGGGTTGGTCGGGCCGAGCAATGAGATGGTCGGCACGTCCAGGGCCGCGGCCAGGTGACCGAGACCGGTGTCCACCGCCACGCAGGCCTGGGCGCCGGCGAGTACCTTGCCCATGCCGCCCAGGTTCAGCTTCGGCAGCACTTCGACGTTGCGCAGGCCTTTGGCGATGCGCTCGGCCCGGGCTTTCTCCAGCGCGTTGCCCCACGGCAGTTTCACCACCACGCCGAACTGGCCCATGCGTTCGCAGAGCTGGCGCCAGTAGAGTTCAGGCCAATGCTTGGACTCCCAGGTCGTGCCGTGCAGGAACACCACATAGGGGTACTTGCGCGGTAGTTCAACCAGACGATCGACATTCAGGCCATAGTTGCCCAGGGTTTGCGGCAGGTCATAACCGAGCGCCACGGCGAACAATTGCCGCACCCGCTCCACGGCATGCTGACCACGGGCCACCGCCAGGCGCCTGGAATAAAAGCGCGCGGCGAGAGGCTCCCGGGCCGATTGCTTATCCAGGCCGGCTACCGGAGCCTTGACGTAACGGGTCAGCCAAGCGCTTTTCAACAGGCCCTGGGCATCGATCACCAGGTCGTATTTTTCAGCGCGCATGTTTTGCTTGAAACGCCGCCACTCGCCGCTCTTGATGGTCTGCCAGAGGTTCTTGCGCCAGCGCCGAATCGCCACTGGGATGACCTTGCCCACGGCCGGGTGCCAGGTGGGAATTTCGGCAAAGCCTTCTTCCACCACCCAATCAAACTTGATCCTCGGGATCGCCCGCGCGGCATCGGTGAGGGCCGGCAGCGTGTGGACCACATCCCCCAGCGAAGAGGTCTTGATCAGCAATACCCGCAAGTTACCGGACCTCCACGGGAGTGCCCTGCAATCGCTCCAGGGCCTCGTTTACCGACGTAGGCGGGAGTTGGCGCAGGCAATTGTAGTGGCCGAAGCGGCAGGTGCGATCGAAGCAAGGGCTGCACTCGATGCCCAGGCGCACCACTTCGACCTGGTCGGCCAGCGGCGGCGTGAAGCCGGGCGAGGTGGAGCCGTAGACTGCAACTAACGGGCGGTTCAGGGCGGCTGCCACGTGCATCAGTCCGGAGTCGTTGGACACCACCGAATCGGCACAGGACAGCAGGTCGATGGCCTCGGCCAGGGACGTGTCGCCGCTGAGGTTAACCGACTCTTCCCTGAGACCGGGAATCAGCCGCGAGCGAATGTCCTCGCCCACCGGGTGATCTTTTTTCGAGCCGAACAACCAGACCTGCCAGCCTTCACGAATCTTCGCTTCGGCCACTTGGGCGTAATGCTCCGCCGGCCAGCGCTTGGACTCACCAAACTCGGCGCCCGGACACAGGGCCAGCACCGGGCGGTCCAGGCTCAGGCCGAACTTGGCCAGCGCAGCGTCGCGGCTCACCGGATCGATCACCAGGCTGGGGCGCGGATACGGTTTGGGCAACTCGGCGCCCGGCACATAGGCCAGCGCCATGAAACGCTCGATCATCAGCGGATAACGGTCCTTGTCCAGGGTGCGCACATCGTTGAGCAAGCCGTAGCGGAACTCGCCACGCCAGCCGGTGCGCTTGGGGATCCCGGCGAAGAACGGCACCAGCGCCGATTTCAATGAATTGGGCAGCAGGATCGCCTGGTCATACTGGCCGGCCAGGGACTTGCCGATGCGTCGGCGGGTCGCCAGCTCCAGCGCGCCGTGACCGAGCGGAAAGCTCAAGGCCTTGCGTACCTGGGGCATGCGCTCAAGGATCGGCCGGCTCCACTCGGGCGCCAGGACGTCGATTTCGCACTGCGGATGGCGCTGTTTCAGGCACTGGAAGAGTGTCTGCGCCATCACCATGTCACCGACCCAGCTGGGCCCAACGATCAGAATATTCATGTGGTTTCCAAAAACGCTACGGGGAGGCCTACGCCTCCCCGCCTCAAGAACACTGCAACCCATTGTGGGAGCGGGCTTGCTCGCGAAAGGGCCATCACATCCGACATTTGTGTTGCCTGACATTCCGCTATCGCGAGCAGGCTCGCTCCCACAAGGGTTCTTCATTCGTTCCAAGTGCGGCGTAACACCGCAAATCCAACTGTGGGAGCGAGCCTGCTCGCGATGAGGCCGGCATTCTCGACATCGCTGTCGCCTGACACACCGCTTTCGCGAGCAAGCTCGCTCCCACAAGGGTCTTCATATTTACTCAAATACCGCGCAACACCACAGATCCAACTGTGGGAGCGAGCCTGCTCGCGATGAGGCCGGCACTTTCAACATCATTACCGCCTGACACTCCGCCATCGCGAGCAGGCTCGCTCCCACAAGGGCCTTTCATTCGCCAGCAATCAACCAAGCCCCAACTCTCGCCAGATCCGCAGCACCTGCCGACGCTCCTCAACGAACTGGTCGCCTGCAATCACTCCTGCCTCTTTCTGCAAGGCCTGGCGGTGGGCGGCGGAGCGGTAGGCTTTATAGGCCTCGCGCAGCATGGTCGCGTCTTCGGCCGGCATCAGCCCGACCTCCTGCAATCCTTCCAGGATGCGGATATTGTCGGTGTAGCGCAGCAGCGACGGGTGTTCCTCGGACCACGCCAGGGCCGCGTATTGCACCATAAATTCAATATCGACGATACCTCCGGCATCCTGCTTGAGGTCGAACGGCGCGCTCGCCTCGAAGGCATTCGCCGCAGTCCCGGCAGCCGTGGCCTTGCTGCCGAGGTTATCGCGCATCTTGGCGCGCATCTCGCTGACGTCCTGGCGCAACCCCGGCAAGTCGCGTTTGCGCCCCAACACCTGGGCACGGACCTTCTCGAACGCCTGCCCTACGTCCTGACTGCCCACCAGCACCCGCGCCCGCACCAGCGCCTGATGCTCCCAGGTCCAGGCTTCGTTCTCCTGATAGCGGGCAAACGCCCCGAGGGAACTGACCAGCAGCCCCGACGCCCCGGACGGACGCAGGCGCATGTCCACTTCATAGAGCTGCCCGGAGTTGGTCTGGGCCGTCAACAGATGAATGATCCGCTGACCAAGGCGGGTGAAAAACTGGGCACCATCGATCGGTTTCGGGCCATCGGTTTCCGCCTGGGGGTCGCCGTCGTGGACGAACACCAGGTCCAGGTCCGAACCATGCCCCAGTTCCAGGCCGCCGACTTTCCCATAACCGACAATGATGAAGCCGGGATCGCACAGGCTGCCGTCGGTGCGCAGCGGCACACCATGCTTGGCCACCGTCTGGCGCCAGGCCAGGGCCAGCACTTGTTCGAGAATCGCCTCGGCGAGCCAGGTCAGGTAGTCGCTGACTTTCATCAACGGCAGGCTGCCGGCGATTTCCGAGGCGGCTACGCGCAGGCGGTGCGCCAGCTTGAAATGCCGCAGCGCCTCCATCTGCTGTTCGAGGTCATCTTCGGGGATGCGCGTCAGCCGCTCACGCAACTCCGCCGCCAGCTCGGGCGCCAGCGGCGGCTTGAACAAGCGCCCCTCGTTGAGCAACTCATCGAGCAGCAGAGGGAAACGGGTGATCTGCTCGGCGATCCACGGGCTCGCCGCACACAGCGTCAGCAAGCGCCGCAGGGCGCCGGGGTTCTCCGTCAACAGCACCAGGTAGGCCGAGCGACGGGCCACGGCCTCTACCAGCGGCAGCACCCGCTCCAGCACCAGGTCCGGGTTGGCGTGTTCCACCGCCTGAGCCAGCAGACGCGGAATGAAGGCATCCAGACGCTCGCGACCCAAACGTTGCATCGCCCGCAACTGCGGACTGCCGCGCAGCATGGCCAGGGCCTTGAGCGCTTTGGGCGCATCGACGAAGCCGCCCTCCTCCAGTTGGCGGCAGGCCGCTTCCTCGTCCTGGCTGTCTTCCCATAAAGGCAACCACTCGCCGCCCACCACCACTTCACTTTCGCCGCTGGTTTCTTCATCCGGATCGGCGATGACCTGGCCGAAATGCCAGGCCACGCGACCGCGCCAGTGCATCAATCGCTCGTGGAAGGCCGACCAGTCGTCGAAGCCCAGCATGAACGCGATCCGCGCCTGATCCTGGGCGCTGTCCGGCAGCATCTGGGTCTGGCGGTCGGCAATGGCCTGGATCGCATGCTCGGTATAGCGCAGGAATTCATAGCCCTCGCGCAACTCATCGATCACCTTGGCCGGCAGGTAACCCTGGCCCTCCAGGGTCCCCAGCACTTTGAGCAATGGTCGTTGCTGCAAGCTCAGGTCCCGGCCGCCGTGGATCAGCTGGAAGGCCTGGGCGATGAACTCCACCTCACGGATGCCGCCCGCGCCCAGCTTGATATTGTCGGCCATGCCCTTGCGCCGCACTTCCTGCTGGATCAACTGCTTCATGGTGCGCAGCGCTTCAATCGCGGAAAAGTCCAGGTAACGTCGATAGACGAACGGGCGCAGCATGTCGAGCAGTTGCGCCCCGGCCGCCTGATCGCCGGCGACAACCCGTGCCTTGATCATGGCGTAGCGTTCCCAGTCGCGCCCCTGGTCCTGGTAATACTGCTCCAGCGCGTTGAAGCTCAGCACCAACGCGCCGGCCGAACCATAGGGGCGCAGGCGCATGTCGACGCGAAACACGAAGCCGTCGACGGTCATCGGGTCCAGGGCCTTGATCAGGCGCTGGCCGACCCGGATGAAGAACTCCTGGTTATCCAGCGGCCGCTTGACCCCGACCGTCTCGCCGCCCTCGGGGTAGGCGAAGATCAGGTCGATGTCCGAAGACAGGTTCAGCTCCACCGCACCCAGCTTGCCCATGCCGAGGATGACCATCTGCTGCGGCTCGCCGCTGCGCCGCCCGGTGGGCGTGCCGAATTGCTGGCTGAGGCGTTGGTACAACCATTGATAAGCCTGGTCGATGCAGGCGTCGGCCAGGTCAGAGAGGTCGCGGCAGGTCTGGACCAGATCGGCCTGGCGAGTCAGGTCGCGCCAGATGATCCGCACTTGCTGGCGGGTGCGCTGGCGGCGCAGGACGCGGCCCAGCTCGTCCTCGGTTTCGGCGGCCTGCACCGCAGTGGCGATCTGTGCGCACAACTCACCGGGGGCGAAGCTGCGGTCCAGCTCGCCACTGCGCACCAGCTCCAGCAACATGACCGGGTCGCGCAGGCTCTGCTCGACGACAAAGTCGCTGGCGGCGGCGATTCGGTTGAACGCTTCCCAGCGCTGCGCCGTCCAGGTCGACAGCCCGTGGTCGTCGTCGAACAAGGCCACTGCCGCACGGAACGACTGCTCGGCGCGACTGACCAATGACTGGAGAATGGCCGGTATCGGGGCTAGCGAGGGCAGGCTCATGGTCTATCCTTGATCGGCGCGGGAAAGGCTGGATGTAGTGATTTTCCCAAAGACACTACCTGATCGACTGTCGAACAAAGATGATAAATAGCTGAAAATCTGATTTTATTGGCAGCCGGCATCAAGTTTTTACCTGTTCGAGTTGGCTTACGACCAACAGTAACGATTATTCTCACAACGAAACGAGGGGCCACAAGCCGCTCATGTGTAGTTTTACTACTCGTCTATACATTCGAAAGGCTGAAACGGCCAACGATTTGTAGTAAAACTACACGCCGCCGAGACAACCTTCGGCAATCCAAGAATTTATATCGTCTGCCCACAAGGCCAGTCGCAAACTCAGGCAACCGATTCTGGTAGCCTTTCCGCCCTGGAGCAAGCCATGCAAGACCTCGATCCCGTCGAAACCCAGGAATGGCTGGACGCCCTGGAATCGGTTCTCGACAAAGAAGGCGAAGACCGTGCTCATTACCTGATGACCCGTATGGGCGAACTCGCCACCCGCAGCGGTTCGCAACTGCCCTACGCCATCACCACGCCATACCGCAACACGATCCCCGTTACCCACGAAGCACGCATGCCCGGCGACCTGTTCATGGAACGCCGCATTCGCTCGCTGGTACGCTGGAACGCGTTGGCCATGGTCATGCGTACCAACCTGAAAGATTCAGACCTGGGCGGTCACATCTCCAGCTTCGCCTCCAGCGCGACGCTGTATGACATCGGCTTCAACTATTTCTTCCAGGCCCCGACCAACGAACACGGCGGCGACCTGATCTACTTCCAGGGTCACGCATCGCCCGGCGTCTACGCCCGTGCGTTCATGGAAGGCCGCATCACCGAAGACCAGATGAACAACTTCCGCCAGGAAGTGGACGGCAACGGCCTGTCTTCGTACCCGCACCCTTGGCTGATGCCTGATTTCTGGCAGTTCCCGACCGTTTCCATGGGTCTGGGCCCGATCCAGGCGATCTACCAGGCGCGCTTCATGAAGTACCTGGAAGCCCGCGGCTTCATCCAGCCGGGCAAGCAGAAGGTCTGGTGCTTCATGGGCGACGGCGAGTGCGACGAGCCGGAATCCCTGGGGGCGATCTCCCTGGCCGGCCGCGAGAAGCTGGACAACCTGATCTTCGTCATCAACTGCAACCTGCAGCGCCTCGACGGCCCGGTTCGCGGCAACGGCAAGATCATCCAGGAACTCGAAGGCGTGTTCCGTGGCGCCCAGTGGAACGTCAACAAAGTCATCTGGGGTCGCTTCTGGGACCCACTGCTGGCCAAGGACGTCGACGGCATCCTGCAACGCCGCATGGACGAAGTCATCGACGGCGAGTACCAGAACTACAAGGCCAAGGACGGCGCGTTCGTCCGCGAGCACTTCTTCAATACGCCTGAACTCAAGGCGATGGTTGCCGATCTGTCCGACGACGAGATCTGGAAACTCAACCGTGGCGGCCACGACCCGTACAAGGTCTACGCGGCGTACCACCAGGCGGTCAACCACAAAGAGCAGCCGACCGTCATCCTGGCCAAGACCATCAAGGGTTATGGCACCGGTGCCGGCGAAGCGAAGAACACCGCGCACAACACCAAGAAGGTCGACGTCGACAGCCTGAAGCTGTTCCGCGACCGCTTCGACATCCCGGTCAAGGACAGCGAGCTGGAAAACCTGCCGTTCTTCAAGCCCGAGGAAGGCAGCGCCGAAGCCCGTTACCTGGCCGAGCGCCGCGCCGCGCTGGGCGGTTTCGTACCGCAGCGTCGCGCCAAGAGCATCAGCATCCCGACACCGCCGCTGGAAACCCTCAAGGCAATCCTGGACGGCTCGGGCGACCGTGAAATCTCCACCACCATGGCCTTCGTGCGGATCCTCGCGCAGCTGGTCAAGGACAAGGAAATCGGCTCGCGCATCGTCCCGATCATCCCGGACGAAGCCCGTACCTTCGGTATGGAAGGCATGTTCCGCCAGTTGGGCATCTACTCGTCCGTCGGCCAGCTCTACGAGCCAGTCGATAAAGACCAGGTGATGTTCTACCGCGAAGACAAGAAGGGCCAGATCCTCGAAGAAGGCATCAACGAAGCGGGCGCCATGAGCTCCTTCATTGCCGCCGGTACTTCGTACTCCAGCCACAACCAGCCGATGCTGCCGTTCTACATCTTCTATTCGATGTTCGGCTTCCAGCGTATCGGCGACCTGGCCTGGGCCGCTGGCGACAGCCGCACCCGTGGCTTCCTGATCGGCGGTACCGCCGGCCGTACCACCCTCAACGGTGAAGGCCTGCAGCACGAAGACGGTCACAGCCACATGCTGGCCGGGACCATCCCGAACTGCCGCACCTATGATCCGACCTACGGCTACGAGCTGGCGGTGATCATCCAGGACGGCATGAAGAAGATGACCGAAGAACAACAGGACGTCTTCTACTACATCACCGTGATGAACGAGTCCTACCAGCAGCCAGCCATGCCGGCCGGTGTGGAGCAAGGCATCGTCAAGGGTATGTACCTGCTTGAGGAAGACACCCGCGAAGCGGCGCACCACGTCCAGCTGATGGGCTCCGGCACCATCCTGCGCGAAGTGCGTGAAGCGGCGAAGATCCTGCGTGAGGAATTCAACATCGGTGCCGACGTCTGGAGCGTGACCAGCTTCAACGAACTGCGTCGCGACGGCCTGGCCGTAGAGCGCAGCAACCGCCTGCACCCTGGCCAGAAGCCGAAGCTGAGCTACGTCGAAGAATGCCTGAACGGCCGCAAAGGTCCGGTCATCGCCTCGACCGACTACATGAAGCTGTTCGCCGAACAGATCCGTCAGTGGGTTCCTTCCAAGGAATTCAAGGTGCTGGGCACCGACGGTTTCGGCCGTAGCGACAGCCGCAAGAAGCTGCGTCACTTCTTCGAAGTCGACCGTAAGTTCGTGGTGTTGGCAGCCCTGGAAGCCTTGGCTGACCGTGGCGATATCGAACCCAAGGTGGTGGCCGAGGCCATCGTCAAGTTCGGCATCGATCCGGAAAAACGCAACCCACTGGACTGCTGAGGAGAATTTTCGTGAGCGAACTCATTCGCGTACCTGACATCGGCAGCGGTGAAGGTGAAGTAATTGAACTGTTTGTGAAGGTCGGCGACCGTATCGAAGCCGACCAGAGCATCCTGACGCTTGAATCGGACAAGGCCAGCATGGAAGTGCCAGCGCCGAAGGCCGGTGTCATCAAGAGCCTGAAAGTTAAGCTGGGCGATCGCCTGAAAGAAGGCGACGAGCTGCTGGAGCTGGAAGTCGAGGGCGCCGCTGCGGCGCCTGAGGCAGCCGCACCTGCCGCGGCCCCGGCGGCCGCTGAAAAGCCCGCTGCCGCACCGGCTGCCGAGGCGGCTCCCGCACCGGCCGCTGCGCCTGCCGCCGCCACTGTCCAGGACATCCATGTCCCGGACATCGGTTCGTCGGGCAAGGCCAAGATCATCGAAGTACTGGTCAAGGCCGGCGACACCGTCGAAGCCGACCAGTCGCTGATCACCCTGGAATCCGACAAAGCCAGCATGGAAATCCCATCGCCGGCCGCCGGCGTGGTGGAAAGCGTCGAGATCAAGCTGGAAGACGAAGTCGGCACGGGTGACCTGATCCTCAAGCTGAAAGTCGCCGGCGCTGCTGCACCCGCCGCGCCAGCTCCAGCCGCTGCACCGGCTCCCGCCAAGGCCGAAGCAGCTCCAGCCCCCGCTGCTGCACCGGCCGCTAAAGCGGAGGCTGCGCCAGCACCGGTCGCCGCGCCTGCCCCCAACGGTGCCAAGGTCCACGCCGGTCCTGCGGTGCGCCAGTTGGCCCGTGAATTCGGTGTCGAGCTGTCGGCTGTCAGCCCAAGCGGCCCGCACGGTCGCGTGCTGAAGGAAGACGTACAGGCCTACGTCAAGGCCATGATGCAGAAGGCCAAGGACGCACCGGCCGAGGGCGCCAGCGGCGGCGCGGGTATCCCGCCGATACCGGCGGTGGACTTCAGCCGCTTCGGCGAAACCGAAGAAGTCGCCATGACCCGCCTGATGCAGATCGGCGCGTCGAGCCTGCACCGCAGCTGGCTGAACATCCCGCACGTGACTCAGTTCGACCAGGCTGATATCACCGAGCTGGAAGCTTTCCGCGTGGCGCAGAAAGCCGTGGCGGAAAAGGCCGGCGTGAAGCTGACCGTGCTGCCACTGCTGCTCAAGGCCTGCGCGCACCTGCTCAAGGAACTGCCGGACTTCAACAGCTCCCTGGCGCCAAGCGGCAAGGCTGTGATCCGCAAGAAATACGTGCACATCGGCTTCGCTGTCGACACCCCGGAAGGCCTGCTGGTACCGGTCATCCGCAACGTCGACCAGAAGAGCCTGCTGCAACTGGCCGGCGAAGCCGCTGCCCTGGCCGAAAAAGCCCGGAACAAGAAGCTCACCGCCGACGACATGCAAGGCGCCTGCTTCACCATTTCCAGCCTCGGCCACATTGGCGGCACCGGCTTCACGCCGATCGTCAACGCGCCGGAAGTGGCGATCCTGGGCGTTTCCAAGGCCACTATCCAGCCAGTCTGGGACGGTAAGGCCTTCCAGCCGAAGTTGATGCTGCCGTTGTCGCTGTCCTACGACCACCGTGTGATCAACGGTGCCGCCGCTGCGCGCTTCACCAAGCGCCTGAGCGACCTGTTGGGCGACATCCGTACCATCCTGCTGTAAGCCCAAAGGCCCTTCCCCGGGGAAGGGCCTTTCGCACCGCTGTTTTCCGAGCGCCACGCTCGTACCTCAACCCCGCCCGTCTGGCGGGGCTTTTTTTGCCTGAAGTTCAAGCATCAACGGCGCGACTCTGTGGGTGAAAAGCGTTAACCGGCAGGCAATGGCGTAGGCCGAGGATTTTCCTACGCCATTTCATATAAAAGACTACGCCCCCTGTTAGCCATTACCCACAGCCTGCGCCCCCTCCCCTATCAATATTTATGACGCCACGCGCTTTAGCATCAAACCCGCGAGACTCCTGATCAGTTTCGCCGACACTTTATTAATGCTGCAATTCGAATGGACTCGAATATGTTCAAACCCACCGTCGGCCCTATTGTTGGCCACACAACTACCGACCACGCTCGAATATTCCTGCGCGGTGATCGCGATAACAAGTTGGTATTCGCCGGTATTCGCCATCGGCGCAAAGGAGAAACGAACTGGTCGAAAGGACAATTCGTGCAATTGGAGCCACACCGCGACATGTCCGATGTGATTGTGCTCAAAGGCCTTCAAGCCAATACCTATTATGAATACCAGGCAGGCTGGTTCAGCCCCCTGAGCCCGACCCACACCGTCGCCACCATCCAGGAACTGCCGTTGCAATGGCCCCGGACCCTTTACTGCCTGCGTACGCAAGACGCTGAGAACCACGCGCCTCGCGCTTATATCGTAGGATCATGCCGGTACCTGCGAATCACCGCCGGCGTGCCATCGCTGCCGGGCCTCGGTGACCGCATCTTCGCCGGCATCAACCGAATCGCAGCCCTGGCCGACCCGCCGATCAGCGCGGTATTGATGACCGGCGACCAAGTGTATCTCGACGATTTGAATAAACTCGCCCCGGATCGGACCTACAAGAGCATTCTCTTTAAATACCGAACTGTTTTCTCTCAACCCCATATCGCCCGACTCATGTCTGGCGTACCCACTTACATGATGCTCGACGACCACGAGATCGAAGATAACTGGCCGGCCAACAGAACGGTCAACGATGACGTTCTCTATGCCAACGCGATGAGCGCATATGAACTTTATCAAGCCAGCCACGGCCCGGCTCATGAACTTCGCCATGACGGAACTATTAATAAAGCACTGAACAGATATTGGTATACATTTGCCCACGGCGATATTGAATGGTTTGTCACCGACAGTCGCACTCAACGCAACCTGTCGCCAGACAACCGACGCATCCTGGATGAAACCCAGGAGCAGGCGCTGCTCCACTGGCTCGTCCACAGCCGCGCACGGGTCAAGTTCGTCGTGACCAGCGTCATGTTCTATCCCGACAGCAAACGTAACGACGGGGACGCCTGGCAGGCCTTTGCGGAACAACGCATGCGCCTGCTGGAAACCTTGCGCCACGGGAGGATCAAGAACGTGATCTTCGTCTCGGGCGATGTACACGGCTCCATGACCAGCCGCCTGCGCCATAGCCAGGATCCCGAGTTCGAGGTCAACACCATTGTTTCCTCGCCTTTGTGTAACAGCAGGCTGCTGCCTTTCGCCAAGGCATCGGACTTTATTTTCGACGCTCCCCTGGCCGGGAATGACAGCGGCGAGTACCACTATGAACTGACCAGCAATGTGGTCAGCCAAGACAACTTTGCCCGCTTGCACGTCACGGCGCAGAACGTACAAGTGAGCTTTCACGACCGTAACGGCAGCCTGCTGCAGACCGTGGAAATCGGGCTTCGCTGACCAGCGGTAGCCTTTGCGACACCCTCTTATCGGTCGGCGACTGGAGAAATCCCTTCGTCGGCCGATAAAAGGTTTATAGCACTTGGCCTTCATCTCTCTTGTCAGCCAGTGCCGCAATGATGCAACCTTGCGGCAATCCGTAATAACGAGGGCGTCAGCCCGGCGCGATCAGCATTTTCGAAGCGAGTTTCCCCATGAAAAGCCAACCCGATGCCGCCAGCCGAATGGCGGCCGAGGTAGTGACGCAGTTACCGGTGCCCTCGCGGCTCGGCATGCTGCGTTTCGAACGGCTGAATGAAGCAAGCTGGGCGCTGTTGTTCCTCGATCCCAACTGCGAACGATACTTCGGACTGCCGGCGGTAGACCTGTGTTCGCTGGTCAGCTCGCCCTACGCCAGCCTGATGGAGCCCGAGGCGCGATATCAACTGCACGACGCGATCCAGCAACAGTTGGCCCAGGCCTCGCATTACCAGATCCGCTACATGCTCCACACCGCCCAAGGCCCGATGAACGTGCTGGAGACCGGGGAAGCCTATAAGCAACACAATCGTCATCTGCTGCGCGGCTACCTGCTGGTGGTCGACAGCTTGCTGCAAGGCGAGCCGTCCATGCCGGCGCTGGACCTGGAAACCCAGAACTCACGCTTGCAGATTGCCCTGGAACTGAACCAGCGGGCCCAGCAGGAACAGCTCCAGCACCTGGACCGGGTGCGCGCCCAGCAGGATCTGATCCTGCTGCTTACCCGCCAACGCTACAGCGCCAATAACTCGCTGCTCGAAGCGGCCGAATTGATCACCCGCAGCGCCTGCGATATCTACCAGATCGACTGCGCCAGTATCTGGAACCTGGAAGACGGCAAGTTGGTGCCGATCTCGGCCTACAACCGCACCACCCAGGAATACTTCCTGCCGGCGGCGATCGACGCCAACGAATTCCCCAACTACATGGAGGCGTTGCAGACCTGTCGGGCCATTGATGCGCATAACGCCATACGCGATCCGCGTACCCGGGAAATGGCCGAAAGCCTGCGCGCCCGCGACGTCAATGCCATGCTCGACGCCAGCGTGCGCATCGATGGCCAAGTGGTGGGCGTACTGTGCCTGGAACAAGTGGGCGCTACCCGCGCCTGGCAGTCGGATGAGATCGCTTTTGCCGGTGAGCTGGCGGACCAGTTCGCCCAGGTCATCAATAACCACAACCGACGGACTGCCACCAGCGCCCTGCACCTGTTCCAGCGCGCCGTGGAACAGAGCGCCAACGCGTTCCTGCTGGTCAACTGCGACGGCGTGGTGGAATACGTCAATCCCAGCTTCACCGCGATCACCCAGTACACCACCGAGGAAGTCCACGGCCAGCGCCTGTCTGAATTGCCGGCCCTGGAGAACCTCAGCGAGCTGCTGTTCGACGCGCCCTCGGCGCTGGGCCAGAACAACAGCTGGCAGGGTGAGTTCAAGAGCCGGCGCAAGAACCTGGAACCCTACTGGGGCCAGTTGTCGATTTCCAAGGTCTACGGCGACAACCGTGAGCTGACCCATTACATCGGCATCTACGAAGACATCACCCAGACCAAGCTGGCCCAGCAGCGCATCGAGCGCCTGGCCTACACCGACAACCTGACCAACCTGGGCAACCGCCCGGCGTTCATTCGCAACCTGGATGAGCGCTTCGCCCGCGACAGCGACTCGCCCATCAGCCTGCTGCTGGTGGACATCGACAACTTCAAGCGCATCAACGACAGCCTCGGCCACCAGACCGGCGACAAATTGCTGATCAGCCTGGCCCGGCGCCTGCGCAACAGCCTGAGCCCCAGCGGCAGCCTGGCGCGCTTCGCCAGTAACGAGTTCGCCGTACTGCTGGACGACACCGACCTGGAAGCCGGTCAGCAGATCGCCGGCCAGCTGTTGATGACCCTCGACAAACCGATGTTCGTCGACAACCAGTTGATCAGCGTGACCGGCTCCGTAGGCCTGGCTTGCGCACCGCTGCATGGCCGTGATCCACAGACCCTGATGCGCAACGCCGGCCTCGCCCTGCACAAGGCCAAGGCCAACGGCAAGCATCAGGTCCAGGTGTTCACCGAAGCACTGAACGCCGAGGCCAGCTACAAGCTATTCGTGGAAAACAACCTGCGCCGAGCCCTGACCCAGAACGAACTGGACGTGTTCTACCAGCCCAAGCTGTGCCTGCGCAGCGGTCGCCTGCTGGGGATGGAAGCGCTGCTGCGCTGGAATCATCCGGAAAAAGGCATGATCCGCCCGGACCAGTTCATCAGCGTGGCCGAGGAAACCGGTCTTATCATCCCCATCGGCAAATGGATCGCCCGCCAGGCCTGCCGCATGAGCAAGCAACTGACTGCCGCCGGCCTGGGCAACCTGCAAGTGGCAATCAACCTGTCGCCCAAGCAGTTTTCCGACCCGGACCTGGTCGCCTCGATTGCCAGCATTCTCAAGGAAGAACAGCTCCCGGCCTGGCTCCTGGAACTGGAACTGACCGAAGGCCTGCTGCTGGAAGCCACCGAAGACACCCACTTGCAGCTCGACCAGCTCAAGCGCCTGGGCCTGACGCTGGCCATGGATGACTTCGGCACCGGTTATTCGTCCCTGAGCTACTTGAAGAAATTCCCGATCGACATCATCAAGATCGATCGCAGCTTCATCCACGAAATCCCGGACAACCAGGACGACATGGAAATCACCTCCGCGGTGATCGCCATGGCTCACAACCTGAAACTCAAGGTGGTAGCGGAAGGCATCGAGACTGCCCAGCAGTTGACCTTCCTGCGTCGCCACCGCTGTGACGTCGGCCAGGGCTACCTGTTCGACCGGCCAATTCCTGGCGCAGAGCTGATCGAGAAGCTCAAGCGTTATCCGCGTGGTCCGCTCGCATAGCTCAAGCTTCAAGCTTCAAGCAAACGATGGCACACTCTCACCACTTGTAGCTTGCAGCTTGCGACTTGCAACTGCCTCCCTAAGAGGACTGATGATGGTCTTGCGCTCGGAAATCCTGGTGAACAAAAACGTGCTCCCTACTCAAGAACAAGCTCTACCTGGCCGTGAAACCCCAATGACCGTGCCGGACAAGCACTTCGTCCTCGACGCGCCGCTGCTGGGCCCGTTCGCCATGGACGTGGATTTTGCGATTTTCGGCCTGGGCTGCTTCTGGGGCGCCGAGCGCAGGTTCTGGCAGCGTGAAGGCGTGGTCAGTACCGCCGTGGGCTATGCCGGCGGCTTCACACCGAACCCGACCTATGAAGAGGTCTGCTCGGGCCTGACCGGCCACAGTGAAGTGGTGCTGGTGGTCTACGAACCTGCGAAAGTCAGCTATGAAGCGCTGCTGAAGATGTTCTGGGAATTGCACAACCCGACCCAGGGGATGCGCCAGGGCAACGACATCGGCACTCAATATCGCTCGGTCATCTATGCCACCAACCCGGATCAACTGGCGGCCGCCCAGCACAGCAAGGACATCTTCCAGGCGGAACTGACCAAGGCCGGCAAGGGCACCATCACCACCGAAATCGAAGAAGCGCCGACGTTCTACTTCGCCGAGGCCTATCACCAGCAGTACCTGGCGAAAAACCCTGAAGGGTATTGCGGGATCGGCGGTACGGGCGTGACCTGCCCGATCTGATTTACAGGTTCTAAAAGCTTCGCGAGCAGGCTCGCTCCCACAATGGATCCAGGGCGTTCTCAGCATGAATGCCTGGCATCGAACCTGTGGGAGCGAGCCTGCTCGCGATGGCGTCCCTTCAGGCGCCATCACATCAACTGATCAACTTTCCGCAATCAACCAATCCATTTGCCACCCACCCTGGGTCTGTCCGAGCTTCTTCGACAGCCACGGCAGCAGCTCCCGCAACTCCTCCTCCAGCCCCCACGGCGGATTGGCAATCGCTAGGCCGGAGCCGTTCAGGCTGTTGGGCGTCGCGAGTGGATGCACCAGCAGCTCCACCCGCAACAGCTTCGGTGCTCCGGTACCGGCCAGGTCCTGGTAAAAACGGCGCAACATCCGCTGGTCCTTCACCGGGTACCAAATCGCCGCCACGGTCTGGCGCATCCGACCGATGGCGTCCTTGAGGGACGCGGCGCAGCGTTGCATTTCGTCAAGCTGCTCGAAGGGCGGATCGATCAGCATCAGGCCGCGCTTCTCCGCCACCGGCAGCAGTGCCCGGGGCACGTGCCAGCCTTCGCCCAGGTGCACGGCGACACGCCGGTCGCCTTTCATGTTGTCCTTGAGCAGGACGCCGTCTTGCGGGTGTTTTTCGTTGAGCAACACGCGGTCCTGGGGGCGGGTCAGGCGTCGCGCCAGTTCCGGTGAGCCTGGGTAATAGCGCAACTGCCCGTCCGGGTTCATGTCCCGCAGCACCTTCATGTAATCGCCGGTCAGCGGCGGCAGGTCGTCAACGCCCCACAACCGCGCGATACCTTCCAGGTATTCACCGGTACGGTTAGCCTGGTCACCCTGCAAGTCGTACAGCCCGATACCCGCGTGGGTATCGAGGTAGGCGAAGGGCTGTTCCTTGCGCGACATCAGGGCAATGAGACGGGTCAAGGTCAGGTGTTTGAACACATCGGCGTGATTGCCGGCGTGGAAGGCGTGGCGATAGTTCATGGCGGCTCCTGCGAAGGGCGACGAGTTTACCGCGAAGCGCGTCGCACGTCAGGGACTCGCGGCCCGGCGGGCGGTGGGCAAGGCTGAGGGCTGCACTTTTGAAGGATGAAATGACCGTGGCGAGGGAACTTGCTCGCGCTCGAGTGCGAAGCGCTCGCATGATCATGGGGTCGCTGCGCAACCCAGCGGGAGCAAGCTCCCTCGCCACAAGAGCGGACCGGGGCATAAATCAACCCAGCTCTTGCATCAGAAAAGCGAGCAACGGCGCCCTCGGCGCTTCGCCGGCCCCTGAGGTTTCGAGGAAATACGCGACCTTGCGCCGCAGGATGCGTTCGTCGACCCGCTCGAACAGATACGGATGCTCCTCGCTCAACCATTTGAGCAGATTGTCCCGCAGGCAGTCGGTCGAATGCCCTGCCATCAACTTGAGCACTGCGCCAGGCACTTTCCACCAGGGATAGGCCTGCGCCGGGCTATGGGCATTTGCGACGATTTCCAGCGCTTGACCGTTGATCAGGCAACGCCTGACGACCGGCAAAAGCTGCCCGGCCTCGACCTCCGGTGATTGCAGGATTGGGTGCAAGAAACGGCCATCCCAGAAACGGAAAAATACCGACCGACCTCCCGGCAGCAGGACCTGCGTCAGCCCGCATAAATGTCTGGCAAGGGTGTCCTGGCTGGCAGACGACACCGCCAGCCATCCCCAGTCGAGTGAGTCGCCCGTAGCGATCCAATCGAGAAACCCGCTGTCTACGGCGACGGCGCCTACGTAGGGCATCACCGCTTCCCATTCAGCGTAAGGCGTATCGGCCCATATCGGGCTGGGAGCACAAGTCATCGAGCGCCTCCAGGCATCCAGTGCTCCGGCGCTGCTGGCGTTGCTGAAGACGGCATACAGATGCTCGCCTGCCTGCAAGGGACGCGCTTGAAGCCAGGCGCGGGGCGATTGGCGATCCTTCATACTCTCGTCCCGGCAGGTAGCACTTGGGGGGCAAGCGGCGGCGTTGCGCAGACACCGCTCCTGCAACGCTCGCACTCTTCACAGAACGGAGCCGCACCGCCCAGGCTCAGCATTTGCGCCAGGGAAAGCGGGGAGGCCAGGATCGCAGCACTACGCGCAACGTCCGACACGGCAGGTGCCGCGCTCCTGGCTGGCATCGGTGCGCCACCGACTTCGATCGGCACACTGCTGAAGATCCCCGCCGCGCCGATATTGATCCAATGGCCCCCCGCCTGGATCGTCACGCTGACGCCCGCATCCAGCACGATCTGCTGGCCGGCACTGACATGAAACTGCTGGCTGGCGTTGAGGGCCTGACTGGTCACCCGAATGTGTCGCTCGCCGGTGACCAGCAAGTGGTCGTCCTGCCTGACCTCCGCCTGTCGGCGGCCGTGGGTGATGCGCTGTTCATCGGCCTTGAGCTCGTGGCGCGCAGTACCGGCGACGACGATGCTGCGCTCATGATCGACCTGCACCCGCTGGTCGTGCAGCACATGTTGGGTCCAGTCTCGCTGGGCGCGCACATAGATCTCTTCGGCGCCCTTGCGGTCCTCGATGCGTAACTCGTTATAACCGCCACCGCCGGGGCTGCTCTGGCTGCGCCAGATGCTGCGGGTCTTGTCCGCCGGCAGATCCAGGGGCGGCGGATTGGCACCATTGGGCAGGCAGCCGACCACCAGGGGCTTGTCCACATCACCGTCGATGAATCCCACCAGCACTTCCATCCCCACCCGGGGAATCATCACCGCGCCGTAGCGGTCATGGGCCCAGCCGGAGGCCACCCGCAACCAGCAACTGGCGTGCTCGTCACGCTTGCCGTCACGGTCCCAGATCAGCTGGACCTTGACCCGCCCCCACGCATCGCAGTGGATCTCGCTGTCCACAGGCCCGGTGACCACCGCCGATTGATAACCCCGGGCTTGCGGCTTCGGGTGATGCAGGGGCGGACGATAGAAAACATCCCACGGCGTCGCCAGGAATGTATTGCGGTAGCCCTGCAACTCATCCGGGCTGATGCCAGCCGCCTCCTCCAGAACCTGGGGCTGTCGACCGTGGTGGGAAACTTCGGTAAGCAGCCAGAGATCATTGCATTGCTTTCGAGGATGCTCGTGCACCTGCATGAAATGCCCGCTGACCAGTGCCGGTTGATCACTGCGCCCTTCGGCCAGACGATAATCGACCACATGGCGTTCGAGTGCGCGCCGAGTCAGGTGACGGCCATGCTCATGATCGGAGAATTGCCCCGGATAGCGATAGTCTTCCAGTACCGGTCGCTGCTGATTGTCGAGGTGGGTTTGCAGCGCCTGGCCGGGTTTGGAAAAGTCATAGTCGCGCAGCGTCACGGCACTGGTCCGGGTTTGGAGCCGTACCGTCAGCGACTTGATCGTCGGCTCGCTGGCGGCCAAGCCGCTGTCCGGCTGATAAACCGTCGGTTCAGCCAGGTGAGTAAAGACCGTCTGGTCGTCGCCGAACACCAGCAGATGTCCTTCGGGGCTGTGCCTGAAGTGGTAGTGAATGCCGACCTCGGCACAGATTCGCTCGATGAACGCCAGATCGCTCTCGGCGTATTGCACGCAGTACTCGCGTTCGGGGTATTGCCCACTGAGGCTGAAGCGGAAGGCGTCGCCCTGGATGCCATGCTCCTTGAGGATCCGGGTGACAATTGACGGCACGCTCAGGTGCTGGAAGATCCGCTGATTGATGCGATGCCGCAGGTACGTCAGGCGTGGCACCAGACTGATCCGGTAATGAGCCAGACGCTTGCCGCAATCACCCTGGGCGACGCTGTAGACCTGACCGTGCACACCCCGCCCCTGGCTTCCGAACGCCAGGTAGGCCTGGCGGTGCAAAAGCTCTTCCAGGGCCAGGTCGAACCGCTCGCTGACCAGCTCAAGGTCAAAGCGATACGGCTGGCTGATCGCTTCATTGCCCTTGAACTCAAGCACCTCGAACTCATCAGGCCCGCTGTCGAATGTCAGGACGAATCGCGATGGGATGGCAGGCGGGTACATCCGATGTGCCTCTGCTGGATAAAGGCGACCGATTCTGCATGAGCCCTACGGACAATGGGTCGGCGCTCAAGAAAAACAGACGTTGCCTTAGATCCGCAGAGAAAAAAGCCGCAAGGCGTGTCGTCTTTTCCGATAGACAGCCGGCTGCAAATAGCGCCTACCCCGACATCGTCCAATAAAAAACGGCCCGCCTCCAAGAGAGACAGGCCGTTGCTTATCCATCAAGCGGGCCGTCCAGGCCTCGCCGAATGCCTTACTGGTTCAAGCGGAAATCTTTCTCGGCCGCTTCGAAGCGCTGCACCATACCTGCGGTAGGCGAGCCCATCTTACTGACGAAGAAAATGGCCAGGCTGGCGAAAATAAAGCCCGGGATGATTTCGTACAGACCCAGCAGCTCGAAATGCTTCCAGACGATCACGGTGATCGCACCCACCAGGATGCCCGCCAGCGCGCCGTTACGGGTCATGCCTTTCCAGATGACCGAGATCAGCACCACAGGACCGAACGCGGCACCGAAACCGGCCCAGGCGTAGCTCACCAGGCCCAGGACACGGTTTTCAGGATTGGCGGCCAGGGCGATGGCTACCAGCGCCACCAGCAGCACCATGGCGCGGCCGACCCAGACCAGTTCCAGCTGCGAAGCGTTCTTGCGCAGGAAGGTCTTGTAAAAGTCTTCGGTCAGGGCGCTGGAGCACACCAGCAACTGGCAGCTCAGGGTGCTCATCACCGCCGCGAGAATGGCCGACAGCAATACACCGGCAATCCATGGGTTGAACAGCAGCTTCGCCAGCTCGATGAACACACGCTCATGGTTCTCGGTGACCGGACCGGCTACGTCAGGGTGCGCCGAGAAGTACGCGATACCGAAGAAGCCGACAGCAACGGTGCCGCCCAGGCACAGGATCATCCAGGTCATGGAGATGCGACGGGCGTTGGCGATGGACTTGACCGAATCGGCTGCCATGAAACGCGCCAGGATGTGCGGCTGGCCGAAGTAGCCCAGGCCCCAGCCCATCAGCGAGATGATGCCGATGAAGGTGGTGTTCTTGAGCATGTCGAAGGCCGAGGGGTCTTTCGCTTCGATGGCCAGGAACGTGGTGTCCACGCCGCCGGTGGCCAGCAGCACGATGATCGGTGTCAGGATCAGGGCGAAGATCATCAAGGTGGCCTGGACGGTATCGGTCCAGCTCACGGCCAGGAAACCGCCGACGAATGTGTAGGCAATGGTCGCCGCAGCACCGGCCCACAGCGCAGTCTCGTAGGACATGCCGAACGTGCTTTCGAACAAACGGGCACCGGCCACGATGCCGGACGCGCAGTAGATGGTGAAGAACACCAGAATCACCACGGCGGAGATAATCCGCAGCAGGCCGCTCTTGTCTTCGAAGCGGCTGGCGAAGTAGTCCGGCAGCGTCAGCGCGTCGCCGTTGTGCTCGGTCTGTACCCGCAGGCGACCGGCCACGAACAGCCAGTTCAGGTACGCGCCGACGATCAGGCCGATGGCGATCCAGCTTTCCGACAGACCGGACATGTAGATGGCACCTGGCAGCCCCATCAACAACCAGCCGCTCATGTCCGAGGCACCGGCGGACAGCGCCGTGACCACGCTACCCAGACTGCGACCGCCCAGGATGTAATCGGAAAGGTTATTGGTGGAACGGTAAGCCATCAGGCCGATCAGGACCATGGCTGCGATATAGATCACGAAAGTGATCAACGTGGGATTGCTAACACTCATTGAATTACGCCCTGGCTTTGTTTTTATGTAGCGGTGGCAGCTGGAAACGCCGACAACGGACGTTGTAGCGACGATTTGCAGACCCGCGAATTTATGCTGATGTTTCCCCAGGAAAGCCATCAGCCGGTGTTCCCGGCAAGAACCGGTTGCACCTTGGCCGCGAATGCTATTCAACAAATGAAATGAGGTGCAACCTGTTTCGCTCGAATCAGTTGCACCTGATCGGTTTTATTGTCGACTTCCCGGTTGTCGCCCTTATTTGGTGCACTCATGGGCCCTCAACCTGAAATTAAAGCACCAGGTCGGTGCACAACAAACAAGTGTGTACATGCCGCCTGACGAGCTGCTCATTGTTTCAATAAAAAAAGGGTTGCACCCGGTTGCACCTCATTCTGCGCGCAGCTAATCTTGCCGCCAGCTGATGCCACGCCGTACGTGGTAAACATGAGGATAAAAATATGGCTACCACCACCCTCGGGGTCAAACTCGATGACCCGACCCGCGAACGCCTCAAGGCGGCCGCAACCTCGATTGATCGCACGCCGCACTGGCTGATCAAGCAGGCAATTTACAATTACCTGGAAAAACTCGAGGGTGGTGCAACCCTGACCGAGCTCAACGGTGCTCTTCGCGCCGACAGCGATGACGCCGGCGAGGTCCCGGTCGACCACGCGCACCAATGTTTCCTGGAATTTGCCGAAAGCATCCTGCCGCAATCGGTCCTGCGCGCTTCCATCACGGCCGCCTACCGTCGCCCAGAGCCGGAAGTGGTTCCGATGCTGATCGAACAGGCGCGCCTGCCGGCCCAAATGGCCGAGGCCACCAACAAGCTGGCCGCCTCGATTGCCGAGAAGCTGCGCAACCAGAAGAGTGCCGGCGGCCGTGCCGGGATTGTCCAGGGCCTGCTGCAGGAGTTCTCCCTGTCGTCCCAGGAAGGCGTGGCGCTGATGTGCCTGGCCGAAGCGCTGCTGCGCATTCCGGACAAAGGCACCCGCGACGCACTGATCCGCGACAAGATCAGCACCGGCAACTGGCAACCGCACTTGGGCAACAGCCCGTCGCTGTTCGTCAACGCCGCGACCTGGGGCCTGCTGCTGACCGGCAAGCTGGTCGCCACCCATAATGAAGCGGGCCTGACCTCCTCTCTGAGCCGCATCATCGGCAAGAGCGGCGAGCCGATGATCCGCAAGGGCGTCGACATGGCGATGCGCCTGATGGGCGAGCAGTTCGTCACCGGCGAAACCATCGCCGAAGCCTTGGCCAACGCCAGCAAATTCGAATCCAAGGGCTTCCGCTATTCCTACGACATGCTGGGTGAAGCCGCACTCACAGAACATGACGCCCAGAAGTACCTGGCCTCGTACGAACAAGCCATCCACTCGATCGGCAAAGCGTCCCACGGCCGTGGGATTTATGAAGGCCCAGGCATTTCCATCAAACTCTCGGCCTTGCACCCACGTTACAGCCGCGCCCAGTACGAGCGCGTCATGGACGAGCTGTACCCGCGCCTGTTGTCGCTGACCCTGCTGGCCAAGCAATACGACATCGGCCTGAACATCGACGCCGAAGAAGCCGACCGCCTCGAACTGTCCCTGGACCTGCTGGAGCGTCTGTGCTTCGAGCCGCAACTGACCGGCTGGAACGGCATCGGCTTCGTGATCCAGGCGTACCAGAAGCGCTGCCCGTATGTGATCGACTATGTGATCGACCTGGCTCGCCGCAGCCGTCACCGCCTGATGATCCGCCTGGTAAAAGGCGCCTACTGGGACAGCGAGATCAAGCGCGCCCAGGTCGAAGGCCTGGAAGGCTATCCGGTCTACACCCGCAAGGTGTACACCGACGTGTCCTACATCGCTTGCGCCCGCAAGCTGCTGTCGGTGCCGGAAGTCATCTACCCGCAGTTCGCCACCCACAACGCCCACACGTTGTCGGCCATTTATCACATCGCCGGTCAGAACTATTACCCGGGCCAGTACGAATTCCAGTGCCTGCATGGCATGGGCGAACCGCTGTACGAGCAGGTGGTAGGCAAGGTTTCCGACGGCAAGTTGAACCGTCCGTGCCGCGTGTACGCCCCAGTCGGCACCCACGAGACGCTGCTGGCCTACCTGGTGCGTCGCCTGTTGGAAAACGGCGCCAACACCTCGTTCGTCAACCGCATCGCCGACCAGTCCATTTCCATTCAGGAGCTGGTGGCCGACCCGGTCGCGAGCATCGAGCAAATGGCGACTCTGGAAGGTGGTTTCGGCCTGCCGCATCCGCGCATTCCATTGCCACGCGACCTGTACGGCAGCGAGCGCGCCAATTCCAGCGGCATCGACATGGCCAACGAACATCGCCTGGCCTCTTTGTCCTGCGCGCTGTTGGCAACGGCCCATAACGACTGGAAGGCCGCGCCGATGCTCGGTTGCGCCGCCAGCGAGGAAACCCCGGCACCGGTCTTGAACCCGTCCGATCACCGTGACGTGGTCGGGCATGTACAGGAAGCCACCGTCGCCGACGTCGACAACGCTATCCAATGCGCCCTCAATGCCGCACCGATCTGGCAGGCCACGCCACCGGCCGAGCGCGCCGCAATCCTGGAGCGTGCCGCCGACCTGATGGAAGGCGAGATCCAGCCGCTGATGGGCCTGTTGGCTCGTGAAGCAGGCAAGACCTTCGCCAACGCCATCGCTGAAGTCCGCGAAGCGGTGGATTTCCTGCGTTACTACGCGGTACAGGCACGCAACGATTTCACCAACGACGCCCACCGTCCACTGGGCCCGGTTGTGTGCATCAGCCCGTGGAACTTCCCACTGGCGATCTTCAGCGGCCAGGTCGCCGCAGCCCTGGCGGCCGGCAACCCGGTCCTGGCCAAGCCTGCCGAGCAGACCCCACTGGTGGCCGCCCAGGCTGTGCGCCTGCTGCTTGAAGCCGGCATTCCGGAAGGCGTATTGCAACTGCTGCCGGGCCGTGGCGAAACCGTCGGCGCCCGTCTGGTGGGTGACGAGCGGGTCAAAGGCGTGATGTTTACCGGTTCCACCGAAGTAGCGCGCCTGCTGCAACGCAACATCGCCGGTCGCCTGGACAACCAGGGGCGCCCAATCCCGTTGATCGCCGAGACCGGCGGCCAGAACGCGATGATCGTCGATTCCTCGGCCCTGACCGAACAGGTCGTCATCGACGTGGTGTCGTCGGCCTTCGACAGCGCCGGCCAGCGTTGCTCGGCCCTGAGGGTCCTGTGCTTGCAGGAAGATTCCGCCGACCGCGTGATCGAAATGCTCAAGGGCGCCATGGCCGAGTCGCGCCTGGGTAACCCGGAGCGCCTGTCGGTCGACATCGGCCCGGTGATCGACGCCGAAGCCAAGGCCGGCATCGAGAAACACATCCAGGCCATGCGCGACAAAGGTCGCACCGTGTACCAGATGGCAATTGCCGACAGTGACGAGTGCAAGCGCGGCACCTTCGTGATGCCGACCCTGATCGAGCTGGAAAGCTTCGATGAGCTGCAGCGCGAGATCTTCGGCCCGGTGTTGCACGTGGTGCGCTACAAGCGCAAGGAACTGGATCAGTTGATCAATCAGATCAATGCCTCCGGTTATGGCCTGACCCTGGGTGTGCACACCCGCATCGACGAAACCATTGCCAAGGTGGTCGACAATGTCCACGCCGGCAACGTCTACGTGAACCGCAATATCGTCGGCGCCGTGGTCGGCGTGCAGCCGTTCGGTGGCGAAGGCCTGTCGGGCACCGGGCCCAAGGCCGGTGGCCCGCTGTACCTGTACCGCCTGCTGTCGACTCGTCCGACCGATGCGATCCAACAGTCCTTCGTGCGCGCCGATGCCGTCAGCGCGCCAGACCTGCGCCTGCGCGAAGCCATGAGCAAGCCGTTGACCGCCCTGCAAGCCTGGGCCGACAGCCAGAAACTCGCCGAGCTGAGCACCTTGTGCGTGCAGTTCGCGGCCCAGTCGCAAAGCGGTATCACCCGCCAGCTGACCGGCCCGACGGGCGAGCGCAACAGCTACGCCATCCTGCCGCGCGAGCACGTGTTGTGCCTGGCCGACGTGGAAGGCGACCTGCTGACGCAACTGGCGGCCGTACTGGCTGTAGGCGGCTCGGCCGTGTGGCCGGAAACCGACACGAGCAAGGCCTTGTTCGCCCGCTTGCCGAAGGACATTCAGGCACGCATCCAGCGCGTTTCCGACTGGACCAAGGATGACGTGGTATTTGACGCGGTCCTGCACCACGGTGATTCGGATCAATTGCGCAGTGTTTGCCAGCAAGTGGCCAAGCGTGCCGGCGCCATCGTCGGGGTCCACGGTTTGTCACAAGGCGAAACCGGTATTGCGCTGGAGCGCCTGGTGATCGAGCGGGCGCTGAGCGTCAACACTGCGGCGGCGGGCGGTAACGCCAGCCTGATGACGATCGGTTAACAGCAGCGGCAAGTTTTGAGCTGCAAGCTGCAAGCTGCAAGCTGCAAGCTGCAAGCTGCAAGTAAAAGCTACGCGCTTACTTGCAGCTTGCAGCTTGTGCCGCTTTATCACCCCCATCAATCTTCCTGTTCAGCCTCTATTACCCAGCCTAGACTCGGCCCATTCCCAAACAAGGTAGGCCGCCATGTCCGAGACGCTGCTCAGTTCCCGCAATCTGGCTTTCGAGCTGTATGAAGTCCTTGATGCCGAGGGCCTGACCCAGCGTGAGCGGTTTGCCGAGCACAATCGCGAAACCTTCGACGCGGCCCTTGGAACGGCCCGCAACATTGCCGAGAAGTACTTCGCGCCGCATAACCGCAAGAATGACGAAAACGAACCCCGTTACGAAAACGGTCAGGCCGTGCTGATTCCCGAGGTGAAG
The DNA here is from genome assembly GCF_052042015.1 of Pseudomonas sp. SMV71. Lineage (NCBI taxonomy): Bacteria > Pseudomonadati > Pseudomonadota > Gammaproteobacteria > Pseudomonadales > Pseudomonadaceae > Pseudomonas > Pseudomonas sp. SMV71. The sequence continues at coordinate 97,620 of NZ_JBKGGU010000016.1, read as the reverse complement.
CCAGCGGTGGACGCATTCCTGGAGGCAGGCTTTCTCAATGCCGCCCGCAGTTTCGACGCCGGTGGCATGCAGCTGCCGACCTTGCTGTCCCAGGCCTGCTTCGCACACTTCCAGTCGGCCAACGCCGCCTCCACCTCTTATCCGTTCCTGACCATGGGCGCGGCAAACCTGATCGAGAGCTTCGGCAGCGAGGAACAGAAACGGCGTTTCCTGCAACCGATGATCGACGGGCGCTTCTTCGGCACCATGGCCCTGACCGAACCCCACGCAGGCTCGTCGCTGTCGGACATCCGCACCCGCGCCGAGCCGGCGCCGGACGGCACCTACCGCCTCAAAGGCAACAAGATCTTCATTTCCGGCGGCGATCACCCGTTGTCGGAAAACATCGTGCATATGGTCCTGGCGAAACTGCCGGACGCACCAGCGGGGGTGAAGGGTATTTCGCTGTTAATCGTGCCCAAGTTCTTGGTCAACGACGACGGCAGCCTCGGCCCGCGCAACGACGTGCTGCTGGCCGGGTTGTTTCATAAGATGGGCTGGCGCGGCACCACGTCCACGGCGCTGAACTTTGGCGACAACGGCGAGTGCGTCGGCTATCTGGTGGGTAAGCCACACCACGGCCTGAGCTACATGTTCCAGATGATGAACGAGGCGCGGATCGGCGTCGGCATGGGCGCGGTGATGCTGGGTTACGCCGGGTACCTGTATTCCCTTGAGTACGCTCGCGAACGTCCGCAAGGCCGGGTGCCCGACAGTAAGGACCCGACTACCGCACCAGTCGCGATCATCCAGCATGCCGACGTGCGGCGCATGCTGCTGACCCAGAAAGCTTATGTCGAAGGCTCGTTTGACCTGGGCCTGTATGCGGCGCGGTTGTTCGACGATACCACCACACTTGAAGACGAAGCCGAACGGCGGCGCGCCCATGAACTGCTGGATCTGCTGACGCCCATCGTCAAATCCTGGCCGTCGGAGTTTTGCCTGAAGGCCAACGAACTGGCCATCCAGATTCTCGGCGGCCACGGCTACACTCGCGAGTACCCGGTGGAGCAGTACTACCGCGACAACCGCCTGAACCCGATCCACGAAGGCACCCACGGCATCCAGTCGCTGGACCTGCTGGGCCGTAAACTGGCGCAGAACGGCGGCGCCGGGCTCAAGCAATTGATTCGCCTGGTGGCCGACACCACCGAGCGCGCCCAGGCCCACGATTCACTGACGCCCTTGCGCCAGCCGCTGGAAGCCCTGGTGGCGAGCTTGCAGACAGTCACCCTGGGCCTTCTGACCGATCTGGCCCAGGGCAAGGTCAATAGCAGCCTCGCCAACTCCGCGCTGTATCTGAAGGTGTTTGGTCACATGGTGATCGGCTGGCGCTGGCTGGAACAGGCGATTCGCGCCGAAGAAGGCCTGGCCAGGGGCGATGCCGCAGACAGCGACTTCTACAAGGGCAAGCTGCAAGCGGCGCGGTATTTCCTGACCTGGGAAATTCCCGGCTGCCACCATGAACTGGCATTGCTCGAAGCGCGGGACGACACGTGCCTGGGGATGCGGGACGAGTGGTTCTGAGCCGGGTGTTGTAGCGCGGCTCAAATCGCTATCGCGAGCAGGCTCGCTCCCACACTGGTTCCGAGTGAACGCCAAGTCTGCGCTCACAGCAGATCAAATGTGGGAGCGAGCCTGCTCGCGATGACATAAGCACAGACGACACGGCGTTATGAGCCGAAACCTTCACGCCTGCTGAATCGTCTTGGCAATGACATCCACCGTAGCGCTGACCTGCTCTTGATAACGCTCGAGCTCCGCTTGATGGTTTTTCTGCATCTCGATCTGCTGCGAGCACAGGTTCATGGCCGCCAGCACCAACAGCCGATCACCGATCAGCGTCGGATATTTACGCTTGGTCTCGGCCAGGGCCGTCTTGAGCATCGAAGCGGCGTCCAGCAAGGCCTGTTCCTGGCCGGCCGGCGCCTTGATTGAATAGTCCTCTCCCAGGATCGAGATGACCGTTACCCCGTCGGCGGCGTGCTTCATGCGCTGACAGTGCCTGCACTGGCACGCTCGATCAGCGCCTGGATACGCGCAGCTGTGGTGCCGTGCAGTTCTTCCTGTTCCATCAGGCTCAGTTGCAGGCTTTCGTTTTCATCCTTGGCCCTGGCAAGTTCTGCGCTCAGGGTTTCATTCAGGCCGGTGAGGTGGCGGTTCTGTTGCACCAGGTCATTGACCAGTTGCTCCAGCTGGCTGAGGGATGCTTCCAACATATTGATTTCCAGGGATTTTCAGGGGGCGCGTACGATAAAGAAAAGTCACCGGCGATGCTATGGGGCATAGGCGACGGTGCTTCGCTGGCGAGCTGTAAAGACTGTGGTTCACGAATCTGGTTCCTACCCTTCGTCGTAACGGCGCGACAAAACCCCGCACGCTCCTCAAGACTTCAGTCACATGACCGATAAGTCAGGCATACCCGTAACAGTCTCGCACGGACGCCCCTTTCCGGTACTTTCCATGTCCTTACGTAATATGAACATCGCGCCGCGGGCGTTCCTGGGGTTTGCCCTGATCGGCGCCCTGATGCTGGCCCTTGGTGTATTTGCCCTGAGCCAGATGAGCAAGATCCGCACGTCCGGCGAAAACATCGTCGAAAACAGTGTGCCCAGCATCAAGGCCCTCGACGAATTCACTCAAATCACCCTGCGCCTGCGCGTGCTGTCCTATCGGCTGCTGGTCAACCGGGAACCGGACATCCAGCAGAAGACCTACGATCTGTTGGAACAACGCAGCCAGCAGATCCGCGCCGCCCAGACCGCTTATGAAAATCTCATCAGCGCTGCGGATGAACGGGCCGCCTATGACCAACTCGTACAGCTGTTGGGCCAGTATCGCCAGCTTGAAGATCGGATGAAAACCCTGTCGCGCAACAACCAGGTCGATGACCTGCGCGTGCTGCTCAACACTGAACTGCTGAGTAATTCCGATGCCGTCAACGCGGCCATCGCCCGCCTGGTGGAGATCAACAACCTGCAAGCCGAAACCTTGAACCAAGGCGCGACGCAGCAATATTCCACGGCCTTCAACTGGGTGGTCACGCTGCTGGTCATCGCCACCGGCCTGACCCTGCTGTTCGCCTGGCTATTGACCAACAGCATCACCAGACCGATTGCCAATGCCCTGGATGCCGCCGAAGAGATCGCCAAGGGCAACCTGACCCGGCCGATCATCGTCGATGGCAGCGATGAAGCCGGACGCCTGCTGCGGGCCATGTCGACCATGCAGGAAAAACTGCGCGACACCCTGCAACGCATCTCCGGCTCGGCCACGCAACTGGCCTCCGCCGCCGAGGAGCTCAACAGTGTCACCGACGAAAGCGCCCGCGGCCTGACCCAGCAGAACAACGAAATCGAACAGGCCGCCACCGCCGTCAACGAAATGACCAGTGCCGTGGAAGAAGTGGCGCGCAACGCGGTCAGTACCTCGGAAGCCTCGAAGCACGCTACGACGTCGGCCGGCGATGGTCGGGACCTGGTGCAAGAGACGGTCAGCGCCATCGAACGCATGAGCGCCGACGTGCAAGGCACTGCGACCTTGATCGGCAACCTGGCCGATGAGTCCCGTGACATCGGCAAGGTGCTGGACGTGATTCGTGGCCTGGCCGACCAGACCAACCTGTTGGCGCTGAACGCAGCCATCGAAGCCGCCCGTGCCGGTGAAGCCGGTCGTGGCTTTGCCGTGGTGGCGGACGAGGTGCGTGCCCTGGCGCATCGCACCCAGCAGTCGACCAGCGAGATCGAGCGCATGATCGGCAGCATCCAGAGCGGCACCGAACAGGCCGTGGATTCGATGCGCAACAGCACCGAGCGCGCCGAGTCGACCCTGAACATCGCTCGCGGCGCCGGCATGTCCCTGGACACGATCAACACCGCCATCGTCGAGATCAACGAGCGCAACCTGGTCATTGCCAGCGCCGCCGAAGAACAGGCCCAGGTGGCCCGCGAAGTGGACCGCAACCTGGTGAACATCCGCGACCTGTCGGTGCAATCGGCCACCGGCGCCAACCAGACCAGCGCCGCCAGTGCCGAACTGTCGCGCCTGGCGGTGGATCTGAACAGCATGGTCGGGCGGTTCAGCCTCTGATCTGCGTAACGGTTGATCGTCCCACTGACCGTGAGCGATCAACCCTCCAGCTTTCGTGGCGAGGGAGCTTGCTCCCTCTGGACCGATCCGACGCCTCGGGCGAAGCGGCCCCAGGACCTAAAAGTGACGACTGCTTCGCAGCCGAGCGGGAGCAAGCTCCCTCGCCACGGTATTGCTGCCGCCCTTGTAGCCCTATCTCCAACCTTTTTTGACAGCATCACATTTCAACAGGTTAGAATCGCTGGCACGCAGACTGCATGGTCAGTCCGTGCCCGCCCTTGATTTTTTTCGGAGTACTGCCTTTGACTGCAACCACCATCAACAGCCTGTTCTTGATCGGCGCGTTGCTGGTAGGTGCGAGCATCCTGGTGAGTTCTCTTTCGTCCCGCCTGGGAATCCCGATCCTGGTGATCATCCTGGCCGTGGGCATGGTGGCCGGTGTCGACGGCGCCGGTATCCTTTTCGATAACTACGCCACCGCCTACCTGGTCGGCAACCTCGCCCTGGCTGTCATCCTGCTGGACGGCGGTTTGCGCACCCGGGTTTCCAGTTTCCGGGTGGCGTTGTGGCCGGCGCTGTCGCTGGCCACCGTCGGGGTGTTGATCACCACCGGGCTGACCGGCCTGGCGGCGGCGTGGCTGTTCAACCTGAACCTGATCCAGGGGCTGCTGATCGGCGCCATCGTTGGCTCGACCGACGCCGCGGCGGTGTTTTCGCTGCTCGGCGGCAAAGGCCTGAACGAGCGCGTCAGCGCTACCCTCGAGATTGAGTCCGGCAGTAACGACCCGATGGCCGTGTTCCTGACCGTTACCCTGATCGGCATGCTCGCCAGTGGCGAAACCGGCCTGCATTGGAGCCTGCTCGGGCATCTGGTGCGCGAGTTCGGTATCGGCTCGGTGCTCGGCCTGGGCGGCGGCTGGCTGATGTTGCAACTGGTCAACCGGATCAACCTGGCCAACGGCCTCTACCCGATCCTGGTCATCAGCGGTGGCCTGGCGGTATTCGCCCTGACCAACGCCCTGCACGGCAGTGGCTTCCTGGCGGTGTACCTGTGCGGCCTGGTGTTGGGCAACCGTCCGGTGCGCAGCCGCCACGGCATTTTGCATATGCTCGATGGCATGGCCTGGCTGGCCCAGATCGGCATGTTCCTGGTGCTGGGACTGCTGGTCACGCCTCATGACCTGCTGCCGATCGCCCTCCCCGCCCTGGGCCTGGCGTTGTGGATGATCCTCTTTGCGCGCCCGCTGTCGGTCATGGTGGGCTTGCTGCCGTTCAAGGCGTTCCACGGTCGCGAGAAAGCCTTCATTTCCTGGGTCGGCCTGCGCGGCGCGGTGCCGATCATCCTCGCGGTGTTCCCGCTGATGGCTGGCCTGCCCCACGCCCAGCTCTATTTCAACCTGGCGTTCTTTATCGTGCTGGTGTCGCTGCTGGTGCAGGGCACGAGCCTGCCATGGGTCGCCAAATTGCTGCATGTCACCGTACCGCCCGAGCCGCTGCCGATCTCCCGTGCCGCGCTGGAAGTGCACGTCACCAGCGAGTGGGAGCTGTTCATCTACCGCCTGGGCGCGGAGAAATGGTGCATCGGCTCGCCATTGCGGGACTTGAAAATGCCTGATGGCACGCGCATCGCGGCGCTGTTCCGTGGGCAGCAACTGCTCCATCCGTCGGGTAGCACCGTGCTGGAAGTCGATGATCTGCTGTGTGTCATCGGGCATGAACACGACTTGCCGGCCCTTGGAAAGCTCTTCAGCCAGGCGCCGCAACGGGGCCTGGATCTACGCTTCTTCGGCGACTTCGTACTCGAAGGAGACGCCCAGCTGGCCGCGGTTGCCGCCCTGTACGGGTTGAAACTGGAGGGCATCGATCCGGACATGTCCCTGGGCCGTTTCATCGCCCAGAAAGTTGGCGGTGCGCCAGTAGTCGGCGACCAGGTGGACTGGAACAACACCCTGTGGACCGTCGCGGCCATGGACGGGAACAAGATCGGCAAAGTGGGCGTCAGATTCCCCGAAGGAAGTCGCCCGGGTCCCGGCTTGTTCCTCTAAACTGCTCCCACTCTCATTTGCTCGACCGGTCTCTATGCCTACCCTGCGCTCCTTTTTAGCCATCGCCCTGCTGGGCCTGAGTCTCTCCGTCTGCCCACTGCAAGCCGCTGAACTGCCCACCAGCGCCTCGGTGCAAGCCAGCCTGGACAAGATCGGCGACCGCAAGCTGCCGGAAGCCGACGAAAAAGCCTTGCAGGCCGTGTTGCAGAACACCCTGACTCAGCTCAACAACAAGGCGGACTACGAACAGAAGCTGGCAGCTCTCAAGCAGCAGTTGGCCAACGCGCCGAAGCAGAACATAGAGAACCAACGCGAACTGACCCGGCTCAAGGGCACCAATGTGGTGCCGGTGGCGCAACGCTACGCCAACCTGCCGATTCCCCAGCTCGAGCAGATGCTGACGGAACGTTCCACCCAGCAGGGCGACCTGCAAAAGGCCCTGGCCGAGGCCAACAGCCTAATCATCACCGCCCAGACCCGCCCTGAGCGGGCCCAGGCGGAAATCTCCAGCAGCCAGACCCGCATCCAGCAGATCAACGCCATCCTCAAGGCCGGCCGGGACGCCGGCAAAGCCCTCACCGGCGAGCAGCGCGACCAGCTCAATGCCGAGCTGGCGGCGCTCAACGCGCTGATTCCGTTGCGCCGCCAGGAACTGGCCGGCAACAGCCAGCTACAGGACCTGGGCAACGGCCAGCACGACTTGCTGATGGAAAAAATCGCCCGCATGGAGCAGGAAATCCAGGACCTGCAAAACCTGATCAACCAGAAACGCCTGGCCCAGTCCCAGGAAACGGTGACCCAGCAATCCATCGAGGCCCAGAAGGCTGGCGGCAGTAGTCTGCTGGCGACCGAAAGCGCGACCAACCTCAAGCTCTCCGACTACCTGCTCAAGAGCACCGACCGCCTCAACGAAGTCACCCAGCAGAATTTGCAGACCAAGCAACTGCTGGACAGCGTCACCCAGACCGACGCGGCCCTGGACGAGCAGATCAGCGTACTCAAGGGCAGCCTGCTGCTCTCGAAGATTCTCTACAAGCAGCGCCAGACCCTGCCGCGCCTGAAGCTGGACCAGAACCTGGCGGACCAGATCGCCGATATTCGCCTGTACCAGTTCGAGGTCAGCCAGCAGCGCGAGTTGCTGAACAACCCCAGCGCCTACGTAGAAAACCTGCTGGCCTCCCAGCCATCGGAGCAAGTCACACCGCAACTGCGCAAGACCTTGCTGGACCTGGCGCTGACCCGCGTCGACCTGCTGGAACGCCTGAACCGTGAATTGAGCGCGGTACTCAACGAATCCATCACCTTGCAGCTCAACCAGAAGCAATTGCTCAGCACCGCCCAGAACCTGCGGGCCACCCTCGAAGAACAAATGTTCTGGATTCCCAGCAACAAGCCGCTGGATTTCGAATGGCTGCGGGCCGTGCCGACACGCCTGGAAAAACAGGTGGACTCGCTGCCCTGGGCCTCGAGCCTCAGTGAATTGGCCGATGGCCTGACCCAGCGCCCGCTGCTGTTCCTGCCCCTGGCGCTGCTGATCGGTGCGTTGCTGTGGCGACGCAAGCATCTCTATGCCCGCTTGAACAAGGTTCACCAGGACGTCGGTCACTTCAAGCGTGACAGCCAGTGGCACACGCCGCAGGCGATTCTGATCAACATCCTGCTGGCCATGCCGGTGGCCCTGGCGCTGACCCTCTGCGGCTATGCCCTGCAAATCGACGCCCGCGGCCAGAACGCCAACCTCGGCGCGGCGCTGCTGCAGATCGGCCAGGCCTGGCTGGTGTTCTACACCGCTTACCGCGTGCTGGCGCCCGGAGGCGTGGCCGAGTTGCATTTCCGCTGGGAAAAACCCCAGGTCGAATTCCTCCAGGGCTGGATCCGCCGCCTCGGGCTGGTGGTGCTGGCGCTGGTGGCGGTGGTCGCGGTGGCCGAGTTGCAGCCTTCGACCCTGGCCGACGATGTGCTCGGCATGCCGGTGGTGCTGACCTGCTACGCCCTGATGGCGTGGTTGCTCAGCCGCCTGCTGCTGAGCAGCCCGACCCACCAGAACACCTCGCTGTTTCGCAAGGCCGTCGGGGTGCTGTTCACCGCGCTGCCGATCGCGTTGTTCGTGGCAGTGTGCTTCGGCTACTACTACACCGCGCTGAAGCTCAGCGACCGGCTGATCAATACCCTGTACCTGCTGATGTTCTGGCTGGTAATCGAAGCCACGTTCGTGCGCGGCCTGTCGGTCGCGGCGCGGCGCCTGGCCTATCAGCGCGCCCTGGCCAAGCGCCAGGCCGCCAAGGAAGCCGGCGATGGCGAGGCGGTGGTCGAGGAGCCGACCCTGGATATCGAGAAGGTCAATGAACAGTCCCTGCGCCTGATCCGCCTGGCGCTGCTGGGTGGATTCATCGCCGCGCTGTACTGGGTCTGGTCGGACCTGATCAGCGTGTTCTCGTACCTGGACAACATCACCCTCTACGAATACACCAGCGGCACCGGCGCCAACATGAGCATGGTGCCCATCAGCATCGGCGACATGCTCGGCGCGCTGATCATCATCGGCATCACCTTCGCCCTGGCGCGCAACCTGCCGGGCCTGCTGGAAGTGTTCGTGCTGTCGAAGCTGAACCTGGCCCAGGGCAGCGCCTACGCCACCACCACACTGCTGTCCTATGTGATCGCCGGCGTCGGCTTCGTCACCACCCTGTCCACCCTCGGCGTGAGCTGGGACAAACTGCAATGGTTGGTGGCTGCGCTGTCGGTGGGCCTGGGCTTCGGCATGCAGGAGATCTTCGCCAACTTCATCTCCGGGATCATGATCCTGTTCGAGCGCCCGGTGCGCATCGGCGACACCATCACCATCGGCAACCTGTCGGGCACGGTCAGCAAGATCCGCATCCGTGCGACCACCATCACCGACTTCGACCGCAAGGACATCATCGTCCCGAACAAGACCTTCATTACCGGGCAATTGATCAACTGGTCGCTGACCGACACCGTGACCCGGGTAACCCTGAAACTGGGCGTGGACTACGGTTCGGACCTGGACCTGGTGCGCGAACTGCTGCTCAAGGCCGCACGGGAAAACCCACGGGTGCTCAAGGAGCCGGAACCGATCGTGTACTTCCTGAACTTCGGGGAGAGCACCCTCGACCACGAATTGCGCATGCACGTGCGAGACCTGGGCGACCGTAACCCGGTGCTGGACGAGATCAACCGCTTCATCAACCGTGAATTCAAGAAGCAGCACATCAATATTTCGTTCCGGCAGATGGAAATCTACCTGAAGAACCTTCACGGCCAGGAATACAAGCTGGTGCCCGCCGAGCCCGATCACAAGACCATAGCGCCGTCGACCGTCGCCAATATCAAACCGGTACCAGAGCCACCGCAACAGAATCTCGACTGATCGCGGGGTGCCCCTGGGCATCGCGCAGGAGACGGCCATGAAAACCCTGGAAACATTGACCTTCGACAACTGCTTCGCCCGCCTGGGCGACGGTTTCTCGGCCCACGTACTGCCCGAGCCCATCGACAACCCTCGCCTGGTCGTTGTCAGCCCCGCCGCCATGGACTTGCTGGACCTGGACCCGGCCGAAGCCGAGTCGCCGCTGTTCGCCGAGCTGTTCGGCGGTCATAAGCTGTGGGCCGAGGCCGAACCCCGGGCCATGGTCTATTCCGGGCATCAGTTCGGCCATTACAACCCGCAACTGGGTGATGGGCGCGGGCTGCTGCTGGCAGAGGTGTACAACGAGGCCGGTGAACACTGGGACCTGCACCTCAAGGGTGCCGGCCAGACGCCATTCTCACGGATGGGCGACGGCCGGGCGGTGCTGCGCTCCTCGATCCGCGAATTCCTGGCGTCCGAAGCCCTGCACGCCTTGGGCATTGCTACCACCCGCGCGCTGTGCGTGATCGGCTCGGACACCCCGGTGTGGCGGGAAAAGCAGGAGCGCGCGGCCATGGTCCTGCGCCTTTCGCCCAGCCATGTGCGCTTCGGCCACTTCGAATACTTCTACTACACCAAGAAACCCGAGCTGCATGCGGCCATCGCGGAGCATGTGCTGAACCTGCACTTCGCCGAATGCCGCGAGCAGCCGGAGCCGTACCTGGCGATGTTCCGGGAAATCGTCGAGCGCAATGCCGAGTTGATTGCGAAATGGCAGGCCTATGGCTTCTGCCATGGCGTGATGAACACCGACAACATGTCGATCCTGGGCATCACCTTCGACTTCGGGCCATTCGCCTTCCTCGACGACTTCGACGCCAACTTCATCTGCAATCACTCAGATGACCAGGGCCGCTACTCATTCAGCAATCAGGTGCCCATCGGGCAGTGGAACCTCAGCGCCCTGGCCCAGGCCCTGACGCCCTTCATCAGCGTCGAGGCCCTGCGTGAAACCCTCGGCTTGTACCTGCCGCTGTATCAGGCTCACTACCTGGACCTCATGCGCCGCCGCCTCGGCCTGACCCGCGCTGAAGAGGACGATCAGAAACTGGTGGAACGCCTGTTGCAACTGATGCAGAACAGCGGCGTCGACTACAGCCTGTTCTTCCGCCGCCTGGGCGACCAGGCGCCCGGACAGGCCATCGCGACCCTGCGCGATGATTTCGTCGACCTAAAGGGCTTCGATGCCTGGGGCGAACTCTACATAGCCCGCGTCAACCGCGAAGGCACCGTCGACCAAGACCAGCGCCGAACCCGCATGCACGCAGTCAATCCGCTGTATGTGCTGCGCAACTACCTGGCCCAGAAAGCCATCGACGCCGCCGAGTCCGGCGACTATGAAGAAGTCCGCCGCTTGCACAGCGTGCTGAGCAAGCCGTTCGAGGAACAACCGGGAATGGATGCCTATGCGCAACGTCCACCAGAGTGGGGCAAGCATCTGGAGATCAGTTGCTCCTCATAATGCTGAGGCGCTCGTGGCGATGGAGCTTGCTCCCGCTCGAGTGCGTAGCGCTCGCCTTGGGACTTGAAAGGCCAGGGGCTGCTGCGCAGCCCAGCGGGAGCAAGCTCCCTCGCCACAAAAAGCAGGTCGGCGTGATCCAGATGAATCAGCGCCGATTAACGGCTGCTGCGCAGCCTACAGGGATGAATTCCCTCGCCACAGGCTTTGCTTCGCCCCGGATGATCTTTAGCTGACTGGCTTTATAAAAAATGCCACTCATCCCACCTTATCGTTCCCCTGCTCAGGCGTTTCGATTCCTGACTCTGTTTCGGCATCCGCTTGCTCATCCGCCGGTTTTGCCGGTGGTGTTTCCTTCGGATAGCCGGGTAAACCGCGGGTGTCTTCCGGGGTCAGCTCATCCCGGTCATGGCGCTCATCAGTGGCGTATGACGGGGCGGCGTTCGGGTCTTCGTCGCGGCCGGCGGTGCCGAGTACGAAGCCGTCGTCGTTGGGGCTGTTCAGCGTGGTGGAAAGGGTTGGGTCTTGAGGATTGCTCATGGGGCCTCCGGATATGAACAGGTGCGTTTTATTTTTGAGGGCCTGGCGCGCCTTGCGTGCGGCGGACCTGATGAATGGCACCGTGAGAAGACCTGGAGAAAATCTCTGTGGGAGCGAGCCTGCTCGCGATGGCGGTGGATCAGCTTGCATCGATGTTGAATGTGCCGCCGCAATCGCGAGCAGGCTCGCTCCCACATTGGGGCCTGCGGTGGCCCCTACTTTCATGCCCGGCGCAAATCCCGTGGGAGCGGGCTTGCTGATTCACGCTAAGCCATATCGCTATGGCTGAATTCCTCTGCCAGGAAGTCGATCAACGTGCGCACCGACGGCAGCAACCCGCGCCGTGAGGCAAAGATCGCGTGGACGATCCCGCACTTGGGCGTCCAGCCCGGCACTAGTTCCACCAGGCGGCCCGCCGCTATGTCTTCGCGTACCACCACGGTGGGCAGGTGGGCGACGCCGATACCCGCCAGTACCGCATGCCGCAGGGCCAGCAGGTCGTCGGTGACCATGCGCGGTTCATGGCGGATCAGCGCACGGCTGCCATCCGGGCCGAACAGTTCCCACTGGTATTCGCGTTGCGCCGAGCCCCAATGCACGCTGGGCAGGCCGTTGAGGTCCGCCGGGGAAGCGGGAGACGACAGACGCTCCAGATAAGCCGGGCTGCCTACCAGGCATTGGGTGCTGTTGCTCAGCACTTTCATGACCATGTCGGTGTTTTCCAGCGGCGGAAAGCGCACCCGCAAGGCGATATCGAACCCTTCATGAATCAGGTCGACCCGGCGGTTGGTGCTCTCGATGAACAGCTCCACCCGCGGGTATTTGATCATGTAGCGGGTCAGCATCGGCCCGACCCAGCTATTGAGCAATGCCGTCGGGCAACTGATGCGCACCAGCCCCTGGGGTTCGGAACGGTTGCGCTCGATCACTTCGGCCGCGCTCTCGGCCTCGACCCGCATCGCCAGGCAGCGCTGGTAATAAGCCTGGCCGATCTCCGTGAGCGTGCAAAGGCGGCTGGTGCGATGGATCAAGCGCACCCCGAGCCGCTCCTCCAACTGGGCGATACGCCGACTGAGCTTGGACTTGGGCATGTCCAGCGCACGACCGGCAGCAGCGAAGCCGCCGTGTTCCACCACTTGGGTGAAGTAGTAAAGCGTATTGAGGTCTTCGATGATCGTTCTCCAAATAGAACGCAAAGGCGGATTTTTGCAGTCTAGCGCATCAAAGGTATCACTTTTAATCTATGTCCATCGCTTAGGAACACAGGCCGAAGCCAAAAGCTTCAGTCGGATCGACACCCGATTTAACGCTGTACCGAGTTCAAAACCTTAACCCCGCCGAATCGTTCGGCACCCAAACTTTATGAGGATTACGCCATGACCACTTCCTACAACCGCCTGGACAAAGACAACGCCGCCGTTCTGCTGGTAGACCACCAGGCCGGCCTGCTGTCGCTGGTACGCGACATCGATCCGGACCGTTTCAAGAACAACGTTCTGGCCCTGGCTGACCTGGCAAAATACTTCCAACTGCCGACCATCCTCACCACCAGCTTCGAAACCGGCCCCAACGGCCCGCTGATGCCCGAGCTCAAGACCCTGTTCCCGGACGCGCCATACATCGCTCGCCCTGGCCAGATCAACGCCTGGGACAACGAGGATTTCGTCAAGGCCATCAAGGCCACCGGCAAGAAGCAACTGATCATCGCCGGCGTTGTGACTGAAGTCTGCGTGGCCTTCCCGGCACTGTCGGCCCTGGCCGAAGGTTTCGAGGTGTTCGTGGTCACCGATGCCTCCGGTACGTTCAACGAGCTGACCCGTGACTCGGCCTGGGACCGCATGTCCACCGCCGGCGCCCAACTGATGACCTGGTTCGGCCTGGCCTGTGAGCTGCACCGCGACTGGCGCAACGACGTGGAAGGCCTGGCGACCCTGTTCTCCAACCACATCCCGGACTACCGCAACCTGATGACCAGCTACAACACCCTGACCAACGGTAAATAACCCGCATCACATCACCTCTGTGGGAGCGAGCTTGCTCGCGATGGTGGTAAGCCAGTCAACACATCATTGACTGTGCTGCCGCCATCGCGAGCAAGCTCGCTCCCACAAGGTTTTTTGTGGTGGCTGTCGGGCCGTGTTCAAATCGTTGCATCGATGTTTTTCTGGAGCCACGCCAATGCTGATCCCCTGCCCCCACTGCAATGGGCTCAACCGCATACCCACCGAACGCCTCGGCGACCAGCCCAAGTGCGGGCGCTGCAAGGCGCAAGTGCTGTCGAGCAAACCGTTCGAACTCAAGCAAGGTGACTATGCCAGCCAGATCAAGGGCGACCTGCCGCTATTGGTAGATGTCTGGGCCGATTGGTGCGGGCCCTGCAAGTCCTTCGCGCCGGTGTTCGAACAGGCCGCCACGCAACTGCTGGGCAAATGCCGGCTGGCCAAGCTCGACAGCGAGGCCAACCAGCAACTATCGGCGCAACTGGGGATCCGCTCGATTCCCAGTCTGATCCTGTTCAAGGAAGGCCGGGAAGTGGCGCGCCAGAGCGGGGCAATGCCTTTGCCGCAGCTGATGGGGTGGTTGCGTAGCCAGGGGGTTTGAGATCACACAGACCACTGTGGATCACTGCTGCCCCTGTGGGAGCGAGCTTGCTCGCGATAGCGCACTGACAGACAACGCCCTGTTGCATGTGTCCTCGTCATCGCGAGCAAGATCGCTCCCACAGGATCAAGCGCCTTCCAGCAATCCATGCAGCTCGACGAACTGCTGGGTCAGCTTGTGCCGTGGGTCCAGGTGAATCAGCGGTAGGCTGGCCTGGTGGGATTCGCGCATGCGCACCGAGCTGCTCAGGTATACCGGCAATACCGGCAGGCCTTCTGCGATCAGCTCGTCCAGCATCTGTTGGGGCAGGCTGGCGCGGGCCTGGAATTGGTTGACGACGATGCCTTCGACTTCCAGACCGTCGTTATGGTCGTCCTTGAGCTCGTCGATTTCCGCCATCAGCCCGTAGAGCGCCTGGCGGGAGAAGCTGTCACAGTCGAAGGGAATCAGCACGCGATCAGCGGCGATCAGCGCTGAAACCGCATAGAAGTTCAGGGCCGGCGGGGTGTCCAGATAGATCCGGTCGTAGTCCTCGTCCAACTCTTCCAGCAGTTTGCGCAGCTTGTTGATCTTGTGTTTCGCCTCGAGCTTGGGCTGCAGGTCCGTCAGTTCCGCCGTGGCAGTGATGACATGCAGGTTGTCGAACGGTGTCTCGTAGATATCCACCTTGCTCTTCTTCGAGAAGGGCCCGGACGACAGGGTCTGCTTGAAGAAGTCGGCGATTCCCATGGGAATCTCGTCCCCGGTCAGGCCGGTCAGGTATTGAGTGGAGTTGGCTTGAGCGTCCAGGTCCACCAACAGTGTGCGATACCCTTCGCTGGCGCTGACTGCTGCCAGGTTGCAGGCAATGCTGGATTTGCCCACGCCACCTTTCTGATTGAACACCACACGCCGCATGGCAAAGCCTCCGTGTCTCAAAGATTCCCGAGTGTAGTAGGCCGCGACACCGCTTAGCTACCTTCTGCGTAGACGGACTACAGCATCGGTGGCTTTTTCCACGACTGAGGCGTCAATGGCTGCTGCATAGGCCGCAAGCAACCAACAGACAGGCGCGTCACAATCGCGATAATGGTTCCAGCCTGAGACTCAGTGCACTGATTCGTACATTTTTGCTGTGCAAAATGTAACCAGTATTTGCTACAAGCCAACCGCACCGGGATAATGCGCGCCACTTGGGTCGCAAGACCATGCAGGGTTGGACGCGGGTCAAACCACTGACCGTGACAATAAAAGCCCGCAGGGGTGGGATTAATTTGTGATCAATTTCAACATCGCCCAATGGCGCGCATGGGCCCCTGGGCTCGAAAGCGTGGCCGATTGGCAGGCATGGAGCCGACAACCGGTCGTATTGCCCGCCAGCGATGCCGCCCCTGACGTCTCGTTCCTGCCGGCCATGCAACGCCGCCGCCTCAGCCGTCTCGCACGGATGGCTTTCAGCGTGGGCTGGCCGTTGGCCGAGGGCCGGCCGGAGCTGCCGTTGGTCTTTATTTCCCGCCACGGCGAAACCCCACGCACATTCGAGATTCTCAAAGACCTGGCCGCTGACCAGCCCCTTTCACCAACCCAGTTCAGCCTGTCGGTGCACAACGCCGTAATCGGCCTGTGGTCGATCATGCGCGGCGAAACCAGCGAAATGACGGCCCTGGCCGCCACCGGTGACGGTCTGGAACACGGCGTACTGGAGGCCGCGGCACTGCTCAACGAAGGTTCGCCCGCCGTACTGCTGGTGATGACCGAAGAACAACCGCCGCAGGTGTACGCGCCATGGGTCAATGATGTGCCATTTCCCTATGCCATGGCCCTACTGCTGACCCCGGGCGACGACTGGCAACTGGACCTGTCCGCCGGTCAATTACCCGGTAGCGACTGGCCCCATGCCCTGAATCTGTTGCGTACCCTGCTGACCCATCAAACCACTTGCCAACATGCCTGGAAGAATCGCGTATGGACCTGGCAACGCAACCGGTAATCGGTAAACATCGCGACGCCTTCTACTGGCGCCTGCTCGCGACCGCCGCCAGCTTCGCCCTGTTCGGGCTGGGTGGGCTGTGCCTGCGCCTGCTGGTGTTTCCGGTCCTGGCCTGGCTGCCCGGTGATGCCCAGGCCCACCGGCAACGAGCCCGGCGCACGGTCGGCCGGTTGTTCTGGTGCTTTATCCGTTTCATGGCCCGGACCGGAGTGCTCACCTATCAGATCGACGGCGCCGAACGGCTCGGTCGCCCTGGACAGATGATCATCGCCAATCACCCGTCACTGATAGACGTGGTGTTCCTGATCGGCCTGGTGCCCAACGCCAATTGCGTGGTCAAGCAGAGCCTGTGGGACAACCCGTTCACCCGCGGCCCGTTGCGCGCAACGCAATACATCAGCAATGACGGCAGCATGGACATGCTCGACGCCGCCAGCGATGCCCTGCAGGACGGCCAGACCCTGATCGTCTTTCCCGAAGGCACCCGCACCCAGCCGGGCCAGGCGCCGGCCTTTCATCGGGGCGCCGCGGCCATTGCCCTGCGCGGTGCGAAGATCCTCACGCCGGTCACCATCGAGGTCTGCCCGACCACCCTGACCAAGGCCGAGCCCTGGTACCGCATCCCAGCACGCCGCGTGCACTTCAGTTTTCGCGTCGGGGCCGATATAGACCCGCAGGCGTTCGCCGCGCTCGGCCCGCCGCCCCAGGCTTCGCGCAGGCTCAACGATTTTCTGCATCACCATTTCATCAAGGAGCTCGCCGAAGATGAGCGATCTGCACCGTGACATCAAACAGCTGATCATCGACGCCCTCGGTCTGGAAGACATCGGCATCGACGACATCGGCGACCACCAGACCCTGTTCGGCGAAGGCCTGGGCCTGGACTCGGTCGATGCCCTGGAGCTTGGCCTGGCGATCCAGAAACAGTACGGCATCAAGATCGACGCCGACGCAAAGGACACCCGTAACCATTTCAGCAATGTGGCAAGCCTTGCGGCCTTCGTCACTGCAAAACGCCCCTGAGACCGGACCATGCAAACTCGTGACGACATTTTCAACACCCTGCGCGATGCTCTGGTCGAGCTCTTCGAGCTGGACCCCGAACGCGTGACGCTGGAATCGAACCTGTACCAGGATCTGGAGATCGACAGCATCGACGCAGTCGACCTGATCGACCACATCAAGCGCCAGACCGGCAAGAAAATTGCCGCCGAAGAGTTCAAGTCCGTGCGCACCGTCAATGACGTGGTCGAGGCGGTTTATCGACTGGTCCAACCGGCCGCATGACCCGGCTGATTGGCCTTGGCCTGCTGCTGGCGGGCCTGTTGTACCCCTTTGCGGTGTATTTCGGCATGGAGCACTTCGCTCCGTGGCAGTTCGGGCTGCTGCTGGGCAGCCTGTGGCTGGCCCGGGCCTTGCTGGGCAATGGCGGTCCCGGCAGTCGCTGGATGGCAACATCGGCGATCGTGTTCTGTGCGTTGCTCGCGCTGTTCGACAGCCCGCTCCTGCTGCGCTGGTACCCGGTGCTGATCAGCGCCTTCATGCTCGGGCTGTTCGTGCTGAGCCTGAGATACGGGCCGCCCATGATCGAGCGCCTGGCTCGCCTGCGCGAACCGCAGCTGCCGCAGAAGGCGGTGGTCTATACGCGTCAGGTCACAGTGGCCTGGAGTGTGTTTTTCCTGTGTAACGGTTTGCTCGCGGCCGCCCTGACCCTATGGGCGCCGCTGAGCTGGTGGATGTTGTACACCGGCCTGATTTCCTACGGATTGATGGGGCTGCTGTTTGCCATTGAATGGCTCATACGACAACGGGTAAGAGGCCGTCCATGAATTGGATAACACTTGAGCAGATGTTGCTCGAGGCTTTGCCGGAACGTGCTGTCACTGCCGATCCGGCGCTCAATCACGCGCAGTTGCGGGACGCGGCGTTGCGCCTGGCCGCCGGCCTGCAAACCCGGGGCGTGCGGTATGTGGCCGTGCATCTGGAAGATGCCGCCGACTTGGCGGTAGCCCTGCTCGGTGCCTGGCGTGCCGGGGTGCGAGTCCTGCTGCCGGCCGACCTGCAAGCCCAGACCCGCCAACGCTGGACCGCCGAGGTGGACCTGTGGCTGACCGATCAGCCCGGCGACACTCATCCCGGCCAATTGCAAGAAGCCCCGCTGCCCCCCGCTGAACTGGACGTCGATGACTGCTGGCTGAACCTGTGCACCTCCGGCTCCAGTGGCGAACCCAAGCGCATCGAAAAAAACCTGCGACAGTTGAGCAACGAAGTCCAGGCTCTGGAGCAATTGTGGGGCGCCGAGCTGGGTCCGGCCTGCATGATCGGCAGCGTCGCTGCCCAGCACATCTATGGCTTGCTGTTCCGGGTGCTGTGGCCGCTGTGCGCCGGGCGGCCGTTCGTGCGTCGGCAACTGGCATTCCCGGAAGATCTGCAACGCGCCAGCCGCGAACACCCGGCGTTTGCCTGGGTCGCCAGCCCGGCGCTGCTCAAGCGCATGGGCGACAACCTCGACTGGCCGGCCTTGAGCCGAGTGCGCCGGGTGTTCTCCTCCGGCGGCGCCTTGCCGACCGAGGCCGCCGAGAGCCTGCAGCAGCGCCTCGGGCAGTGGCCGACGGAAATCTTCGGTAGCTCGGAAACCGGCGGCATCGCCTGGCGCCAGGGCGGCGGCTTGTGGCAACCGTTTGCCGATGTCGAGCTGAGCCAGGACAGCGACGGCGCCCTGCTGATCGCCTCGCCCTATCTGCCGGCCGGACATGTGGAACACACGGCCGACGCAGCGCGGATCGCCAAAGACGGGCGCTTCGAACTGCTCGGGCGGCTGGACCGTATCGTCAAGCTCGAAGAAAAACGTATTTCCCTGCCGATGCTCGAACAGGCGCTGACCGCCCACGAATGGGTCAGTGAAGCGCGGCTCGGGGTCGTGCAGGAGAATCGCGCCTCCCTCGGCGCACTGCTGGTACTCAGCGAAGCCGGCCTGCGAACCCTGCGCAACCAGGGCCGACGCGCCGTGACCGAGGGTCTGCGCCGCCACCTGAGCGGGCACTGCGAAACCCTGGCCCTGCCACGACGCTGGCGTTGGTTGCGGCAGCTGCCGCTCAATGCCCAGGGTAAGTTGCCCCAGGCCGAAGTCGAAGCGCTGCTGATGGCGTCGCGTCCCAAGGCGCCCGAAATCCTGGAACAAGTCGAAACCGCCGGTGAATGGAACCTGCAACTGGTCGTGCCACCGGATCTTGCGTACTTCAGCGGCCATTTTCCCACCGCGCCGGTACTGCCTGGGGTGGTCCAGGTCGATTGGGCTATGAGCCTGGGCCGACAATTGCTGGACGTGCCGCCCCGGTTCATCGGCATGGAGGTGCTGAAATTCCAGCAACTGGTACGCCCCGGCGATGAAATCCAGCTGAGCCTGCGTTTCGACCGCGAACGCGGCAAGTTGTACTTCGCCTACCGCAACGACACGGCGGCCTGTTCCAGCGGGCGGATTGTGTTGGGGGTGGGTGATGAGTAATCCAAAGGTTCACCCAGCCTCCCTGTGGCGAGGGAGCTTGCTCCCGCTCGAGTGCGCAGCGCTCGCCCTTGGAAAGCGGGGGGCTGCTTCGCAGCCCAGCGGGAGCAAGCTCCCTCGCCACAGCAAGCTCCCTCGCCACAATGGATCGGCGCAAGGCAAACAGCATGCATAACCCCTGCGCCGTGATCCCGGTCTACAACCACGAAACCGCCATCTCGGCGGTGGTCCAGGCATTGCTCGCCCGCGACCTGCCTTGTGTGCTGGTGGACGATGCCAGCAGCCCGGCCTGCGCAGCAGTGCTGGAGCGACTGGCCG
Source organism: Pseudomonas sp. SMV71 (assembly GCF_052042015.1). Lineage (NCBI taxonomy): Bacteria > Pseudomonadati > Pseudomonadota > Gammaproteobacteria > Pseudomonadales > Pseudomonadaceae > Pseudomonas > Pseudomonas sp. SMV71. Next base: position 77,628 of record NZ_JBKGGU010000016.1, on the reverse strand, counting down.
AAGGCGAGCGGGTGCATCTGGTCCGGCTGGCGGTCAACCAAGGCAAGGGCGGTGCAGTGATGACCGGTCTGCGCGAAGCGGCGCGCCTGGGTTTCAGCCACGCCTTGCAGGTGGATGCCGACGGCCAGCACGACCTGGGTGACGTGAGCACGTTCATTGAGCAGTCCCGTGCCCATCCCGACGCGCTGATCTGCGGCTATCCACGGTACGACGCCAGCGTGCCGAAAGGCCGTCTGTACGCACGCTACCTGACCCACGTCATGGTCTGGATCAACAGCCTGTCCCTGCAAATCCGCGACTCCATGTGCGGCTTCCGGGTCTACCCGCTGCCACCGACCCTGGCGCTGATCGACTCGGCCAATATCGGCAAGCGCATGGATTTTGACTCCGACATCTTGGTGCGCCTGGCCTGGCGCAACCAGCCGATGCGCTGGCTGCACACCCAGGTTCACTACCCTGCCGACGGGGTCTCGCACTTCCGGCTGTTCCACGACAATGTGCTGATTTCCAGCATGCACACCCGGCTGTTCTTCGGCATGCTGGTGCGCTTGCCGCTGATTCTCTGGCGACGGTGGCGAACATGAACGTCGACAAGCAACACTGGGCCGACCGCCAGGAGCGCGGCAGCTTCTGGCTGATGAAACTCACCGCGTTCGCCGCCAGGGTGCTGGGCCGTCGCCTGCTGACACCGGTGCTGTACGGCATCGTCCTGTACTTTTTCATTTTCGGGCGCAGCGCACGCCAGGCCGCCTGGCAATACCAGCAGCGCCTGGCCGACTGGAGCGCCCGTCCCGAGCTGCGCCCGACCCGCTGGCGGGTGTTCGGGCAGTTCATGGCCTTTGCCGATTCGCTGCTCGACAAGCTCGACGTGTGGAACGGCAAGCTGAGCATCGAGCAGATCGAAATCGTCGACACTGCCTTGCTGCGCAATCACTTGCGTGACGCCCGCGGGCAGATGCTGGTGGGCGCCCACCTGGGTAACCTGGAGATGTGCCGGGCCTTGGCCGAGCTGGGTGAAAAAGTCACCATGAACGTGCTGGTGCATACCAAGCACGCCGAGCAGTTCAATCGCCTGTTGGGCGAAGCCGGAGCCACGCACTTGCGGCTGATACAGGTCAGCGAACTGGACCCGGCGGTCATGCTGCAACTGAGCGAGCGCCTGGAGCGCGGCGAGTGGCTGGCGATTGCCGGCGACCGCGTGCCGCTGCATGGGGGGCGCAGCGTGACCGTAGACTTCTTGGGCCATCCGGCCGCGTTCCCCCAAGGCCCCTGGCTGCTGGCCGGCCTGCTGAAATGCCCGGTCAACCTGTTGATGTGTCTCAAGCATGAGGGGCGCTATCGCGTCACCCTCGAACCCTTCGCCGAGGCCGTGGTGTGGAAGCGCAACGACCGCGAGCAAACCATCGCCCACTGGGCCGGCCGCTACGCCGAACGCCTGGCGCAGTTCTGCCTCCAGGGCCCGCAACAGTGGTTCAACTTTTACCCTTTCTGGAAGACCGATGACGATGCCCACTCTTGAGCCGGTAACCTTCGGCGAATGCCCTCTGCGCATCGAAGATGTGCTGGCCCTGGCGAACCGCCAGGCGCCGACCCGCTTGCAGGATGACCCGGCGTTCCGCCAGCGCATCGCCAAGGGCGCGCAGTTCCTCGATTCTTTGCTGGACAAGGAAGGCGTGATCTACGGCGTGACCACCGGCTACGGTGACTCCTGCGTGGTGGCGGTGCCGCTGCACCACGTCGAGGCCTTGCCGCGTCACCTGTACACCTTCCACGGCTGCGGCCTGGGCAAGCTGCTGGACGCCCAGGCCACCCGTGCGGTGCTGGCGGCGCGCTTGCAGTCGCTGTGTCACGGCGTTTCAGGGGTGCGCGTGGAACTGCTGGAACGCCTGCAAGCCTTCCTCGAACACGACATCCTGCCGCTGATTCCCGAAGAAGGCTCGGTGGGCGCCAGCGGTGACCTGACGCCGCTGTCCTACGTTGCCGCGACCTTGTCCGGCGAGCGTGAAGTCATGTTCCGTGGCGAACGCCGCGCAGCCGCCGACGTGCACCGCGAACTGGGCTGGACGCCCTTGGTGCTACGGCCCAAGGAAGCCCTGGCGCTGATGAACGGCACCGCGGTGATGACCGGCCTGGCCTGCCTGGCCTACGCCCGGGCCGATTACCTGCTGCACCTGGCGACCCGCATCACTGCGCTGAACGTGGTCGCCCTGCAAGGCAACCCGGAGCATTTCGACGAACGCCTGTTCGCCGCCAAGCCACACCCGGGGCAGATGCAAGTCGCCGCGTGGCTGCGCGAGGACCTGGCGATCGATGCACCGACCGCGCCGCTGCATCGCCTGCAAGACCGCTATTCCTTGCGCTGCGCTCCCCATGTGCTCGGCGTGCTGGCGGACAGCCTGGCCTGGCTGCGTTCGTTCATCGAAACCGAACTCAACAGCGCCAACGACAACCCGATCATCGACGCCGAGGCCGAGCGGGTCCTGCATGGCGGGCACTTCTACGGCGGGCACATCGCCTTCGCCATGGACAGCCTGAAAAACCTGGTGGCTAACGTCGCCGACCTGCTGGACCGACAACTCGCGCTGCTGGTGGACGAACGCTACAACCACGGCCTGCCGAGCAACCTGTCCGGCGCCAGCGCCGAGCGGGCGATGCTCAACCATGGCTTCAAGGCCGTGCAGATCGGCGCCAGCGCCTGGACCGCCGAAGCCTTGAAAAACACGATGCCGGCCAGCGTGTTCTCGCGCTCCACCGAGTGCCACAACCAAGACAAGGTGAGCATGGGCACCATCGCCGCCCGGGATGCGATTCGCGTATTGGAATTGACCGAACAGGTCGCCGCCGCGACGCTGCTGGCGGCCAACCAGGGCGTGTGGCTGCGCAGCCGCGCCGAAGATGCACGAGCGCTGCCACCGGCCCTGGCTGTCATGCACACGCAACTGGCCGAGGATTTCGCCCCGGTCATCGAGGACCGCGCCCTGGAAGGCGAATTGCGCCTGTGCCTGCAACGCATCGCCGAGCAACACTGGAGGCTGCATGCGTAGCCAGGGCGTGCTGCACGTCGACACGCAGGTGGTGGTGCCATTCTTCGATGTGGATTCGATGAACGTGGTCTGGCACGGCCACTACGTCAAATACCTGGAAGTGGCCCGCTGCGCGCTGCTCGACCTGATCGGCCACAACTACAACGACATGCTCGAATCCGGCCATGCGTGGCCGGTGATCGACCTGCAATTGCGCTACGTACGCAGCGCGGTGTTCGGCCAGACGCTGACCGTGCGCGCCAGCCTGGTGGAGTGGGAAAACCGATTGAAGATCAATTACCTGATCAGCGATGCAGCCACCGGCGAACGCCTGACCCGCGCCAGTTCGGTGCAGGTGGCGGTGGACATCGCCAGCCGCGAAATGCTGCTGGCCTCGCCTCGGGTCTTTGTCGAAGCCGTTGAAAGGAAACTGCCATGAAGCGCTTGTCGGTCTGGCTCTTGCTGTGCTGCCTGGCGCCCTTGGCCCAGGCCTTCGATTTGCAGCAGTTGAGCGATCAACTGGCGCGTCCGGAGGTGATCCACGGCCAGTTCATCCAGGAGAAACACTTGCGCGCCCTGCCCCAGCCGCTGATCAGCAAGGGTCGCTTCGTGCTGGCCAAGCAACACGGCCTGCTCTGGCTGCTGCAAACCCCGTTGCAACAGGATTACCGCATCAGCGCCCAGGGCATTGCCCGGCGGGACGGCGACACCTGGCAGATGCTGCCGAACAAAAGCGCCGGCGCCGAACAGAACCGTCTGTTCCTGGCGGTATTGCAGGGCGACAGCAGCGGCCTGCAACGGGATTTCGAGCTGAGCCTTTCAGGCGAGCCACAGCAATGGAAACTCACCCTGACTCCGCGGTCGGTGCTGCTCAAGCAGGTCTTCAACCAGATCAACATCGACGGCGGCGAACTGGTGCAACGCATCGAGCTGCTGGAAACCCAGGGCGACAGCACCGTGCTGCGCATGCAGGACGCCACCAGCGCGCAGCCCTTGAGTGAAGCGGAGCAACATGACTTTACCGAGTGAACGCAGCTTGCCACGGCTGTTCCTGATCCTGCTGCTGGCAGTACTGGCGCTCGCCGGCTGGCAATGGCGTCAGGGCGCGCCGCTGTCGGCCAATCTCATGGAACTGGTGCCGGGCACCTCCCCGGACGCCTTGGAGCTCGTCGCCGAACAACGCATGCAAGAACCGCTCAATCGCGAGGTACTTGTGCTGGTCGGGCACGTCGACCGACAACAGGCCCTCGCCCTGGCGCAAAACCTCGCCGGGCAATGGCAGGCCAGCGGACTGTTCGACAAGGTCCAGTGGACCTTGCAGGCCGATTTGCCGGCGCTGCGCACGCAACTGCTCAACGGACGGCTGGCGATGCTCTCGGCGGCGGACCGTCAACAGCTGATCGAACAACCCCAGGCGTTCATCCAGCAACGGGTCCAGGCGCTGTTCGATCCGTTCAGCGGCTTCAGCCTGGTGCCCAGCCAGGACGATTGGCTGGGCCTGACCGGACGCATCCAGAACAGCCAGCCACAACGCGGCGCGATACAGCTCGACGTGGGCAGCGGGGCGCTGGTCGCCGAGGCCGACGGCAAGCATTGGGTGATGCTGCGGGCCCGCACCCAGGGCAACGCGTTTGACATGAATCTGCCGCTGCAAGTGGCCGCGTTGCTGCAGCGCAGTCGCGAGCAGGCTAGCCAGGCCCAAGGGCAACTGCTGGCCGCCAGCGGCCTGCTGTACGCCGCCAGCGGCCAACAACAGGCCTCGCGGGAAATCACCTGGGTCGGCGGCGGCGCGACGGTCGGCATCCTGCTGCTGTTGCTCCTGGCGTTCCGGCGCCTGCGGGTGTGGCTGGCCTTCGTCCCGGTGCTGGTGGGCATGCTGTTCGGTGCGGTGGCGTGCGTGGCGCTGTTCGGTCGCATGCACGTCATGACCCTGGTGCTGGGTTCCAGCCTGATCGGCGTGGCGGTGGATTACCCGCTCCACTATCTGTCCAAGAGCTGGAGCCTGAAGCCCTGGCGCAGCTGGCCGGCCCTGCGCCTGACCCTGCCGGGCCTGAGCCTGAGCCTGGTGACCACCTGCATCGGCTACCTCGCCCTGGCCTGGACGCCCTTCCCGGCGCTGACCCAGATCGCGATATTTTCCGCCGCCGGACTCATCGGCGCCTATCTGACGGCTGTCTGCCTGCTGCCGGCGCTGCTCAAGGGCGCGGACCTGCGCCCGGCCCAATGGCCGCTGCGCTTGTGCGAGGGCCTGCTCAAGCTGCGCGAAACCTTGTTGGCGCGGGTGCGCACGCCCGTCCTGCTGGGGCTGTTGCTAGCCTTCTGCGCGGGCGGTCTGTGGCATCTGACCACCAAGAACGACATCCGCCAGTGGATCGGTACGCCCCAACACCTGACCGACGAAGCCCGCGACATTGCGCGCATCACCGGTTTCCAGCCCACCAGTCAGTTCTTCCTGATCCGCGCCGACGACCAGGCCCAACTGCTGGAGCGCCAGACCGCGCTCAACGAGCGCCTGGATCAGTTAGTCGGCCTGGACAAACTCCAGGGTTACCTGTCGCTGAACCAACTGGTCAGCCCGCCGGCCGAGCAGCAGAAAGTCCGGGAAGCCCTGGCCCGGTTGCCGGCGTTCTGGCAACCGCTGCTGGACCTGGGCGTGCCGGTCGCCGCGCTGCAAGCGGAGTTGGCGCAACTGCAAGCCCTGCCGATCGAAGACATCGACGCGGCACTGAGCGGCCCCCTGGCCGAACCGTATCGCACGCTCTGGCTCGGCCCGACCGGACAAGGCGTGGCCGCCACCGTCAGTCTGCAAGGCCTGAATGACGCGGCGCTGCTGCGGGTGCAGGCGGTGGATCTGCCAGGCGTGCAACTGGTGGATCGCCTGGGAGACCTGAACCAGGTGTTCGCCGCCACGCAGGTCAGCGCCGCCGAGCTGAAACTGGCCTCTTGCGTGCTGATCGTACTGGTGCTGATCTGGCCATTCGGGGTCGGCGCAGCCTTGCGCATCGTCGCCCTACCGCTGCTCGCGGCGCTGTGCAGCCTGGCGAGCCTCGGCTGGCTGGGGCAGCCGCTGACCCTGTTCAGCCTGTTCGGCCTGCTGCTGGTGACCGCCATCGGCGTCGACTATGCGATCCTCATGCGCGAACAGATCGGCGGCGCCGCGGTGAGCTTGCTGGGGACCTTCCTGGCGGCGGTCACCACCTGGCTGTCGTTCGGTCTACTGGCCCTTTCCAGCACGCCGGCGGTGAGTAACTTCGGCCTGTCGGTGAGCCTGGGACTGGCCTTCAGCTTCATGCTGGCGCCGTGGGCCGGGCGTCACGCCCACGAGGCCACCGCGCCGGAGCCCAGGCCATGCTGATCCCGGTTTTCTGGCTGATGGCCCTGGTCTTGTTCGCTGTCGCGACGTTAGTGGGCCGACGCTTCGGACTGATCCCGATTGTCAGCCAGTTGCTGCTGGCGACCTTCGGCCTGCCGCTGCTAATGTATTTCTGGATCGAGCCGGGCTGGCAGCTCAGCGGCGCGCAGCTGGTATCGCCGGTATGGCTGAAGAACCTCTACAGCCTGGCGTTCGCGTTGTTGCTGGGGCACATCCTCAGCGACGTGATCGACCTGCGCCTGGACCGCCAGAGCGTAAAGATCGCGCTGCCCAGCTTCGTCGTTCCGTTCGCCTGCGGCTTGGGAACAGCCTTCTGGCTGTTGCCGCCGCAACCGTGGATCAGCTCCCTGGCGGTGGGCCTGCTGTTCGCAATCACCGCGATCCCGGTGCTGTACCTGTATCTGCGCCATATCGACTACCCGCCCGCCGCCACCCGGCGCCTGGTGCAGACGGCGATCCTGATCGACCTGGCCTGCTGGAGCCTGTTCGGCCTGGCCCAGGGCAGCCTGCACCTGAGCAGCCTGTTGCTGCCGTTGGCCGGCGCCTGCGTGCCGCTGCTGTTGCGGTTGCTCGGCCTGCGTCAGCCGTTGTTGCACAGCGGGATCTTCTTTGCCTTGCTGGTGGTGGCCGAACACTACCGGCTCAATGCACTGATCGTCGGCATCGGCTACCTGCTGTGCATGGCCGCGCTCAAGGTGCCGCTGGTCTTGCCCGTCAACACGGCCTGGATGCAGGGGCTACAGACGTACCTGGCGATCCCGCTGATCCTCACGTTCGGCATCGTCCAGATCAACGTCCACTGCGCCATGAGCAGCCTCGGCTGGGTGCAATGGCTGGCGTTGCTGGGCTTGCCGATTGCCAGCAAACTGCTGGGCAACTGGCTGGGGCTGGGTTGGGCCGGGGCGTCGTTCGCCGGTGCCAGCCGCTGGCGTGAAAGTGTCTTGCTGAACATCCGTGGCTTGAGTGAAATCGTGTTCCTCAATTTGCTCTTGCAACAACAGCTCATCAGCCCGGCGCTGTACTTCACGCTGATGCTGATGGGGCTGATCGCTACATTGCTGCCGGCCCTGGCCGGTTTTCACCGTATGACCTCGATTGCCGTCCCGGCCAGGAGCTCCAATGCCAGAAGTTGAAATGGAAAGTCGCCAGGTCGTCGTGATCGGCGCGGGCCCTTCCGGCGCCATCGCAGCCGCGCTGCTCAAGCGCAAGGGCCACGATGTGCTGGTCATCGAGCGCCAGCATTTCCCACGGTTCTCCATCGGCGAGAGCCTGCTGTCCCATTGCCTGGATTTCGTCGAAGAAGCCGGGATGCTCGACGCGGTGAATGCCGCCGGGTTCCAGCGCAAGAACGGCGCGGCCTTCGCCTGGGGCGAGCGCTATAGCGCCTTCAATTTCGGCGACACTTTCAGCCATGGCAAACCGACCACCTTCCAGGTGCAACGCGCCGATTTCGACAAGCTGCTGGCCGACCAGGCGGCGCTGCAAGGCGTGGAAATCCGTTACGGCCAGGCCATTGCCAGCGCCGACTTCAGCCTCGCCCGGCCGCAACTGGGCGTGCAACGTGAAGACGGCAGCCAGTACCGGGTCGAAGCCGACTTCGTGCTCGACGCGAGCGGCTATGGCCGGGTCCTGCCGCGCCTGCTGGACCTGGAGGCGCCGTCGAACTTCCCGGTGCGCCAGGCGGTGTTCACCCATATTGAAGATCGCATCGACGCCCCGACCTTCGATCGCGAAAAAATCCTCATCACCACCCATCCGAGCAAGCGCGACGTCTGGTTCTGGACCATCCCGTTCAGCGGCGGGCGCTGCTCGGTGGGCGTGGTCGCGGCAGCGGAACATTTCGCCGGTCGCACCGACGACCTCGATGCCTGCCTGCGCGGCTTCATCGACGAGACCCCGAGCCTGGCCGGCGTGTTGCAGAACGCCGTGTGGGACACCCCGGCGCGGACCATCGGCGGTTACTCGGCCAATGTCAAAACCCTGCACGGCCCGGGCTTCGCCCTGCTGGGCAACGCCGCGGAATTTCTCGACCCGGTGTTCTCGTCCGGCGTGACCATCGCCATGCGCTCGGCGAGCATGGCCGCCGGTGTGCTGCATCGTCAGTTGCAAGGTGAAGCCGTGGATTGGCAGAGCGAATTCGCCGAGCCACTCAAGCGCGGCGTCGATACCTTCCGCTGCTACGTCGAAGGCTGGTACGCCGGCACCTTCCAGGACGTAATTTTCTACACCGAAGGCTCCGCCGACATCCGCCGCATGATCAGCTCGATCCTGGCCGGCTATGCCTGGGATGAGCGCAATCCGTTCGTCAGCGAACCCAAGCGCCGCCTGCGCATGCTTTCGGAAATCTGCGCGAGTGACGCTTCATGAGCTATCTGAGCGACAACTACGTCGAAGAGACGCGCTTCGGCTTCTGGTTCCTGCGTAGCCACACCTGGCAGCATCATGTGTTGCGGGTCGCGATCAACGACCTGCGCGGGTTGTTCAGCCAACCGCTGCCGGCCAATCCAGTGTTGCTGGATGCCGGTTGCGGCCAGGGCAAATCGTTCCAGTACCTGCGCCAGGTGTTCGCACCACAGCATTTGATTGGCGTCGATGCCGATCCCCATAGCCTGGACTTGAGCGCCGAGGAAGCGGCGCGCCAGGGCATGGCCGTGGAACTGATCGGCAGCGACTGCGCGCAATTGCCGGTGCCCGATGCCAGCGTCGACCTGGTGTTCTGCCACCAGACGTTCCATCACCTGGTGGAGCAGGAAAAGGCCCTCGCCGAGTTCTATCGCGTGCTCAAGCCCGGCGGCTACCTGATGTTCGCCGAATCCACCGAGGCCTACATCGATACCTGGGTGATCCGCTGGTTGTTCCGCCACCCGATGCACGTGCAGAAAAGCGCCGCGCAGTACCTGGCGATGATTCGCGAACAAGGCTTCCAGTTCGAGGCCGGCAACGTGTCCTACCCATACCTGTGGTGGAGCCGTGCCAGGGATTTCGGTCTGTTGGAGCGTTTTGGCCTGCGTCGGCCCAAGCCGTTCGGCGAGCGCGAGGAAACCCTGGTCAACGTGGTGGCCCGCAAACCCATGGAAGGGGCCGCCGGATGATGCGCGCCCTGCTTATTGTCGGCCTGTTGCTGCTCAGCGCCTGCGCCAGCCACGCACCGTTGCCTGAGCGCACGCCAACGCTTGCCTTGCCCCTGCAACTGCACATCGAACGGCAGTTGGCCGGCCAGCGTCAGGACTGGTTACTGGTAATCCAATGCGAAGACGCCGGGATCCGCTGGTCGATGATGGACCCGCTGGGCATTCCCGTGGCCCGCCAGCGCCTGGTCGAGGGCCAATGGCAGGCCGACGGGTTGCTGCCGCCGAATGCCGAGGCGCGGGAGTTGTTCGCCGCGCTGTTGTTCGCCCTCACGCCCGAAGCCGAACTGGCGGGCAACTACCCCACCGCGCGCCAGCGGGCGTCGCAACGGAGCCTCGATGCCCGTTGGCAGGTGACCTACCAGCGACCGCTGGTCTTCCAACTGAGCCTGCCCCAAGGCCCGCACTACCGCATCACGCCGTTGACCGAGAGCGCCCCATGACCGCCTACCTGAACGCCCTTGGATTGATCTGCGCCCTGGGCCGCGACAAACGCAGCGTGGCGCGCAACCTGTTTGCCGGCGATGGCTCGGGCCTGCGCCTCGAAGAAGGTTGGGTGGCCGACCGGGCCTTGCCGGTGGCCTCGGTGAGCGGTGAACTGGCGCCCATCCCCCAGGCCCTGGCGATGCAGCGCAGCCGCAATAACCAGCTGCTGCTGGAAGCCGGCTTGCAAATCCGCGCCGAAATCGACCAGGCCATCCAGGCCTACGGTCGCACCCGCATCGGCATCGTGCTGGGCACCAGCACGTCGGGTATCGACGAAGCCAGCCATGGCATCGCCCATTACCTGCGTGAACAGCACTTTCCCGAGGGCTACGACTACCAGCAACAGGAGCTCAGCGCGCCGGCCAATTTTCTGTCCGACTGGCTCGGCTTGAGCGGGCCGTCCTATGTGATCTCGACCGCCTGCACCTCCAGCGCCCGCGCCCTGATGAGCGCCCGCCGCCTGCTGGACCTGGGCCTGTGCGATGCCGTGCTGTGCGGTGGAGTGGACAGCCTGTGCAAACTGACCCTCAACGGCTTCTGCGCACTGGAAGCGGTGTCGAATGAACGGTGCAACCCGTTTTCGGTGAACCGCAGCGGCATCAACATCGGCGAGGCAGCGGTGCTGTTCCTGATGAGCAAGACCCCCGGCGCTGGCGCCCCGATTGCCTTGCTGGGGGACGGCGCCAGCTCCGATGCGCATCATATTTCCGCCCCCGAGCCCACTGGACGCGGCGCCCGCCAGGCGATGGAAAAGGCCTTGCGTTGCGCCGGCCTCGAGCCGGGCCAGATCGACTACCTGAACCTGCACGGCACCGCCACGCAACACAACGACGCCATGGAAAGCCTGGCGGTGGCCGAGTTATTCCCGGCCGGCGTGCCCTGCTCCTCGACCAAACCCTTGACCGGCCACACCCTCGGCGCCGCCGGAGCGCTGGAAGCGGCGTTCTGCTGGCTGGCCCTGAGCACCGAGAACGCCGCCCAGGCGTTGCCGCCGCACATCTGGGACGGCCAGGCCGATCCAACGCTGCCAGCGTTGGATTGGACCAGCGCCGCGACCCGCCTGAAACCGACCCTGCCACGTCGCCTGATGAGCAACTCCTTCGCCTTCGGCGGCAATAACGTCAGCCTGATTATCGGAGACGCCCCATGATTGACTGGCCGCTCGCCGAGTTGCTGCCCCACGCAGGCGACATGATCCTGATCGACCGGATCCTGTCGTTCGATGACGAACAGATCCATACCCACGCCACCGTCCGGCCCGGTGGCCTGTTCAACCGCGACGACGGCGCCCTGCCGGCCTGGGTCGGCATCGAGCTGATGGCCCAGAGTGTCGCGGCATTCGCCGGTTGCCATGCACGCCGGCGCGGCGACGCCGTGGAGCTGGGCTTCCTGCTCGGCACCCGTAAGTTCGAATGCAATGTCGAATGTTTTCCAGTCGGCACCGAGCTGACCATCCACGGCGTGCGCTCACTGGAAGACGACAACGGCATGGGTGTGTTCGAATGCCATATCCAGGCCCCCGGCATCCACGCCACGGCGCGGCTGAACGTGTTCCGTCCGCCCCAGGCCGCCCATTATCTTTCTGAACCGTCCGCAACAGGAAACACGCCATGACTGAATCCATCCTGGTCACCGGCTCCAGCCGTGGCATCGGCCGCGCCATCGCCCTGCGACTGGCCCAGGCCGGGCATGACATCGTGCTGCACTGTCGCAGTGGCCGTGCCGAGGCCGAAACCGTCCAGGCCGAGATCCAGGCCCTGGGGCGCAATGCACGGGTGCTGCAATTCGACGTTTCCGACCGCGCGGCCTGCAAGGCGATCCTTGAGGCGGATGTCGAGACCTACGGCGCCTATTACGGCGTCGTGCTCAACGCCGGCCTGACCCGCGACGGCGCCTTCCCTGCCTTGAGCGAAGATGACTGGGACACGGTGATGCGCACCAACCTCGACGGTTTCTACAACGTGCTGCACCCGGTGATGATGCCGATGATCCGTCGCCGCGCCGCCGGACGGATCGTCTGCATCACCTCGGTCTCGGGGCTGATCGGCAATCGCGGCCAGGTCAACTACAGTGCTTCGAAGGCCGGCCTGATCGGCGCGGCCAAGGCGTTGGCAATCGAGCTGGGCAAGCGCAAGATCACCGTCAACTGCGTCGCGCCAGGGCTGATCGACACCGCCATGCTCGATGAAAATGTACCTGTGGAAGAACTGATGAAGATGATCCCCGCCCAGCGCATGGGCACCCCGGAAGAAGTGGCCGGCGCGGTGAACTTCCTGATGTCCGCCGAAGCCGGCTACATCACCCGGCAGGTACTGGCCGTCAACGGAGGCCTGTGCTGATGAAGCGCGTCGTCGTCACCGGCATGGCCGGCATCACTTCCATCGGCAGCGAGTGGGACACCATCGCTGGCAACTTCGCCGCCAACTGCAGCGGTATCCGGCGCATGGATGAGTGGGATCGCTTCTCTGAGCTGAACACCCGCCTGGCCGGGCCTGTGGATGATTTCCAGGTCCCGGCCCACTGGACACGCAAGCAACTGCGCAGCATGGGCCGGGTTTCGCGGATGGCGGTGGCCGCGGCGGAACAGGCCCTGGCCGATGCCGGCCTGCTGGGCGACGAGTCGATCAAGGACGGGCGCATGGGTGTGTCCTGCGGCTCATCCACCGGCAGCACCGACGAGATCAAGGCCTTTGGCAACATGCTGCTCAACAGCGTGGCCGAGGGGCTCAACGCCAACTCCTACGTGCGGATGATGCCTCACACCACGGCGGCCAATATCAGTATTTTCTTCGGCCTCACCGGGCGGATGATTCCTACGTCCAGCGCCTGCACCAGCGGCAGCCACGGCATCGGCTATGCCTACGAGGCGATCAAGTTTGGCCGCCTGCCACTGATGCTCGCCGGTGGCGCGGAGGAACTGTGCCCGACCGAAGCGATGGTCTTCGACGCGCTCTACGCCACCAGCCTGAAAAACGATGCGCCGCAAACCAGTCCGCGTCCCTATGACAAAAACCGCGATGGCCTGGTGATCGGCGAAGGCGCCGGCATGCTGGTCCTTGAAGAGCTGGAGCACGCCCTGGCCCGCGGCGCACGGATTCATGCCGAGATCGTCGGCTTCGGCAGCAACGCCGACGGCCAGCACGCCACCCGTCCGGAGCTGACCACCATGCGCCGGGCCATGGAACTGGCCCTGGAAGACGCGGGCCTGGCGCCTTCCGCCATCGGCTACGTCAACGGCCACGGCACCGCCACCGAACAGGGCGACATTGCCGAAACCCTCGCCACCAGCAGCCTGTTTGGCGAGCACATGCCCATCAGTTCGCAGAAGAGCTTCCTCGGTCACACCCTGGGGGCTTGCGGGGCGCTGGAATCCTGGTTCAGCATCGAAATGATGAACCGTGACCGCTACGTGCACACTTTCAATCTCGATGAAGTCGATCCCGAGTGCGGCAAGCTCGACTACCTGCGCCACGAGTTCCGCTCGATGAGTAACGAATACGTGATGAACAACAACTTCGCCTTCGGTGGGGTCAACACTTCGTTGATCTTCCGTCGCTGGCGCTGAAGCCAATCCAACCCCGCTACCCCGTCAAGGAGACCCAAATGTCGTTAAAGAAAATCGCCGTGACCGCCGCCCTGTTGCTCGGCGCCCTGCCGAGCCTCAGCCAGGCCCGTGATACCGCGCTGTTCCTGCCTTTCGACAAAGTGGTCGCCGAAGCCATCCGCACCGGCAAGATCGACGGCAGCGTGAAGTTCTACCTGGCCGGCAACAAACCGGCCGGCAACGTCACCGTGATCAGCTCCGGCGCGGTGACCAACAAGAAGACCAACGCCTTCAACAAGTCAGACGAAGTGGCCTGTGAATGGGTCCTGCAATCGGCCCTGATCAGCCTGCACCAGGCCGCCAAGAATGCCGGCGCCAATGCCGTCACCAACATCGTCAGCTTCTACAAGAGCAATGAGCGCAAGGACCCCACCACCTACGAATGCCACGCCGGGGCGATCATGGCCGGGGTTGCGTTGAAAGGGGATCTGGCGAAGGTGCAGTAAAACCCTTTCCTGTCTGCTGAAGATCCAAATGTGGGAGCGGGCTTGCTCGCGAAAGGGCCGCCACACCCGACAATGATTCAAGCTGACCCGCCCCATTCGCGAGCAAGCCCGCTCCCACATTGGTTTCGAGGTGTCCTCAGGATCCACATACACCACCTCCCCTGTGGGAGCGAGCCTGCTCCGGGCGGCGATCCGACGATAGCGGCACCACAGCAAGCAAGTCCTCCCCGATCACCCTCCCACCGCTACATGCGGTATCTATGTACCGCCCTGCCGCCGACCCGTTTCCATAACTTGTCTCTTCCCAAGGATTTCTCAGGAAGAGCCCATGTCAGCACCCCACTCACAGCCAGCCGATAGCACTACCGACCCAAGCGCCTCGCTGATCGACCAGTTGAAGACTTCACAGCACCAGATGATTCGCCTGACCGAGGCCACGCCAGGCTTCTCGGACGTGGTGGCGCAACACCTGCGTGATGAACTCGGCAAAGCATTCCCCAGCCTGCCCGCCAGCGTCACCGCCCGGCAAGTATGGGTGTGCAGGTTGCAATCAACCGACGAGGACGCACCCGAGCACGCCGCGATGCAAACCCTGTCGCTCGACAGCCTGTTCTGGCAGGTCATCGCCGGCAGGTTGAAAGCCCGGGAGTACTTCAGCGAGCTGGACAACATCGACGTCGTCCTCGACCAGAGCAATGCCGCGTCGACGTCTCCGATCCTGAACCAGCGCAAGGTGAAGGAAGCCATCGAACGGCTGGTCAGCATCACACCGACAGAGGTCGACCAGTGGCTGGCGCAGGCGCTGGACACCTTCTGGGACGAACCGATCGAAGCCCGTCAGGGCAGCAGCATCAGCCATTGGCTGGCCGAGGAATTCGGCTCGCAACTCAAGGCCCAGGCGGACCTCCACAGGCTCGACGGCAGGCTGACCCAGACGATGTACAAGGCGCTGACGGAGGGCCTGCTACGGGCGCCGGACGCGAACGCTCGCGCTCGGCTGGAAGAGCACCGGCGACCGGGGGTCTACGGCCTGAGCCTGGCCCCGCAACGATGGGCTTTCGAGGTGCCGTTACCGGGCGTCGTGGCGCTGACCCAGCATGACAATGCCGCCGATCCGGGCGGCGCACTGTTGTACCGACCGGGCGAGCCGTTGCAGGTGTATGAAAGCCTCAGCGAACTCAAGGCCAGCCTGAAAGGCGACGCCAGTCCCGAGGATGAAGTCGAAGCCGCACCGATCACCGAAAGTTTCCTCATCCGTCTGGTCACGGACTTACGGACCCTTCAGAAAAACGCCGTGAGCCGAGTCTTGCTCGACGGACCAGCGGAAACGGAGGACATCACCGCCTGGTTGAGCCGGCTGGATGCGGCGGCGAACCTGAGAGATCAACTGGACCTGGCGGGCGTCATGGATGAACGCGAGTTGCGACTGAACCTGAAACAGCTCGACACCTGGCTGCATCAAAACCCGGACGTGGTTGGACCCGACCGCGTGGCGTGGTGGCGGGCGACCCAGGCATTCCAGCAAATCGCCATCGATACGCCTCCGATACCCGACCCGGTGGAGCTGGCGACCCCCGATGCCCTCCGGGCCCGGACCCGTACGCTGTTGGCCGGGTTCATCCGTGAGCGCTATGCGCCAGTCGACCCCGAAGACGTGTCCCTGAATATCAGGAGACAGTTGATTGATCCGCACTCGCCTACCGGTGGCTCGCCGTTTGGCTCGGGCATTTCCCAAGGCAGCGTCATAGGCATCACCGACGATCGTCGCTCCCTGACAGACTGGGCGATGTCCAACCTCACGCAGCAAGAGCGCAATGTCGAACAGCCCATCGTCGAAGGACCGCTGAGCTTTGCGCAGATTATCGAGGTCATCGAAAGAGCTGATATCGGCACCCGGCTGCCGACCGAGCTGCAAGAGGCCACCCGGCCGGCACAGGCGCAATGGATGGCCGTGAAAGCCCGGCAGATGCAAGCCCAGGTGTGGGCGGCTCACATCGGCGGCGACTTGCGGCACGACCGCGATAACACCGGGTTGAAATTGGTGCTGGCGGCGCTGGACAGCCCTGCGGCGGCAGGTCGCGCCAAGGTTGGCGGCCACGAGGTGGTGGTCCGCCAGTTGCGCTGGGGCGATAGCGTGTTGAAAGAAATACTGGCGTTCGGGGTCAGGTCGGTGGCGAGCCGTCCCTCGCTGACGCTATACACGCCTGGGGCGCCGGACGGCAAGGTATTCCGGGATGTCGACGCGAGCAGTGCTCGAACGTTGGAAAACACCCTGGCACAAGCGTTGACTGCGACGACGCCAATGACTCGATGGCTGATTTCGCAGCTACCGCTGCTCGAGCAGGCGAGGCAGCTTGCCAGCCTGGTGCCGGGTGCACAAAACCTGACGCTGGAGCAGAAACTCAAGCAAGTCACGCAGTCGGTCTTCACCTGGACAAAAGACCGGGCGCAGGAGGATTTCGCCAGGAACATCGCTTCGCCCATCGTGGAAACGAACCTGTTCAACGCGCTGTATGAAACCCAGGTTTCCCACGCGGTCAAGACAGCGCAAATGTTGACGGTGAGCAATGCCGAGCGCGACAGCGCAACCGCCCGGGAAGGGCGTCGCAACGGTGTCATGCTGTTGACCGGGGCCATGTCGATGTTCCCGGCAGGCCGGCTGGGCGGCATATTGGGACGTGCGATCCTGCCCACCATGGCGGGCGGTGCGGCAGTCTCGGCGATAGAGGATGAGGGCGGCAACTTGCGCCAGTGGGCTGCTGACTTTATCGGCGGGTTGGCAGAGGTCATCGCCGAGGCCGGGCAGGACTTGATCATGGCTCGCGCCGGACGCCGCCGAAACCAGGCTCGCCCGGCACTTTCGTCATTGCCGCGCATCCCGGACCCGGATCTGGCGCCCTTCGTGCTCCGGGGGTTCGATGGTCATGGCTTGATACCCGAGGGCCGCCATCGGTACAGGGACGCAAGTGGCCAGGGCTATCTGACCCTGGGCAAGGACTACTACAAGACGGCTGTCCAGGCCGGTGAACAAATCATTTATGCACCGGATAATCGCTCGAACCAGCGAACGGTCGTCTGGGAAAATGATGGCTGGCGAGTCGAAGAGCGCCATCGGCTGCGCGGGGGCGGCGCGTTCCAGAGCCTGCTCGGTGGGGCTCCAGAAACCCCACGACAACAAACCTGCAATGCCTTGCTGGAAGGGGTGCTGGTCCTGAATCGCAGCCCATCTCCCGAAGCGTTGAACACCGCCAGGGACATTTTTTACTCCATGCCTGAAGCGCTTGCCGAACGCATACTTCGCGAAAGCATGAGCGATATCGGTGCAGTCGACATCAATGCCTATCGCGCCAAGATAAGGGCCCTGAATCAGGGGCAAGGCAATCTGTCCGGGCATAAAGTCTTCCACGTAAAACTGCTGGACAAGATGAATACCTGGAGCATTGTCGTGATCAGCAGTAAAGACATCGAAGCAAACGTAGCCAACATAGCCCTGAGCGACACTCAGAAAATAAAGATATACGACACGATACTCTCCCATCAGAACATGTTCTTCACCGAAGACAGGATCAAGGTAAACACTACGGTCATCACCGATAACATTACCGGCGCGGTATTCATGGCGTTCACTTCGAAAGGCAGCCGAAAAAAGGCCGCCATCGACAAGATTGCCAATGACACCCGGTCAATGCTGGACGTCGTAGAAGCCAGAATGACCGCCAGAGCCCAGGAGCTTTATCCCGGAGACGGGCCGGACGACCTGGCCGCTCGACAGAAATACATCGACTCGGAGGGCTACTACAATGAGCTGATTGCCGAGCTCAGGCAGGAGAAACAGCGCAGGCACAAACCCGGATTACTGACGGAGATCAGGAATAATCGAGTGCCTTATATCATTGCCAATAGAGGGATCAGACAGCGCAACGTGATGTTGCTGACCGGAGAAGAGATTACTCGGTTCAGCAGCACCCTTGCCAATTACGAACCGTTCGATATCGACATCGTTACGCAGGCCCAAACCCATAAAGTAACAGGGGCCCAGCCACAGACCGCCTTGCCGGTTCTACCGCCCGCCGTAGCGACACCGGACAAGTTCACCGTCGACACCAGCCCACTGGCTGAAGCGCAGATGTCCTATGCAAACTTCCCTGAGGCAGCCAAAACGAAAGTACGGGAAATCATGGAAGACATCCGCGCCGGCAGGGCCACCACCAAACGAATCAATCGCTATTACTGGTACGACATGGCCCAACTGGCCGCTGGCAGTGGCCGAAGCGCATGGCGCGCCGCGTTCGAACGCAAGGGTGATACCTGGATACTGCAGGGGTTCTATGATTACCACGTCAACCGATCGGCGACTGTCTGGGAGGGTTAGACACACGAAAACTACGAAGGGCGCCTTCTGGCGCCCTGCGCATTCATCCGACACGATGTCCTAGCATTCAGGGGTTTGTGGTCAGCAATTCCACAAACGCCTTCGCCATCGGCGAACGCTGGTCCTTGCGCAACACCAGCCACACCGCCGACACCGCCGCCGGGTCGAGCAGGGGGCGGTAGACCACGCCGTCGATGCGCATGCGCTGGTAGGACGCCGGCAGCACCGAGACGCCCAACCCTGCCGCGACCAGGCCGATGATGGTCATCGCCTCGCCGGCCTCTTGGGCGAAGTGCGGGCTGAAGCCGGCGTCGCGGGCCAGGCTCAAGAGTTGGGCGTAGAGGCCGCTGCCGTAGCTGCGGGGGAAAAATACGAACGGTTCTTCGGCCAGGGCCGAGAGGAACAGGCCCGCGTCGTTGCCCTGGGCCAGGGGATGTTTGGCGCTGAGCACGGCCACCAGGGGTTCGCGGCTCAGTTCGATTTCCTGCAACGAGTCGGGCAGTGGCAACGGGCGCATGATGCCCACCTCGATCGTGTCGTCCATCAACGCGTCGGCCACTTGAGTGCTGCTCATCTCCCGCAAGTTCAAGTGCACCGCCGGGAAGCGCTGGCGAAAGGCAAAGATCGCCTGGGGGATGGTGGAGTTGAAAGGCGCCGAAGAGGTGAAGCCGATTTTCAGCTCACCCAGTTCACCCAGTTGGGCACGCCGGGCCACATCGGCGGCCTTGTCGACCTGGGCCAGGACCCGTCGCGCCTCGTCCAGGAACAGTCGTCCAGCCTCGCTCAGTTCGACCCGACGATTGGTGCGCTCGAATAACCGCGCGCCGATTTCCTGCTCCAGCGCCTGGATCTGCTGGCTCAAAGGCGGCTGAGAGATGCCCAGCGCCAAGGCGGCGCGGCCGAAGTGCAGTTCCTCGGCGACGGCAATGAAGTAACGCAGGTGACGCAATTCCATGAGGCAATCCAATAGGTCGTCTAACGTCTTAAATAGGTCGAACAATATATTGGATAGAAATATTAGCCGGCTATATGCTTTTTTCACTGCCTGCTGATCGTGCTCTTGCGAGGTCCACCGTGAAAACTGCTGTCGCTCCACTGGCTCATGAAATCCCGTCTCGAGTGCAGGATGAAGTTGGCGCCGAACTGCAGGATATCTACATCGAGAAAGGTACGCCGATGTTCATGCGCACGGTGCTGGCGCTGTTCTGCGGTGGCTTCGCGACCTTCGCCCTGCTCTATTGCGTACAGCCGATGATGCCATTGCTATCCCGGGAGTTCTCGATCAACGCCGCGCAGAGCAGCCTGATCCTGTCGGTGGCAACCGGCCTGCTTGCGGTCGGCCTGCTGGTCACCGGGCCGGTTTCCGACCGCATCGGTCGCAAGCCGGTAATGGTCGCGGCGCTGTTCGCCGCCGCGCTGTGCACACTGGCCAGTGCGATGATGCCGACCTGGCACGGGGTACTGCTGCTACGGGCGCTGGTGGGGTTGTCATTGAGCGGGCTGGCAGCGGTGGCGATGACCTACCTGAGCGAAGAGATCCACCCGCGGCACATTGGCCTGGCGATGGGGCTGTATATCGCCGGGAACGCCATCGGCGGCATGTGTGGGCGCTTGATTGCAGGGGTCTTGATCGATTTCGTCAGCTGGCACACGGCGATGCTGGTCATTGGCGGCCTCGCGCTGATCGCGGCGGCGGTGTTCTGGAGAGTTCTGCCGGAGTCGCGCAACTTCCGGCCTCGCTCGCTGCACCCGCGCAACTTGCTTGACGGTTTCATCATGCACTTTCGCGACGCCGGGCTGCCGCTGCTGTTTCTCGAGGCGTTCGTGTTGATGGGCGCGTTCGTGACGCTGTTCAACTACATCGGCTACCGGTTGCTGGCCGAGCCTTATCACTTGGATCAGGCCTACGTCGGATTGCTCTCGGTGGTGTACCTGTCGGGCATCTACAGCTCAGCGAAAGTCGGCGCCCTGGCGGACAAACTGGGCCGGCGCAAAATGCTCTGGGCAACCATCGCGTTGATGCTGGCCGGCCTCGCGTTGACCATGGCCACGCCGCTGGTGATGGTGATCCTCGGCATGCTGGTCTTCACCTTCGGCTTCTTCGGCGCCCACTCGGTCGCCAGTAGCTGGATCGGCCGTCGCGCCCTCAAGGCCAAGGGCCAGGCTTCATCGCTTTATCTGTTCAGCTACTACGCCGGATCGAGCATCGCCGGTACGGCAGGCGGCGTGGCCTGGCACCTGGGAGGCTGGAACGGCGTCGGACTGTTCATCGGTGGTTTGCTGGTGGTGGCGTTGTGGGTGGCGGTGAAACTGGCGAAGTTGCCGTTGTTGCCAGGTAATGCTCCGGTTTGAATCACAGAGGCGCCGCGACAAGCACCTCCATCCGGAGTCAACATGCGATCCCGTGGCGAGGGAGCTTGCTCCCGCTGGGCTACGCAGTAGCCCCTTCAACGAGGGCCGCTTCGCGTCCCAGCGGGAGCAAGCTCCCTCGCCACGGGTTGTCCGTTTAGCACGCGCAGATGGAAAGGCGTCAATTGACCTGTCGCCACTCCACCCGCGCATCCAGCACGCCCTCTCGCGCCTGCAAGGTCAGGGACTGCAATACCGCCCCTTCCCGCTCATGCTGATCCAACCAGTCGAGCAACCTGGCGGCATCACCACTCACCGCCAGTCGCAACGAATCGCCGTCACGCTCCATCTCGGCTATTTCCAACCCCGCCGCTGCCGCACTGTCGTTGACCCGTACCGACAACGAGCGTGCGACAACACGGGTGTCCCGGGCCGGTTCGGCGCGCTGGATCCTGGCGCTCAGTTCAGCCTGTTGACGATAATGTCGCTCGGCAACCTCCAGCCGCTGTCGAATCGGCTGCCAGATCGAGGTGTAACCCACCATGATCAACAACGACACAGCAAGGCCCAGCAACAGTCGTTGCTCACGGGGTGAAACCTTCTCCCAGGCCTGTTTCCACTGTTTGAAATCCATCAACTGTTCTCCAGCGTCAGGGTCGCCTGCACCCGGTTGTCCTGTTTGCTGGCGCTGCCTAACGTCACGGGCAAACCGTGTTGCAGCCCGCGCTCACGTAGCTGTTCGAGCTCGATGAAGCTGCTGGCGGTCAGCTGGATTTTCCAGCCCTCACCTTCGCGAAAATCAATACGCTGCACCTCGACATCGCTGGCGCCAATCACTTGCTCCGTCAATCGGACCAACCGTGCGACCTGGGTTTGCTGGCGTGGCCGTCGCGGGTTCTGCAAGGCCTGGAACTGCGCTGCCAGGTCGACGATGCGTTCCTGTGCGGGATACAGCGTCCGGAATCGCTGTTCGCTTTGCGCGTACAGGCGCCGGGTTTCGCCTTCCATGAACCGTACCCGGACCTCGCCAGCCACCCAGGTCAGCAACACCAGTCCCAGTGCCACGCCTGCCATGGTCCGCCACGGCAGGCGTCGGCGCCGACGCTGAAATTCCCCCTGCAACAGGTCGATGGGGTGCCCGCGCGCGCTCAATAACCACTCATCGATACCCTGGCGATCCCGCTCCTCGTCCAGCCAGTGAATATCCTCTGGCAGGCCGGATTTGAGCGCGGCCAGGGTCCGGACCGACAGCGCCACCGGGGCCGGCAACGCGCCCCCCAACAGCCAACGGCCGAACCAGCGCACACCGAACGCCTTGTCCTCGGGCAGCAGGTCGGCATCGACATGCACCGCCCGCACATCGATGCCCTGCTCGGCGAGCAGTGTCAGCAGCGCCTGGAACCGGGCTCGCTGAATCACCCGCACCGGATAGCATTGCTGACGGTCCCGGGGGCCGACACTGATGTGCAGAGCCTCCAGGTTTTCACTCAGTTGCTCTTCGATAGCGAATGCCAGCGCCTGGGCCCGAGGCTTGCGCCGCGAAGGCCAGGGATCGCTGCGCAGGCCGCTGCACATTTCCATCGGCAACAGCACATCGACGGCCCGCCCGCTCAATTCGTGCGCCGCTTCGTGCAGGGGCAGGCAGCGGCGTTCGCCGGTGGGCGACCAGACACAGCAGAGCCAGTTGGCAGAGGGCGCAGCCAGGCCTTCGGCTGTGAGGTAAAGCCAGGTTTTCATCAGGGAAGCTCACTGGAACGGGAAGGTAGAAAACGCCGCTGGCGAACGGTCCAGCGTCCGCTGACGGAGTCGCGCTCGATGTCGGAGGCCAGGTGCACGCGGCTGTCGGCGTGGGTCACACTCACCGTGATGCGAAACCACCGGCTGCTCACGCCAAGGCCATGGCTCGCCAGCCCCAGGCCAGACAGCAACGGGTCGTTGGTGAACGCCTGCACGCTGGCGTACGGGCTGTGGCGACGCTGCCTGACCAGCGCCTGGGCCTGCTCGGCCTCCATGCCCTCCAGGGTCATCAGCATCAGCTGCGGTGCGGTGTTGATATTCAGCCGTGCATCTTTGGGCAGCAGCGCCACCCATGGCTCCAGGCGGCGCAACGCCTGCGCATCGACACCCGGCAACAGGCGCAGTTGACTCAACTCATGCACCACCCCGACTTGGGGCAAGGACAACGCGGGCAGTTCCAGCAGCTCCAGCAACCGTGCCCAGCGACCCAGCGTGACTCGGTCGATTTGTCCTTGGGTCAGCAACGCGTTGAGGTTCAGGCGTCCCGACAGATCCTCGATGTCGATATGCAGCTCAGCGTCTGCCAGGTCGAGTGCGGGCTTGAGGAGTGCCCAGTCCTGGCTCAGGTCAACCGGACCGGTCGGGGTCAGCGCACTGCCTTGCAACACCGCCAGCGCCCAGGCCTCGCCGGCCAGCCCCAATTGCCGCGACTCGATCTGTTGCAACTGCCGGGCGCTGCTGTGCAGCAACAACCGATGACTGCGCAACATGCCGCCCACCAGCAGTAACGCCAGGCTCAGCACCAGCAGCACGCTGATCAGCGCCACGCCGCGTTGCCGATTCATGGCGACGCCCCTGGCAACAGCAGCACCCGGCGGACCTGTTCGAAGCGCCCCGCCGACACGGTCAACTCCAGCGCCAGCGGCGAAGTATCCCGGGCGTTCACGCTCTGCCAGCCGCGTTGCGAATCGTACAAGCGCCAGCTCAGATCACGCACCTCGTCGAGCAACTTCTGCTGCTGCACGACGACGCTGCCTTCCCCCTGACTGTCACGCCACAACGCGCCGCCTTCGAGCCGATAGCTGACCGTCTGCCGCTCGCTGCGCGGCTGGTCCAGCGGGTTGCGCCAGTGGCTACGCTGCAATTGCAGGTGGCCGGACGCCAATTTGATGGAGCCGGCAACCGCCTGCCACGCATCCCGCTCGATCACCCCGACGGCACGCTGCAAGGCTCGGATGTCCCGTTCGTGCTGAGCACTGCCCTGCTGGGTCCGCACGACGCCATCGAACAGGCGCCAACTGGCCAGGCCAAGCAGGGCAAAAATGCTGATCGCGATGACCAGCTCCAACAAGGTGAAACCCGATTGTCTATTCATGTCGATGACCGATCCATCCTGTGGTGCGGTGTACGACTGTCGGGCTGCCGGCACGGCTGACCCGGATCTCGACCTGGAGCAGGTGCGGGTCGCGGGACGGGGCGATACGCTGTTGCACGGTCCAGTCCCGGCGATCCAGGCGCCGGGTCAGTTGCTGTTGCCCTGGAGGCGTCGCAGCTTGCAGGCGCAGTTCGCTCAATTGGTTATCGGCCAGCCAGGCACCGAACAGGCGATCCTCGAGGCTCACGCTTTGCTTGAGCACGAATTGGCCAGCCGAGAGCACCGCCGCCGCCAGCGTGGCGAAAATCGCCAGGGCAATCATGACCTCCAGCAGGGTGAAGCCTCGGCTACCTGCGGCCAGCCTGCGTGCGTCATTCATCGATCGACGGCTCCGCCAGACCATCACTCGACACCCGGACGAACGCCTGGCCAGCGACCTTGATCGACAACCGGAACGGGCTGATCTCGTCACTGCTGAGCATCAGCAATTGCGGTGCGCCTTGCCCGTCATCAAGGGCCACCCCATGGCCGTCCAGTTCCAGCCCCAGCGTCAGGTCACCGGGCAGGCGCTGCAGGTTCGCCACCGCTGTCCAGCCCTCGGCCTCGAAGCGCAACGCCTGATAGCCGCGAGGCTGCAAGCGCACACCGTATTCCTGGGCATCGAGCACCGCCCGTTCGCGCAGCGCTTGCACCACCTGGATAAAGTCCCGGGCCTGCTGCCGGGCCTCACGTCCCGGACTCGGACCCATGGCGAGGCTGACCATGCCCGCCAATACACCCATCAGGACAATGACAACCATCAGCTCCAGCAACGTGAAACCCCGGCAACACCTGCCCATGTTCATTGGACCCAGTTGCCGATGTCGGCGGCAACCCCATCGCCCCCCGGCACGCCATCGGCGCCCAGCGAGAACAGGTCGTAGCTGCCATCGGCGGATTTGTAGCCCGGGTTCAGATATTGGTAGGGCGTGCCCCAGGGATCGATCGGCAGGCTTTTCAGATAACCCTGGGGGTTCCAGTTCCTGGGCGCGGGCGTGCCGGACGGGCGTTTGTTCAGCGCCTCCAGGCCTTGCTGGGTCGAGGGGTAGTGGAAGTTATCGAGACGGTACATTTCCAGCGCTGTGGAGATCGCCTGGATATCGGTGCGGGCGGCCGTGATCTTGGCCTGGTCGGGCCGGCTCATGAACTGCGGCACGACAATGGCGCCGAGCACACCGATGATGACCACCACCACCATGATTTCGATCAGGGTAAAGCCGCGCTGATGGCGGGCCGCTGGGTTGTTTACAGGTTTCATGGGTCAGTTCACCAATTGGTTGAGGCTCAGGATAGGAAGGAGAATGGCCAGGACGATCAGCAGCACGACGCCGCCCATCAGCACCAACATGGCCGGTTCGAAAAGGCTCACCACCAGGGCGATGCGCGCCGCGAGGCTGGCCTCCTGTTGTTCGGCGGCCCGGGCTAGCATGCTGTCGAGTTCGCCGACCCGCTCGCCGCTGGCGATCATGTGCAGCATCAGCGGCGGAATGTCCCCGCCGAGCTCCAACCCACGGGTCAGGGTCCCGCCCTCGCGGACCGAACGGGCGACATCGGCCATGCGCCCGCGAATCGTCAGGTTGCCGATCACTTGGGCGGCGATGTGCAGCGCCTCCACCAGCGGCACCGCGCTTTTACTGAGGATGGCCAGGGTGCTGGCGAACCGGGCCGCTTCCATCGCCCGCAGCACTTCGCCCAGCACCGGCAGCCGGAGCACCAGACGATGCCAGCGCAGACGCCACGTCGCCTGGCGCAGGCTCCAGCGCCACAACCCGAGCAGCCCGGCCAGTGCGCCGAGCAACAGCAGGCCGTAGGCGCGTAACCCATCACTGACGACGATCATGGCTCGGGTCAGCCAAGGCAACGGCTGGCCGCTGTCGACGAAAATCTTCACCACATCCGGCACCACGTAGCCCAACAGGAACGCAACAATCGCCACGCAGGCCAGCATCAGGATCAACGGATAGACCAACGCCAGCTGGATGCGCTGGCGCGATGCCTGGCGCGCCTGGGTGTAGCTCGCCAGTTGTTCCAGCACCTGGCCCAGGTGACCGGATTGCTCGCCCGCCGCCACCGTGGCGCAGAACAGTTCGGGAAATGCCTGGGGGAATGCCCGCAAAGCAGTCGCCAGCGAATGGCCCTCCATGACGCGACTGCGTACCGCCGACAACAGATGGCTGACGCGGCGCTTCTGACTCTGCTGCGCCACGGCGCCCAGGGATTCCTCAAGGGGCAGGCCGGCCTGGACCAAGGTGGAAAGCTGCAAGGTCAGCAACGCCAGGTCTGCCGCGCTCAAGCGCCTCCCGGTCTGTCGAGGGCCAATCGCTCGTGGCTCGCCGGCATCGTGCACCGCGCTGGGCAGCAGGCCACGCTCGCGCAATAACTGGCGGGCATGACGCGGGCTGTCGGCCTCGATGCGGCCCTTGCAGCGACGGCCTCGGGTGTTCTCGGCGCGATAGTCGAAGGTCGGCATGGCGCTACTCCTCCTGGGTGATGCGCAGCAGCTCATCGACACTGGTCAGGCCTTCCAACACCCGCTGACGTCCGTCCTGGAACAGGCTGCGAGAATTCTTGCGCGCCTCGCAGGCCAGCGCCTGCTCGCTGGCACCCTGGTGAATCAGTTGCGAGAAGGCGGGGCTGACAGCCACCAGTTCATAAATGCCGAAGCGCCCGCGATAGCCCTTCTGGCACAGATCGCAGCCCTGGGCGCGGAACAGCCGTGGGGCGCGGTCGGCTTCCAGACCGAGGCGGCGGCAGGTCGCGGCGTCGGCCACATAGGGCGTCTTGCAGGCCGGGCACAACGCGCGTAACAAACGCTGGGCGACGATGCCCGCCAGGGACGAAGCCAGCAGATACGCATCCACGCCCATGTCCACCAGCCGCGTGACCGCGCCGACGGCGGTATTGGTGTGCAGGGTCGACAGCACCAGGTGTCCGGTCAGGGAGGCCTGGACCGCAATCTCGGCGGTCTCGCGGTCACGTATCTCACCGACCATCACCACGTCCGGGTCCTGGCGCAGGATGGCCCGCAAGCCACGGGCGAAGGTCATGTCGACTTTCGGGTTGACCGGCATCTGGCCGATGCCCGGCAGGTGGTATTCGATCGGGTCTTCGACGGTGAGGATATTGCGGCTCTGGTCGTTGATGCTGCTCAGCGCCGCATACAGGCTGGTGGTCTTGCCCGAACCCGTGGGGCCGGTGACCAGCACGATGCCGTGGGGTTTGCCCAGCAGTTGGCGCAGGCCCGCCAGGGTATCGTCGGGCAGCCCCAGGCGCTCCAGCTCCAGGCGCCCGGCCTGCTTGTCGAGCAGGCGCAACACCACCCGCTCGCCATGGGCCGACGGCAGGGTCGAGACCCGCACGTCGACTTCATGCCCGGCCAGGCGCAAGGCCATGCGCCCGTCCTGGGGCACGCGTTTCTCGGCAATGTCCAGGCGCGCCATGACCTTGATCCGCGACACCAGCAGACTCGCCAGCTCCCGGCGCGGACGGAGCATTTCCTGCAACTGTCCGTCGATGCGCATGCGCACCGAGAGGTACTGCTCGAAGGTTTCCAGGTGCACGTCGGAGGCGTGTTCCCGCACCGCTTCGCTGAGCAAGGCGTTGATCAGCCGGATGATCGGCGCATCGCCCTGCTCCTCCAACAGGTCGGTGGTCTGCGGCACCTGATCGGCCAGGCTGAGCAGGTCCAATTCCTCGTCCAGGCCTTGGGCAACCTGCTCGGCCGCGCTCTGGCCCTGGCGATAGACACTGGCCAGGCGCATCGCGAACGGCGCGGGGTCCAGGAGCTCGACAGGCAGATCCCGACCGCACAGGCGCCGCACTTCCGCCACGGCGCTCAACGGCGCATCCCGGCGCAGGACCAGGCTCAGGTCCGGCCCCTCGCCTTGCAGCAGCACGCCGAAACGCCGGGCGAAACCAAAGGGCAGCTGCTCGCTCACGGTTCCTCCGAGCGCGGTTGACGCAGGTCGCTCACCGGCGCCTCGCTGGATGGCTCGAACAACTGGCGGGCGTCCCGAGGCAACAGCAGCGAGTTGTTCTTGCGCGAACCCGGTTTGCTCAATTCCCGCAACGCGTCGTAGCGCTGGCGACTCACATCGGCCAGGTCTTCGCTGCTGCGCACGATGGTGGGCCGCAGGAACACCATCAGGTTGCTCTTGGTCTGGGTGTCGCGGTTCCAGCGAAACAGCGCGCCCAGGTAGGGAATACTGCGCAGCAAAGGCACGCCGCTTTCCTGGGTCCGGACACTGTCGCGGATCAGCCCGCCGATCACGATGATCTGCCCATCGTCTGCCAGGATCGTGCTCTTCAGGGCGCGCTTGTTGGTGATCAGGTCCGATGAGTCCACACCGGAGACCGCCGGCGCGATGTCCGAGACTTCCTGCTGGACCTCCAGGCGCAAGGTCGAACCTTCATTGATATAGGGCTTGACCTTGAGGCTGATGCCGACGTCCTTGCGCTCCACGGTTGTGAACGGATTGTCCGCCCCGCTGCTGTTGGTGGCGTAGGAGCCGGTCTTGAATGGGACGTTCTGGCCGACGATGATCTCCGCTTCCTGGTTGTCCAGGGTCAGCAGGCTGGGCGTGGAAAGCAGATTGCTGTGGCTGTTACCCGCCAGCGCCGAGACCAGCGCGCTGAAACGATCCCCGCCCAGGCGCAGGACCGCGCCTTCCGGGGCTTTTTCAAGGTCATCGAAATTCAGGCCACCCAGGATCGGGATATTGGTTCCCGGGAAATTGACGAAGCCGTTGGCGCTGCCACTGTTGAGGCTCCACTGCACGCCAAGGGCTTCAGAGATGTCCCCGGTGATCTCGACGATGGCTGCGTGGATAAGCACCTGAGCCCGAGGCTGGTCCAACTCGCGGACGATGTTTTCGATGGTGCGCACCTGGGCCGGTTCGGCGATCAGCACCAAGGCATTCTGGCTCTCGTCGGCTTTGATCACGAACGGGCTGGCAGCGCCGGTCTCCCGCTGGCCAGCCAGCGTCGACGTGGTTTTCTTCTCCTGACCGACGCCTTCCAGCACTTCGGCCAACTGCCTGGCATCGCTGTGGCGCAGGCGGATCACCCGTGCATTGCCTTGGGAGGCGGCTGGCGGCACATCCAGAGTGCGGGCCAGATCGACCAGGCGCTGGCGTACCGCCGGCGCGCCGACGATCACCAGGCGATTGCTGCGCGGGTCGCCGATCACCAGGCCAGCCATGTCCCCCTCGCGCTTGCCGGCAGAAGCTTCCACCAGTGGCGCGATGTCCGCGGCCTGGGCATGCCGCAACGGCAGTACCACATGATTGCGATTGCGCCCTGAATCCAGCTGTTGCACCACCGTGGTGATGCGCTGGACATTGGCGACCGTGTCAGTGACCACCAATGCATTGGACGACACCGAAGGCCCCACATAACCGTTACCCGACACGAGCGGCCGGACCAGTCCGGCGATATCGGCGGCGATGCTCGATTGCAGCTCGACGACCCGGGTGACGAATTGCGACGGCGTGGCGCTTTCGGTATCGCTGGTACCGGCGCGCGTCTTGGCATCGCTGACCGGAGTGATCAGGATCCGCTCGCCTTCGTCGATCACCGTGAAATTGTGTGCATCGAGCACCGAGTAAAACAGCCGACGCACGCCTTCACGATCCAGCGCCTGACGAGACGTGACGCTGATCCGTCCCGACACGCGGGGGTCGAGCACTACGGTCTTGCCGAGGATCCCGGAAATCTCATCGACCACATCGCGCAGTTCCGCATTGTTCATCGCCAGTTGCCAACGGCCCTCTTCGGCTCGTAGCGAACCGGCAAACGCCAAAGGACAGCACACGACAAGACAGAACAGGACGCGCGAAACACGACCCCGGATAAAGCTGTTCATGATTCGATCACTCTGATTGCCCGACCACCGGGCGTAGGTATTGCGAGGAAATAAGCGTCGCAGGGGGCCTGTCGTCGGGTCCCAACCGGCGCAACAGCGGCTGAGCGGTCTGTTGCAGGACGACCCGCTCCTCCCGACCGTTGCGCCACAAGGCCACGTGGCCGGCCTCGACCCGGCGCAGTACGCTGCCGCCCGGCAGGCGTTCACCCACCTGGTACATGCGCGCGCCGGCGGCGTCCGCCAGCAATGCCTTCGACAAACCCTGGTCCGCGACAAAGATGGCCTGCAAGGTGATCGGCTCGGCGCTCTGCGCTTGGGCTCCTTCAGGCATCAGACCGAGCACGCTTGCCACGGCTTGTACATTGGGTCGCTCGGGGACCGGGACGGCTGGCGCAACGACCGGTACTGGCACATCACGGTGCAACGCCTGGCGATATCGCCACTCCTGCACCGCCAGGAATACCCCGTACAGCAGCGGAACGAGCGCCAGCAGAATCGTCGGCAACCAGCTACCGCCCCCGCGCAGAAGACTCATCGCTGCCCTCGCTCGATCACCGCGCCCGGTGCCTTGGCGAATGACATCCGCCGCACGACCCGACGCCCGGAACACTCATGCCAGAGCACCGCACACAAATGCAGGGCGACGAGCCCGGAAAGCACCATGCAAGATCCGGTATGGATTACGTTGGCCAGCTCGATCAGCGCCGGGTCGTCCAGTGGATGGGGAATGCGCACGAGTCCGAAGACGCTGATGGCGCTTTTCATCATCAGCACGCCCGTCACCAGCACCACACCGACGGTCAGGTAGATCAGCGTGTGAACCGCCAATGCCAATCGCTTGTTCAGCGAAAGCACCTGCCCATGAGGCTCAAGCTCGCGAACGAACAGCCAGGCTCGCCACGCGAACAGCGGAATGAGCAACGTGGTCAGCGACACATTGAGCGACCCGACCCAATGTTCCACCGAAGCTGAAACGGGCATGTATGCCACATAAAAACCGGACACCAGCGCCCATAAGATAATCACCGCCGACAGCCAGTGCAGCAGCACCCGTCGCCCGGAATAATTGGAATGCATGTCTGCGTCCTCCTTTAAGGCTCCAGGCAACCACGCGGGTCGCCTGGAGCCGTGCCTGTCAGGACTTACAGCTTGTCCCAGGCGCTCTGCCAGGAGGCACCGACGCCCGGCTCGAAGCCGTTGGCGTTCGGGGTGTATTGCTTGCAGTAGCCGGACGCAGGGAATGGCTTGCATTCGAAGACTTCGTCGGTCTTGGGTTGCAGCACTTTGGTACCGGCGGTGTAGTCGCTGAGCCCTTCAGGGAATACGAAGTCGTACTCGATGCCCGCGCCTTCACCGATCAGGGTGACGCTCTGGGTATCCTGGCGAGTGCTGCGTCCGTCTTCGGTGGTCCCCACCAGCGTCAGCGTGTGGGCGCCCGGCGCACTGCGTACATCAATGCTCAGCCCGGTGTTGCCTTCAGCCACGGTCTGGCTCACCGCACCCACCTGCTTGTTGTTTTCATCGAACAGCGTGGCCTGCAGGTCCATCCTGCGATTGGTCTGCGCTGCGAATGCCATGCTGACCCGGCCTTTATCCAGTACATATTCCGGCTGCAGGGAAGCGACCTCCATGCTGGCGCCAGGGTCTTCCTTCATGTCCAACTGCACTTCATAGCGGGTCACGCCGCTTTCTTTCTGGGCGTACAGCTTGTTGGTGCCCTTGATCGGCGTGATATTGCCCTCGTCATCGCGGATACCGGCACGAATCAGGGGATAGGCCTTGTTGAGGGCGTCGGCCAGTTTGAACGACCAGTTCTCAGGCCGGCCTTCCTCGGCGTTGTCGATGCTGATCTCGATGCTGTACTCGGCATTTTCACCGGTTGCGGAGAATGCCCGGGCCTTGACCTTGTCTCCGGCCAGCAGTGGCGCCGACGGCGCAATGCTGCCCACCGGGGACCAGCCGCCCGGCAATGCGGCTTCGGCGAGAATGTTCACATCCGTCGGGTTGTAGAATGCGTTATCGGTATCGCCGACCGTCCAGACCGCCAGGATGACGTGATGGCCCGACTTGCTGTCGGGAATCACACAATTGTGCTCGGTCCCGCTTACCGGAATCTGATTACCGCCATCGATCGTACAGAACGGTGCGCTGTCGAATGATGCACGCTTGAGTGGCTTGTTCGGGTTCCAACCGTCACGGGTAATGAAATATTCGTGCTTGGTCGCCGGATGCGGGGCGATATATCGCCATTGAAAGGCGATGTTGCGATCACGGATTTCGGTCAGCTGCCAGCGAGTGGAGGACTGCGCATCCAGGGCGGAAAACAGCGAGTTGCCACCGCTGGCGATTTTGCCGTCGAACGGGCCTTGCAGCGGGGCGCCGCCTGCTCCGTTCGGGAAGCCCTTGAATGTCTCGCCGGTACTATGAGGTTCGTATTGGGCGCCACCGCAGTTTTTGTTTTCACCTTGTCGGCACAACAATGCGCGCGACGGTGGCACTTCGAGATAACCGTGGGCCAGCGCACCCTGGGACACGGCCAGAGACGACAACAGAACTAAGGAGGACGTGCACCCCATTAATAGATTGCGCTTGTTGAAATTGTTTTTCATATAAGTTCCAGACTATCCATCGAGTTTTAAAAAGATGTATTACCGCCCCTTGCAAGGCGCGCCGGATCGTCAGCGCCAGACCTTACAAGCGCCGAACCTTATAGAAACTCGCACGTTCCCTATGTAGGAAAATTCTCTCAAAACAGAAGGAATGATCTCTGATTCCATTTCCCTTACATAACTAGAGAAACTTCTTACGGGCGGTAAATAACTATCAAACAAAAACCAAACAGATACGTCAGACAAAACCTCTGCCTGAGTGAAAATTGAATAGATAAAACAACAAGACATTAAAAAGCCTGTCCGACACGAGTTCGGACAGGCTCGGTGATTCGGGCTGCGATTCAGGCGTGGTATTGCGCCGACAACTCGTGCACCGCACGCAGGAACGCACCGGCATGTTCCGGATCGACTTCCGGAGTGATGCCATGGCCCAGGTTGAACACATGGCCGCTGCCACTGCCGTAGCTGGCGAGGATGCGCCCGACCTCAGCGCGGATCGCTTCAGGCTTGGCGTAGAGCACGGTCGGGTCCATGTTGCCTTGCAAGGCGACTCGATGGCCGACACGTTGGCGAGCGTTGCCGATGTCGCAGGTCCAGTCCAGGCCCAGGGCGTCGGCGCCGGCATCAGCGATGCTTTCCAGCCATAGGCCGCCGTTCTTGGTGAACAGGATCACCGGCACCTTACGGCCTTCGTGCTCGCGGATCAGGCCGCTGACGATCTTGCGCATGTAGGCCAGGGAGAACTCCTGGTACGCCGCTGCCGACAGGTTACCGCCCCAGGTATCGAAGATCTGCACCGCTTGTGCACCGGCCCGGATCTGGCCATTGAGGTAGGACGTGACCGACTGCGCCAGCTTGTCCAGCAGCAGATGCATGGCTTGCGGGTTGTCGTAGAGCATGGCCTTGGTCTTGCGGAAGTCCTTGGATGAACCGCCCTCGACCATGTAGGTGGCGAGGGTCCAGGGGCTGCCGGAGAAACCGATCAGCGGCACACGGCCGTTGAGTTCACGGCGGATGGTGCTGACCGCGTCCATGACGTAGCCCAGGTCCTTCTGTGGATCGGGAATCGGCAGCGCTTCGATATCGGCCAGGGTGCTGACGACCTTCTTGAAGCGCGGACCTTCGCCTGTCTCGAAGTACAGGCCCTGGCCCATGGCATCGGGAATGGTGAGGATGTCGGAGAACAGAATCGCCGCATCCAGCTGCGGGTAACGGTCCAGCGGCTGCAACGTGACCTCACAGGCGAACTGCGGGTTCATGCACAGGCTCATGAAGTCGCCGGCCTTGGCGCGACTGGCGCGGTATTCCGGCAGGTAGCGACCCGCCTGGCGCATCATCCACACCGGGGTGACGTCTACGGGTTGCTTGAGCAGGGCGCGAAGGAAACGGTCGTTCTTCAGGGCAGTCATGTCGGCATCCGGAAAAAAAGTGCGGGCATTTTCTCAGAGCGCGACGCAAAAGGCACGGCGAGAGCCGTGCCTTTTATCTATCGGGGCAATTTGTCGCATAAAAGCAGTTGCAAGCTATGAGCGGCAAGCCACAAGTGCGCCTGCTTCAACTTGAAGCTTGTAGCTTGAAGCTTGCAGCTGGGGTCTTTAGACCCCCAGGTAATCCAGAATCCCCTCAGCCGCATTGCGGCCTTCGAAGATCGCTGTCACCACCAGGTCGGAACCGCGGACCATGTCGCCGCCGGCGAAGATCTTCGGGTTGCTGGTCTGATGCTTGTACTGGCCCTGTTCCGGGGCCACGACGCGACCCTGGCTGTCGGTCTGGATGCTGAACTGTTCGAACCAGGGCGCCGGGCTCGGGCGGAAACCGAAGGCGATCACCACGGCGTCGGCCGGGATGATTTCTTCGGAGCCCGGGATCGGCTCGGGACTGCGACGGCCACGGGCGTCCGGTTCGCCGAGACGGGTCTCGACCACCTTCACGCCTTCGACCTTGTCTTCACCGACGATGGCGATCGGCTGGCGGTTGTAGAGGAATTTCACGCCCTCTTCCTTGGCGTTCTTCACCTCTTTGCGCGAGCCGGGCATGTTGGCCTCGTCACGACGGTAGGCGCAGGTCACCGACTTGGCGCCCTGGCGAATCGAGGTGCGGTTGCAGTCCATCGCCGTGTCGCCGCCGCCCAGGACCACGACCTTCTTGCCCTTCATGTCGACGAAATCTTCCGGCGACTTTTCAAAGCCCAGGTTGCGGTTGACGTTGGCGATCAGGAAGTCGAGTGCGTCATACACGCCCGGCAGGTCCTCGCCGGCAAAACCGCCCTTCATGTAGGTGTAGGTGCCCATGCCCATGAACACTGCATCGTATTCTTCGAGCAGTTGCTCCATGGTCACGTCCTTGCCCACTTCGGTGTTCAGACGGAACTCGATGCCCATGCCGGTGAAGACTTCGCGACGATTGCTCAGCACAGTCTTTTCCAGCTTGAACTCCGGGATGCCAAAGGTCAGCAGGCCACCGATTTCCGGGTTCTTGTCGAACACCACCGGCGTCACGCCACCGCGCACCAGTACGTCGGCACACCCCAGGCCCGCCGGGCCGGCACCGATGATCGCCACGCGCTTGCCAGTCGGCTTGACCTTGGACATGTCGGGGCGCCAGCCCATGGCGAACGCGGTATCGGTGATGTACTTCTCCACCGAACCGATGGTCACCGCGCCAAAACCGTCGTTCAAAGTGCAGGCACCTTCGCACAGGCGGTCCTGCGGGCAAACCCGGCCGCAGACTTCCGGCAAGGTGTTGGTCTGGTGCGACAATTCGGCGGCCTGGAGAATGTTGCCCTCGGCCACCAGCTTCAGCCAGTTGGGAATGAAGTTGTGCACCGGGCACTTCCATTCGCAATACGGGTTGCCACAACCCAGGCAGCGGTGGGCCTGGTCGGCCGACTGCTGGGGTTTGAAAGGCTCGTAGATCTCCACGAATTCTTTCTTGCGTTGACGCAACAGTTTCTTCTTCGGATCCTTGCGCCCGACATCGATGAATTGGAAGTCGTTGCTTAGACGTTCAGCCATCTTCAAAACCTCATAACAGCAGCTTCAAGCTACGAGCTTCAAGCTGCAAGAAAATCACTGTGCAGGCACACCGCGCACTGCTGTTAGCTTGCGGCTTGTAGCTTGCCGCTTGCAGCTGCGTGGTTTATTGCGGACTCGCACGAGTAGAGGAGAGCAAAGTTTTCAAGCTCGCCGCCTTAGGCTTGACCAGCCAGAAACGGCGCAAGTAGTCATCGAGGTTTTCGGCGAGTTCACGACCCCACTCGCTGTCGGTTTCGGTGACGTACTCGTTCAGCACGTTTTGCAGGTGGCTGCGATAGGCTTCCATCGCCTCGCCGCTGATCCGCTGGATTTCCACCAGTTCGTGGTTGACCCGGTCAACGAAGGTGTTGTCCTGGTCGAGCACATAGGCGAAACCACCGGTCATGCCTGAGCCGAAGTTGTAACCGGTCTTGCCCAACACGCAGACGAAGCCACCGGTCATGTACTCGCAGCAGTGATCACCGGTGCCTTCCACCACGGTGTGGGCGCCGGAGTTGCGCACGGCGAAACGCTCGCCCGCGGTGCCGGCGGCAAACAGTTTGCCGCCAGTCGCGCCGTACAGGCAGGTGTTGCCGATGATGGCACTGTCCTGGGTCTTGTAGACGCTGCCCTTGGGCGGAACGATGACCAGCTTGCCGCAGGTCATGCCTTTGCCCACGTAGTCGTTGGCATCGCCTTCCAGGTACAGGTTCAGGCCGCCGGCGTTCCACACGCCGAAACTCTGGCCTGCGGTGCCCTTGAAGCGGAACGTGATCGGCGCCTTGGCCATGCCCTGGTTGCCATGCTTACGCGCGATTTCACCGGAGATCCGTGCGCCGATGGAGCGGTCGCAGTTGCAGATATCCAGCTCGAACTCGGCACCGCTGAGATCGTTGATCGCCGCAGCGGCCATGTCGACCATTTTCTCGGCCAGCTCACCCTTGTCGAAGGGCGGGTTGCGATCAACCTCACAGAATTGCGGCTTGTCCGCCGGGATCAGGTCACTGCCCAGCAATGGGGTCAGGTCCAGGTGATGTTGCTTGGCGGTCTGGCCTTCGATCACTTCCAGAAGATCGGTACGGCCGATCAGCTCTTCGAGCGAGCGCACGCCCAGCTTCGCCAGCCACTCACGGGTTTCCTCGGCCACGTAGGTGAAGAAATTCACCACCATGTCCACGGTACCGATGTAGTGGTCCTTGCGCAGCTTGTCGTTCTGGGTCGCCACGCCGGTGGCGCAGTTGTTCAGGTGACAGATGCGCAGGTATTTGCAGCCCAGCGCGATCATCGGCGCGGTGCCGAAGCCGAAGCTCTCGGCGCCAAGGATCGCGGCCTTGATCACGTCAAGGCCGGTTTTCAGGCCGCCGTCGGTCTGCACCCGGACCTTGCCACGCAGGTCGTTGCCGCGCAGGGTCTGGTGGGTTTCCGCCAGGCCCAGTTCCCACGGTGCACCGGCGTACTTGATGGACGTCAGCGGCGATGCGCCGGTGCCGCCGTCGTAGCCGGAGATGGTGATCAGGTCGGCATAAGCCTTCGCCACGCCAGCGGCGATGGTGCCCACACCGGCTTCCGCGACCAGTTTCACCGAGACCAGCGCCTTGGGGTTAACCTGCTTGAGGTCGAATATCAGTTGCGACAAGTCTTCGATCGAATAGATGTCATGGTGCGGCGGCGGCGAGATCAGCGTCACACCAGGCACCGCATAACGCAGCTTGGCGATCAGGCCGTTGACCTTGCCACCCGGCAACTGGCCACCCTCGCCGGGCTTGGCACCCTGTGCCACCTTGATCTGCAGCACTTCAGCGTTGACCAGATACTCCGGCGTCACACCGAAACGGCCGGTCGCGACCTGCTTGATTTTCGAGCTCTTGAGGGTGCCGTAGCGCGCCGGATCCTCACCACCTTCGCCAGAGTTGGAACGCGCACCGAGGCGGTTCATGGCTTCGGCCAGGGCTTCGTGGGCTTCCGGAGACAGAGCGCCCAGGGAAATACCGGCCGAGTCGAAACGCTTGAGCACCGATTCCAGCGGTTCCACTTCGCTGATAGCCAGCGGCGTATCCAAGGTCTTGACCTTGAGCAGGTCGCGAATCATCGACACCGGACGGTTGTCCACCAGCGCGGTGTATTCCTTGAACTTGGCGTAGTCGCCCTGCTGCACGGCGGCCTGCAGGGTGTTGACCACGTCGGGGTTGTAGGCATGGTACTCGCCACCGTGGACGAACTTCAGCAGGCCGCCCTGCTGGATCGGCTTGCGCGGGCTCCAGGCTTCGGCCGCCAGGGCTTTCTGTTCGGCTTCGATGTCAACGAAACGCGCCCCCTTGATGCGGCTCGGCACGCCACGGAAACTCAGCTCGCAGACTTCTTCGGACAGACCGATGGCCTCGAACAGTTGCGCACCGCGATACGAGGCGATGGTCGAGATACCCATCTTCGACAGGATCTTGAGCAGGCCCTTGGTGATGCCCTTGCGGTAGTTCTTGAACACCTCATAGAGGTCGCCCAGCACTTCACCGGTACGGATCAGGTCGCCCAGCACTTCGTAGGCCAGGAACGGATAGACCGCCGAGGCACCGAAACCGATCAGCACCGCAAAGTGATGCGGGTCGCGGGCGGTGGCGGTTTCCACCAGGATGTTGGAATCGCAGCGCAGGCCTTTTTCGGTCAGGCGATGGTGCACCGCGCCGGTGGCCAGGGACGCGTGGATCGGCAGCTTGCCCGGGGCGATATGGCGGTCGGTCAGCACGATCTGGGTGCGACCTGCACGCGCCGCTTCTTCAGCCTGATCGGCGACGTTGCGGATGGCCGCTTCCAGGCCGACGCTTTCGTCGTAGTTCAGGTCGATGACCTGGCGCGCGAAGCCCGGACGGTCGAGGTTGGTCAGCGAACGCCACTTGGCCGGGGAGATCACCGGCGAGCTGAGGATCACCCGCGAGGCGTGCTCCGGCGATTCCTGGAAGATGTTGCGCTCGGCGCCCAGGCAGATTTCCAGGGACATCACGATGGCTTCGCGCAGCGGGTCGATCGGTGGGTTGGTCACCTGGGCGAACTGCTGGCGGAAATAGTCGTATGGCGTGCGTACACGCTGCGACAGCACGGCCATTGGCGTGTCGTCGCCCATGGAACCGACGGCTTCATAGCCTTGCTCACCCAGCGGACGCAGCACCTGGTCACGCTCTTCGAACGTCACCTGGTACATCTTCATGTACTGCTTGAGCTGGTCGACGTCGTAGAAAGCCGAGCCGTGGTCGTTGTCTTCCATGGTCGCCTGGATGCGCAGGGCGTTCTTGCGCAACCATTGCTTGTACGGATGACGGGACTTGAGTCGGTTGTCGATGGCATCGGTGTCGAGGATCTGGCCGGTTTCGGTGTCCACGGCGAAGATCTGGCCAGGGCCTACGCGGCCCTTGGCAATGACGTCTTCGGGCTGGTAGTTCCAGACGCCGATTTCCGACGCCAGGGTGATGAAACCGTTGGTGGTGGTGACCCAGCGCGCCGGGCGCAGGCCGTTGCGGTCGAGCAGGCAAACGGCATAGCGACCGTCGGTCATCACGATACCGGCCGGGCCGTCCCACGGCTCCATGTGCATGGAGTTGTATTCGTAGAACGCCCGCAGGTCCGGGTCCATGGTCTCGACGTTCTGCCATGCCGGCGGCACCAGCATGCGCACGCCGCGGAACAGGTCGATACCGCCGGTCACCATCAATTCGAGCATGTTGTCCATGCTCGAGGAGTCCGAACCCACGCGGTTGACCAGCGGACCGAGCTCTTCAAGGTCCGGCATCAGGTCGTTGGCGAACTTGGTACGACGGGCCAGCGCCCAGTTACGGTTGCCGGTAATGGTGTTGATCTCGCCGTTGTGGGCGAGGAAGCGGAATGGCTGGGCCAGCGGCCATTTCGGCAGGGTGTTGGTGGAGAAGCGCTGGTGGAACACGCAGATCGCGGTTTTCAGGCGCTCGTCGCTCAGGTCCGGATAAAAGGCGGTAAGGTCCGCCGGCATCATCAGGCCTTTATAGATGATGGTCTTGTGGGAAAAGCTGCAGATGTAGTGATCGGTGTCGGCGGCGTTGGCCACGGACGAGCGACGACGGGAGCTGAACAGCTTGATCGACATTTCCTGGTCGCTCAGGCCTTCGCCGGCGATGAACACCTGTTCGATCTGCGGCAGGCGCTCAAGGGCCAGGCGGCCGAGGACGCTGGTGTCGATCGGCACTTTACGCCAACCCACCAGTTGCAGGCCGGCGGCCAGGATCTCGCGGTTCATGTTCTCGCGAGCCGCTTGGGCCTTCACCGGATCCTGGTTGAAGAACACCATGCCCACGGCGTATTGCTTGGGCAGGGTCACGCCGAACGTTTCCTGGGCAATGGCTCGCAGGAACTCGTCTGGCTTTTGAATCAGCAAGCCACAACCGTCACCGGTCTTGCCGTCGGCGTTGATCCCACCGCGGTGGGTCATGCAGGTCAGGGCCTCAATGGCCGTTTGCAAAAGGGTATGGCTGGGCTCGCCCTGCATGTGGGCTATCAGGCCGAAACCGCAGTTATCCTTGAATTCATCTGGTTGGTACAGACCTGCTTTCATAGACACTTTCTCACCAGGCTGCCTCTTTCGAGGCAAATTTCTTTTCAATTCAACCAGTTGCATTCCGCGCCGAACGTACGCCAGCTTTGCGGGGGCAAAAGGGAGGTCATTGTACACACCGACACAGAGCCCCACAAATTTGACGACGAACTGTCGCAAATTCATGTCGCATTTGTGAAAGGTTTAAAGCTATATGCTGTGCTAGTCAAAACTTTTTTGGGTTCGACCGCTACGACTCAAACGCTACTGTGACGCAGACACCACAAGGCGCGCGGCCCGAAAGGTCGCTCGCCCTTGTGGAAATGTTGAGGTGCCGGGAGAGGCGGCCTGGGTAAGGCCGCCGAATCTTCAGCGAGTTGCAGCCAGTTCCTGTTGGACACTGGCAACAGTGCGAGGCCAAGGTTTACCAGCCTGGACCTTCGCTGGCAAGGCCTTGATGGCGGAAACAGCTGCATCACGGTTGGCAAAGCTGCCGTAAGTGATGACGTACAGCGGCTTGCCGTTAAGGACTTTCTTGAAATAACGGTACTCGCCGCCCTGCTCCTTGACGAAGTTCTGGGCCGTGGCTTCAGAGCTCGTGCCGAGAATCTGCACCACGTAGTTGCCCGGGGCCTGGCCGGCGTACCAGTTGCCACCCGCTGCCTTGGCTGGGGCGGCAGGCTTGGCCGCCGTTGTCGGAGCAGGTGTCGGCGCGGGCTTGGCGGCGGGTGCCGGGGCTGGCTTGGCGGTCGCTACCTGGGTAGGCGCAGGGGTCGGCTTGGCTGCCGGTGCAGGAGCTGGCGTAGGCGTCGGAGCCGGACCCGCCGGCACACCCACAGGCGGCGCCGTGGTGGTCACGGTCGGCGGAGTATCGCTGCTGTCGTCGATCGGCGGCGCAGCGCCATCGTCGCCTTCGGTAATGCCGCCGGCCGCTTCGGCCAGGGGACCACGCATGACCGGCTGCGATTGGCCGACCAATGGCAGCGGCATCGGCTGGGTGTTACCGGCAAACTCAACCGCCGGCGCGCCGCCAGGCTTTGGTGCGTCCTGGCCAAGAGGCAGTTGCGCCTGTTCGTTGGCGGGGGCGCCCGTGGTGGGTG
The DNA here is from genome assembly GCF_052042015.1 of Pseudomonas sp. SMV71. Classification (NCBI taxonomy): domain Bacteria; kingdom Pseudomonadati; phylum Pseudomonadota; class Gammaproteobacteria; order Pseudomonadales; family Pseudomonadaceae; genus Pseudomonas; species Pseudomonas sp. SMV71. The sequence continues at coordinate 36,555 of NZ_JBKGGU010000016.1, read as the reverse complement.
CCTTGTTGCGACCCGGCATCAGCCAGGCGGCGGCGACCGCAACCACAACCACCGCGGAAATCGCCAATACGTGTTTCTTCGGCATGTTGAACCCCATACTTGGACGCTTCACCGCTGAGCGGCTGGCAATCATGACTTCGATCAGAGCATCGCGGGCGACCTGGTTGATATTGCCAGGCCAGCCTTCGGCGCTTTCGTGAATCTCAGAGATCTGATCGGCGGTAAAAAGTTCGATACCCCGGCCAGCGCCTTCAAGACGCTGGGCCAGATACTCACGGGTTTCTTCTTCGGTGTAGGGCGCCAACTCGATGACGTGGAACCGCTCTTCCTCAAGATTCAACTGCTCCAGCCCGGCGATCAGCGAGGACTCGCCGAACAGGAATACGTGGGGACGACCTTCCGGCGCACCGGCCGCCAGCCCCAGCAAGGCTTCGAGGGCCGACTCGTCAAGTTGCTCGGCGTCATCCACCAGCAGATAGACCTCCTGCCCGGTCAAGGCCAGTTGAACGATCTGATCGAGAATTGCACCGACTTCGGCCTGGGCGACATTCAGCGCCTGGGCCACTTGACGCAACACACCGGCCGCATCGCCGGCACCGCGGGCCGATACCACCACGCTCTGCACCGATTGTTTGTTGGTGCTGGCCACCAGCGCCTGGCGCAGCAAGGTCTTGCCGCTGCCCTGGGGACCGGTGACCACCAACAGCAACTGGCTGTAGCGCGCCAGGTGATGCAACTGCCCCAGCACCGGCTTGCGCTGGGCGGGGAAGAATTTGAAGCCCGGGACCCGTGGCGCGAAAGGGTCATGGCTCAACTGGAAATGGCCGAGGAAAGCCTCGTCGGCATGCAAACTAGTCATCGAAATCTTCTTAACCTTTAAGCTGAGCCAGGGCGCGGTAGTCCGCTCCCAGCGTGGCCTGTAGAACCTCTTTCGGATAATCGTCGGTCACCACCGCTTCGCCCATGCGGCGCAGCAGCACCAGACGCAGACGACCGTCGATCACTTTTTTGTCGATTGCCATGTGCTCGAGGAAATCCGCCGCGCTCATTTCCTCGGGCGGAACCACCGGCAGCCCGGCGCGCTGGAACAGGCGGATACCACGATCGCGCTCCTGTTCGCTGATCCAGCCAAGGCGTGCCGACATGTCCAGCGCCATGACCGTGCCGGCGGCAACCGCTTCGCCGTGCAGCCAGACACCATAGCCCATATGGGTTTCGATGGCATGGCCGAAGGTATGACCCAGGTTGAGCGTGGCGCGCACCCCTGATTCGCGTTCATCGGCACCGACCACGGCAGCCTTGGCGGCACAGGAGCGCTCGATGGCATAGGTCAGCGCCTCCTGGTCCAACGCACGCAGGCGGTCGACATTGTCTTCCAGCCAACCGAGGAACGGCTCGTCACAGATCAGCCCGTACTTGATGACTTCCGCCAGTCCTGCGGACAGCTCGCGGGCCGGTAGGGTATTGAGAGTCGCGGTATCGATCAGCACAACGTTGGGCTGGTAGAAAGCGCCAACCATGTTCTTGCCCAGCGGATGGTTGATGCCGGTCTTGCCGCCCACCGACGAGTCGACCTGGGACAGTAATGTGGTCGGGATCTGGATGAAATCGACGCCACGCTGGTAGCAGGCGGCAGCAAAACCGGCCATGTCGCCGATCACCCCACCGCCCAGGGCGACTACCGTAGTGCGGCGGTCATGCCGGGCAGTCAGCAGGCCGTCGAAAATCAGTTGCAGGGTTTCCCAGTTCTTGAACGCTTCACCGTCGGGGAGCACCACCGAAATGACCGAAAAGCCCGACAGGCTGCGCGTCAGGCGCTCCAGATACAGCGGGGCAACGGTTTCGTTGGAGATGATCGCCACTTGCCGTCCGGCGATGTGCGGCACCAGCAGCTCGGGCTGGTCCAGCAAGCCTTCGCCAATGTGAATCGGGTAGCTGCGCTCGCCCAGGTCGACCTTAAGTGTCTGCATGTGTCCCCACAGTGAAGATGGAATCAGGCGTCCTGCCTGCAATTAACGAAAATCCACGGTGCCTGCTTTGACGCCATCCAATGGCAATCCGCCACGCCCCAACGGGGCCGCAGCGGGACGTCGAGGATAGCGCATTTCGCCAGGCGCATTAACGGGGAGGCAATTGTTGCAGGCGCTCGAGGATATCCAGGACCACCATGCGCGGCGGCCGCTCATCGGTTTCGACCACCAGGTCGGCGATTTCCCGGTACAGCGGATCACGCAGCTCCAGCAGGTCCCGCAAGGTCTTGGCCGGGTCGGCCGTACGCAACAGCGGCCGGTTGCGATCCCGGGCGGTGCGCCCCACCTGCTGCTCGACAGAGGCGTGCAGATAAACCACTCGCCCGCCGGCGTGCAGCGCCTGACGATTGGCTTCGCGCATCACCGCGCCGCCACCGGTGGCCAGCACCACGCCTTCGAACGCACACAGCTCGGCGATCATCGCCTGCTCGCGGTCGCGAAAGCCGGGCTCGCCTTCTTTATCGAAGATCCATGGGATGTTGGCGCCCGTGCGCAACTCAATTTCCTTGTCGGAATCTTTGAATGGCAGGCGCAGCTCTTTGGCCAGCAAACGGCCGATGGTGCTTTTTCCAGCGCCCATCGGCCCTACAAGAATCAAATTTCGCACAGAATCAACGACTCACAGCAATCGCCTGGTTATTCATGATACGCGGAGTGAGAAACACGAGCAGCTCGGATTTTTTCTCCGAAACCACATCACGCCGGAAAAGGCGGCCAAGATACGGCACATCGCCAAGAAATGGCACCTTATCTACAACCTTGCTCTGAGTATTGGAGAAAACCCCGCCAATCACAATGGTTTCGCCATCATTGACCAGTACCTTGGCGTTGACCTCGTTTTTCTTGATCGGCGGTACATCCTGCACTTTGTTCAGGTAGTCCGGCTCGTCCTTGGTGACCTTGACTTCCATGATGATGCGATTGTCCGGGGTGATCTGCGGGGTGACCTCCAGCGACAGCGAGGCCTCCTTGAATGACACGGATGTCGCGCCGCTGGAACTGGCTTCCTGGTAGGGAATCTCCGTGCCCTTGAGGATTTTTGCAGTCTCCTTGTCGGAGGTCACTACCTTGGGCTGGGAGACAATTTCACCGTTGCCGGTTTTTTCCATGGCCGTCAGCTCCAGGTCCAGCAACACATTGTCGGTAATGAACGCGATACCGATCCCTGAGGTATTGCCCGACGCGCCCATATCGACGAACGGCTGGTTGGTGCTGGTGCTACCCGGCGTGCCGATGGTGGTGGAACTGCCGTTGGTGACCCCGGAAGAATTCCAGTTGCCCTGGTTCTGTATCGAGCCACCCCAGCGGACCCCCAGGCTCTTGTCGTAATCGACGTTGGCCTCGACGATCCGTGCTTCGATCATGACCTGGCGCACCGGGATATCCAACTGGGCCACGATCCGGCGCAACTCATCGAGCCGGTCCTGGGTCTGGTAGGCAATGATGTTGTTGGTTCTTTCGTCCACCGTGATCGTGCCACGCTCGTCGGCTTTCGCCTCGGCACTGGTCACCGACTGGAACAGTTTTGCGATGTCCGCTGCCTTCGCGTAGTTGACCTGCAACAGCTCACGGCGCAGCGGCGCCAGGTCGGCGATCTGCTTCTGCGATTCCAGCTCCTGGCGCTCACGCGCAGCGATTTCGTCGGCCGGCGCCACCAGCAGAACGTTGCCGACCTTGCGCTTGTCCAGCCCCTTGGTCTTGAGCACCAGGTCCAGCGCCTGGTCCCAGGGCACGTTCTGCAAGCGCAGGGTGATGCCGCCCTGCACCGTGTCGCTGGCCACCAGGTTGAGATTGGTGAAGTCGGCAATCAGCTGCAGGACCGAACGCACCTCGATGTCCTGGAAATTGAGGGAGAGTTTCTCGCCACTATAGGCCGCACGGTCGGAATTGCGCTTCTGCAGGTCTTCGACACTCATGGGCCGCACGCTGACCGTAAGCTTGTTGTCGGTCTGGTAGGTCGAGTAATCGAAGGTGCCACTGGGTTCGATGCTGATGGTCGCCCGATCAGTGCCGGCGCTGGCATTGACGAACTGCACCGGTGTGGCGAAGTCCTTGACGTCCAGGCGCACCCGCAACGGTTCGGGCAGTTGAGTCCGGGCGAAGGTGAGAATGATCTTGCCATCATGCTCCTGGATATCCGGGGCAATGGATGGATCCGACAGATCGATCACCACGTTGCCTTCACCCTGGGTCCCACGCTGGAAATCCACGCCCCGGATCGCTTTGCCCACCGGCGCGCCGGCCCTTGCCGGCGCAGCGCTGGCTACCGCAGGGCGTGGCGCCTGGGCGGCGGCCTTGGGTGCGGCACCCTTGCCGACCACGACGAACAGGTTGTTGCCTTCGACCCGCGTGTTGTACGGCGCCAGCTGGGTCAGGCCGATGATCAGCCGGGTGCGATCCCCCGCCTCGACCACGGTAGCGCTACGGGCATTGCCACCGCCCAGGTCATGGCTCCTGCTGGCCAGCTGATTGGTCACTCCCGGCAGATCCAAGGCAATTCGCGCCGGTTGCTCGGTGGTGTAGCCCCGGGGTGTCGGGGGCGGCCCGTCGAAAGCCAGCTTCAGCTCGACACGGTCCCCCGGAAGCGCCGCGACATCCAGCGTTTTCAGGCTGGCAGCATCAGCCATCGGCGATAACAGCGCTATCCATAGCGAAATACCGAAGGCAGAGAAAATCCTGTTCATTGTTGGGGTTCCACTATTGAGTGCTCTTTCAAAGGTATGGTCCGTGGTCGCTCGAGCCAGGCACCATCGCCATCGGGAACGATCTCCACCACATCGACCTGGGTCGCGCTGATCGAGACGATCCGCCCGTCGTTACGCCCCAGATAGTCACCGACCTTGAGTCGATGCACCCCGCCCGCTCCGCGCAGCAGCGCGAAGGAACCGCTGGCGTTGGAGAGCGTACCGACCATTTCAAACTGCTCGATGTTGAAGCCTTCCAGATACTGCTTGATCCGATTGGGATCGGGCCGGACGTTGTGCGAGCCCTTCTGCCGGCCGGCCAGGTCCACCCGGACCTGCCGGGAAAACGGGCTGCGCAGGTTGGCGGCGCTGTAGGTAAAGGTTTCGGCAGGCTTGAAGGTCGGCGTCGGCTCGATCTTGCCCGGCGGGCGCAGGCGCATTTCGTTCATGTAGGCGTCGAGGTCGCTGAAGCCGTTATCGTTGTTGCAACCCGCCAACGCGAGCAGGCCCACCAGCAGGCAGCTGCGGCACACCGGCTTCATGGCTGCGCCTCCTGCTCGTTGTACCGATAGGTCTTGGCCTGGATGCTCATGCGTAGCTTGGTGCCGGCCTCGGGCTCCATGGGCGCGATCTCGAAATCGTGCAGGGTGACGATCCGGGGCAACCCGGCCACCCCGCTGACAAAGGTCGCCAGGTCGTGATAGTCGCCGGTCACGGTGATCTGGATCGGCAATTCGATGTAGAACGGCTGGGTCTCCTCCGGCAGCAGTTTGATCTCCTCGAACTCCAGGCCACTGCCCAGGCCGGTGCGGGTGATGTCCTCCAGCAGGCCTGGCACTTCGGTATCGCTGGGCAACTGCCGCAGCAACACGCCGAAAGAGGCTTCCATCTGTTTCATCTGCTCGGTGTAGCGCTCCAGGTTGGCCGCCATATGGGCCTTGCCCGCAAACTGTGCCTTGAGGGTGTTTTCTTCCTCACGCACCTGCTGCAAATGATCTTCTCGCTCACTCAAGGCAAAGTTGTAGCCCAGCCCCAATACCAGGATCACCAGCAGCAGTCCGGCCAGCCACTTGACCGGTGCGGGCCATGAGCCAATGTTATTGGTGTCCAGGTCACTGAAATCGACCTTGCGCAGCGCGTCCAGCCACTCCCCAGGCTTCATTGCTCGTCCTCCATTTCGGCCGGACGGGTCTGGCGGACCGTCAACTGGAAAACGTTGGCCTGGTCCAGCTGGCCAGCGGTGGTGGCCTTGACCTCCGTCAGGCTGGGGGCGTCGAACAGGTCCGAGGCATCGAGGTTGCGCATCAGGTCCGAAACCCGATTGTTCGACTCTGCGACGCCCTTGATAGAGAGCGTGTGGTCTTCCATTTTCACTTCGGTGAAATACACCCCGTCCGGCAGGGTCCTTACCAACTGGTCGAAAATACGCCCGCTGACCGGCCGGTTGCCTTGCAGGTCCTGGATGATGCGCATGCGTTCCAGCAGTTGCTGACGGCGGGCTTTCAACTCGCTGATCTGCTTGATGCGCTCATCCAGCACCGCGATCTGTTCTGATATGTGGCCGTTGCGCGCCAGTTGATGGTCGATCGCGCTGTTGATGTACTGGAGCGCAATCAGCGTCACGCCCACCGCGCCGACCAGCGCCCCCGCCAACGCCAGCAGGAAACGTTTACGACGCTCTTCACGCAGCTCCTCGCGCCATGGAAGCAGGTTGATCCGTGCCATCAGTCGAAACTCCTGAGGGCCAGACCACAGGCAATCATCAGCGCCGGCGCGTCACTGGCCAGGGCACCGGCGTTGACCTTGCTGCTCAGGGCCATGTTGGTAAACGGATTGGCGACCTGGGTCGGCGTGCCCAGGCGCTGCTCGATCAACCGGTCCAGGCCGGCCACCGAGGCCGTGCCGCCGGCCAACAGAATGTGATCGACCGAACTGTACTGGCCCGAGGCGAAGAAAAATTGCAGGGATCGCGAGACCTGCTGTACCAGCGCCTCGCGAAACGGTTGCAGGACCTCGGCGAGGTAATCGTCCGGCAAGCCGCCCTGTTTCTTTGCCAGCCCGGCCTGCTCGGGCGTCAGGCCATAACGGCGCTGGATTTCCTCGGTAAGCTGGCGACCGCCGAACAACTGCTCGCGGGTGTAGATGATGCGCCCGTTGTGCAGGACACTGAGGGTCGTCATGGTGGCTCCCACGTCGACGACCGCAACGGTCAGCCGCTCCTGGGACGCCGCCAACTGCGTGGCGAGCAGGCCGAAGGCACGCTCCAGCGCATAGGCCTCCACATCGACCACCCGGGCCGTCAGCCCCGCCAGGGCAAGGGCAGCCTCGCGAACCTCGACGTTTTCCTTGCGGCAGGCGGCCAGCAGCACTTCGACCCGCTCGGCGCTGCGTGGCGAAACACCCTGCACTTCGAAATCTATGGCCACTTCATCCAGCGGATAGGGAATGTATTGGTCCGCCTCGATCTTGAGCTGGTTTTCCATTTCATCATCGGACAGCCCGGCATCCATCTCGATGGTCTTGGTGATCACCGCCGAGCCTGCCACGGCCACCGCCACACTGCGTACGGGCGTCCGGGCCTTGACCAGCACGCGCGACAGGGCCTGGCCCACGCCTTCGAGCTCGGCGATGTTCTTCTCGACCACGGCATTGGCCGGCAACGGCTCCACCGCGTAGGACTCGACACGATAGCGGTCACCCTGGCGGCTCAACTCGAGCAGCTTCACCGAGGTTGAACTGATGTCGATCCCCAGAAGCGCATGTGTCTTTTTATTGAAGAGTCGTAGCACTACCAATTCCCTATGACTATCCGTGAGTTACGGACTCTCTAATATGCGTTGCGTTCAATCACGCCGGCCCGACGGACGTCCGGGTGGCGTTTGCATCGAAAAAAAATGCTTATAATGCCCAGCGTTTTTTTTCGCTTTGTTGCAAGCTCGGGTCCTTCCCTGCACCTGGCGCCTTTTTCATTCTTGCCTGGATATCCAAAAGCCTTGATTCGTCTGCTGAAATTTTTCGGATGGTCCATCATCGCCGTTTTCTGCGGACTGCTCCTGGGTCTGAGCGGTGCGTTCCTTTACCTTAGTCCGGGATTGCCATCCGTGGAGGCGCTGAGAAGTATTCAGTTGCAGATTCCTCTGCGGGTCTACAGCAGCGATGACAAATTGATCGCCGAATTTGGCGAAATGCGCCGCACGCCGATCCGTTTCGCCGACATTCCACCCAATTTCATCAATGCGTTACTAAGTGCTGAAGACGACAACTTCGCCAACCACTATGGCGTCGACCCCGGCAGCCTGATGCGCGCCGCCAGTCAATTGGTCAAGAGCGGGCACATCCAGTCCGGCGGCAGCACCATTACCATGCAGGTCGCCAAGAACTTCTTCCTGACCAGTGAGCGCAGCTTCTCGCGCAAGACCACCGAGATCCTGCTGGCCCTGCAAATCGAACGGCAGCTGACCAAGGATGAAATCCTCGAGCTGTACGTGAACAAGATTTATCTGGGCAACCGCGCCTATGGCATCGAGGCGGCGGCGCAGGTGTATTACGGTAAGTCGATCCGCGAGGTGAGCCTGGCCCAGATGGCGATGATCGCCGGCCTGCCCAAGGCACCGTCGCGTTTCAACCCGCTGGCCAACCCGGCCCGCAGCAAGGAGCGTCGCGACTGGATCCTGGGGCGCATGTACAAGCTCGGCAAAATCAGCGAGGCCGACTACACCGCCGCGATCAATGAGCCGTTGAACGCCAGCTATCACGTGCCGACCCCGGAAGTGAACGCGCCGTACATCGCCGAGATGGCCCGCGCCGAGATGGTCGGCCGCTACGGCAGCGACGCCTACACCGAAGGTTTCCGCGTGACCACCACGGTACCGAGCAACCTGCAGGAAATGGCCAACACCGCCCTGCATGAGGGCTTGATGACCTACGACCAGCGCCACGGCTACCGCGGACCTGAATCACGCTTGCCAGGCAAGACCAAAGAAGCCTGGGCCCTGGAGCTGACCAAACAACGCGCTATCAGCGGCCTGGAGCCGGCGATCGTCACGTCGGTGGACAAGGACGGCATCAAGGTGCTGACCCGCAATGGCGAACAGGAAGAGCATGTGGGTTGGGAAACCATGAAGTGGGCCCGTCCGTTCCTCAATACCAACAGCATGGGCGCCGTTCCCCGGCAGCCATCGGATGTCGCCCAGGTCGGCGATCTGGTCCGTATCCAACGCCAGACCGATAACACTCTCAAATTCAGCCAGATCCCGGCCGCCCAGGGTGCGCTGGTGTCCCTCGATCCGCAGGACGGTGCGATCCGCTCGCTGGTGGGCGGTTTCGCCTTCGAGCAGAGCAACTACAACCGAGCGCTGCAGGCCAAGCGCCAGCCGGGTTCGAGCTTCAAGCCGTTCGTCTACAGCGCGGCCCTGGATAACGGCTATACCGCTGCCAGCCTGGTGAACGATGCGCCGATCGTGTTTGTCGATGAATACCTGGACAAGGTCTGGCGGCCGAAGAACGACACCAACACATTCCTCGGCCCGATCCGCCTGCGCGAAGCGCTGTACAAGTCGCGCAACCTGGTATCGATCCGTCTGCTGCAAGCGCTGGGCGTGGACCGCACCATCGATTACATCAGCAAGTTCGGCTTCAACAAGCAGGACCTGCCGCGCAACCTGTCCCTGGCCCTGGGCACCGCGACCCTGACCCCGATGGAAATCGCCACGGGCTGGAGCACCTTCGCCAACGGTGGGTACAAGATCACCCCATACATCATCGACAAGATCGAAAGCCGCAACGGCGACACTCTGTTCGTCGCCAACCCACCGCGAGTACCGACCGGCGAGCAGGCCAGCGACGGCGTCGCTGCACCGGCCACCGAGACGTTCACGGTCAATGCCACGCCAGGCGAAGCCACGACGGCGCCGGCAGTGCCGCAAGCACCGGCAATTGCCGAGCGTATCGTCGACGGTCGCACCACCTACATTCTCAACAGCATGTTGCAGGACGTGATCAAGCTCGGCACCGGTCGCCGCGCCCTGGCCCTGGGCCGTACCGACCTGGCGGGCAAGACAGGCACCACCAACGAATCCAAGGACGCCTGGTTCTCCGGCTACAATGCCGACTACGTGACCACCGTCTGGACCGGCTTCGACCAGCCCGAGAGCCTGGGTCGTCGTGAGTTCGGCGGCACCGTCGCGCTGCCGATCTGGATGAGCTACATGGGCGCCGCCCTCAAGGACAAGCCGCCGCACACCCAGCCGGAGCCGGAAGGCATCCTCAGCCTGCGTGTCGACCCGGTCAGCGGCCGCGCCGCCGCCCCAGGTACCCCTGGCGCGTACTTCGAACTGTTCAAGAGCGAAGACACACCACCGTCGGTCAACGAACTGGGTAACGGCGTCGCCCCAGGCAGCCCGCTGCCGGCGGATGAAGCGGCGCCGATTGATTTGTTCTAGGGGAGCAGCGACGAGCTTCAAGCGACAAGCTTCAAGTGAAGAGCCAGAGCAGTACGCACCGCTTCTAACTTGCAGCTTGAAGCTTGCCGCTCGAAGCCCAAAAAAAAACCTGGCCTCGGCCAGGTTTTTTTATGGGCGACTGCTGTTAACCGTTGAACACGTCATCCACGCTCTTGAGCGGGTAGTTCTTCGGATAGGGCAGGGTCGCCACGCCGGTCTCGATCGCAGCCTTGGCCACGGCGTCGGAGATCAGGGTGATCAGGCGGGCGTCCATTGGCTTCGGAATGATGTACTCACGACCGAATTCCAGCTTGATGCCGCCGTAGGCATCGCAAACTTCCTGAGGCACCGGCAGCTTGGCCAGTTCGCGCAGGGCATTGGCGGCCGCGACTTTCATTTCTTCGTTGATGCGCTTGGCGCGAACGTCCAGGGCACCGCGGAAGATGAACGGGAAGCCCAGTACGTTGTTGACCTGGTTCGGGTAGTCCGAACGGCCGGTGGCCATGATCACGTCGCTGCGGGTGGCGTGAGCCAGTTCCGGGGAAATTTCCGGATCCGGGTTCGAGCAGGCGAACACGATCGGGTTCGGCGCCATGCGCAGCAGGTTTTCCGGGCTCAGCAGGTTCGGGCCCGACAGGCCGACGAATACGTCGGCACCGTCCAGTGCGTCGGCCAGGGTGCGCTTTTCAGTCGCGTGGGCGAAGACCGCCTTGTACTGGTTCAGGTCGCTACGGCCGGAGTGGATCACGCCGGTACGGTCGATCATGAAGATGTTTTCGATCTTGGCGCCCATGCTCACCAGCAACTTCATGCAGGAGATGGCCGCAGCGCCGGCGCCCAGGCAGACGATCTTGGCCTCCGGCAGGGTTTTGCCAGCGATTTCCAGGGCGTTGATCATGCCGGCCGCGGTGACGATCGCGGTGCCGTGCTGGTCATCGTGGAACACTGGAATGTCGCACTGCTCGATCAGTGCGCGCTCGATCTCGAAGCACTCGGGCGCCTTGATGTCTTCCAGGTTGATGCCGCCGAAGGTGATGGAGATGCGCTTGACGGTGTCGATGAAGGCTTGCGGGCTTTCGGAGTCGACCTCGATGTCGAACACGTCGATACCGGCGAAGCGCTTGAACAGCACGCCCTTGCCTTCCATGACCGGCTTGGACGCCAGTGGGCCGAGATCACCCAGGCCGAGAATCGCGGTGCCATCGGAAATGACTGCAACCAGGTTGCCCTTGCCGGTGTATTTGTAAGCCAATTCAGGGTCGCGAGCGATTTCGCGTACTGGTTCGGCTACGCCGGGGCTGTAGGCCAGCGACAGGTCGCGGGCAGTAGCGGTGGCCTTGGTGAGCTCGACACTCAGCTTTCCTGGACGAGGATTAGCGTGATATTCGAGAGCGGCAGTTTTCAGATCAGACATGTGGGCATTCCGCTTTTTACTGTGTTGGACAGACGGACCGCCGAGGATACGCGCCTCGTAAAGTCCCTACAAGACTGACCAGTCACCCCTGTCAAGCGCCCTGCCCTACGACTTTGGGCCAAGAGCCACGGAATATAAGGGCTTGATGCATACAATCGAATAAAAAAATGTCTACAATTTTTCAGCTGATGCCATGTTCAACATGGCCGGATCGGTCAGCGGCAGCAACCAGCGGGCCTGCCCGGATTCCAGCCCGCCTCGTCGGGAACGATCCTGCACCCAGCCGCGAGCCTCGACTTGCCGGCCTTCGAGTGCCTCAAGCGCACGCGCGTCGAAGCGCTCCAGCAGATTGGGTGCAACGCGCAATACAACCGAGCCCTGCAGCTCGATCCAAACGCCACCCCGATTGCGCTGGACCTTGCTCACCCGACCGGTAAGCACGGCGAACCCGGAAGCACCGATCTGCTCCGCCTTCAGCACCGGGGAACGTCGCCACAGCCCCAGACCGGCCTGACGAGCAGTACGCTCGGCGGCGCGCTGGCAATCCACCAGGTCGACATTCGGCGCGACCGCCACCAGGAAACCCAGCCCATCGGCAAGCATCTGCGCTTCGAGATTAGCGCCGTCGGCGCCGTAGACGTGGGCCAGGATGCGACCGTAGCGGTCCTTGCTTTCCTTGCCCGGCAACAGCGTCACGCGCCCGTTGCTGGCGTCCACCAGCGCCTGCAGACGCTCGCGCGCAGCCACGGCGAACGGCTCGTCGGAACGTCCCCGCTTGCCCAGTTCGGGCGTGTTCAAGCCAATAAGACGCACGTTGCGCCCATCAGCCAGGCGCAGGGTATCGCCATCGACCACCCGCTGCACGGCGACCGGGGTCAGGCCAGCGGGCGCCGGGCAAAAGGCCTGCGCCTGGACCTGAGACAGCCAAATCGCGGACACAAAAAAGGCGCCCGCAAGGGACGCCTTTTTCATCAGTCTGGAGCCGTGCAAAGCAGCATCCAAAATGATCAGCCTCAGGCTTTCTTGGCAGCGCCGAAAGCACCGAAACGATCGGCGAACTTCTGAACGCGACCGCCGGTATCCAGAGTCTTTTGCTTACCGGTGTAGAACGGGTGGCATTCGTTGCAAACGTCGATCGCCAGGGCCTTGCCGTAGGTCGAACGGGTTTCGAACTTGTTGCCGCAGCTGCAGGTTACGGCAACTACTGGGTATTCCGGATGGATATCGGTTTTCATGGTGTTTCCTCAGGCTAGCGTGCCGCCACCCAACACGATTGTTGAATACCGCACGTAATTAGGCCGCGGATTCTACCAGACATCGCCGATCACGCAAGCTATGCCTTGTACCAACCGTCTGCTAGGCTCCCCGGCGAACACACATCCCTGTGGGAGCGAGCTTGCTCGCGATCGCGGTGGATCAGCAGCATGAATGTTGACTGACACGCTGCCATCGCGAGCAAGCTCGCTCCCACATGTGCACGACCCTCTAACTGTTGACGTATCGAGATCCCCCCGCGTGCCCGACGCCATCCTGCGCCTCGCCTTGCCTTCGCCCCTGCGCCGTCTGTTCGACTACCGCGCCCCGGCCGGGATCCCGCGTGCGCGATTACAGCCGGGCATGCGCCTGCGGGTGCCGTTCGGCCGGCGGGAGATGATCGGGATCCTGGTGGAAGTCACCGACCACAGCGAAGTGCCGGCCGACAAACTCAAACCGGCCCTGGCCCTGCTCGACGACGCGCCGCCGTTGCCTGCCTCGCTGTTCAAGCTGTGCCTGTGGACCGCCCAGTACTACCAGCACAGCCTCGGTGACACCCTGAGCTGGGCATTGCCGGTGCTGTTGCGCCAGGGCGAACCGGCCGAAGCACGACAGGAGCGCTTCTGGTCCGTGGCACCGGGCGCTTCGCTGGACGACCCGCGCATCGCCCGCGCGCCCCGCCAGCGCGAGGCCCTGGCGACCCTGGCGCAGCATCCCCACGGCGTGGCGCATCAACTGCTGAGCAAACTGATGCTCAGCAAAGACAGCCTCGACCTGCTGTTGGCCAAGGACCTGGTCCAGGTGGAGGTTCGCCGGCATGCCCCCGATGCCCGCCATGAACATTGGCTGGCCCAACCGGAACTGCCGCTCAATGCCGAACAGCGAGCGGCCTGCGAAGCGATTCGCGCCGGCTTCGACAGCTACCATGCGTTCCTGCTGGCCGGCGTCACCGGCAGTGGCAAGACCGAAGTCTATCTGCAACTGATCCGCCAGACCCTGGAAGCCGGCAAACAGGCGCTGGTGCTGATTCCGGAAATCAACCTCGGGCCACAGACCCTGGCGCGTTTCGAACAGCGCTTCAATGCGCGGATCGCCCTTATCCACTCGGCGGTCAACGACCGCGAACGCCTGGAAGCCTGGCTCGCGGCCCGGGACGGTGAGGCCGACATCATCATCGGCACCCGTTCAGCCCTGTTCACACCGATGAAGCATCCAGGCCTGATCATCATCGATGAGGAACATGACGGCTCCTATAAACAGCAGGAGGGCCTGCGCTACCACGCCCGCGACCTGGCCCTGGTCCGCGCCCGTCAGGAAAACATTCCCATCGTGCTCGGCTCGGCGACCCCGTCCCTGGAAAGCCTGCACAACGCCTACACCGGGCGCTACGGGTTGCTGCGCCTGAACGAGCGGGCCGGTGGCGCCCAGCAACCGCGCTTCCTGCGCCTGGATGTAAAAAGTCGTCCGCTGGACAGCGGCATTTCCGGGCCCATGCAGCAAGCCATCGGCCAGACCCTTGCCGCCGGGCAACAGGTATTGGTGTTTCTCAATCGCCGGGGCTTCGCGCCGACACTGCTGTGTCATGACTGCGGCTGGATGTCCGGCTGCGAGCGCTGCGATGCACGAATGACCGTACACCAGCGCCATGGCGAACTGCGCTGCCACCATTGCGGACACTGCGAGCGGGTGCCGAGGCACTGTCCGCAGTGCGGCAGAGTCGACCTGCGCCCGGTCGGAGCCGGCACCGAGCGCGCCGAAGAACGGCTGGGCATTCTGTTTCCTGATTACCCGGTGCTGCGGGTGGATCGCGACAGCACTTCGCGCAAGGACGCGATGAGTCAACTGTTTGCGACGATCCAGAAAGGCCAGCCGTGCATCCTGGTGGGCACGCAGATGCTCGCCAAGGGGCACCATTTCCCGCGTGTGACGCTGGTGGCGATCCTCGACGCCGACGGAGGGCTGTTCTCCGGCGACTTCCGCGCCAGCGAGCGCATGGCGCAGTTGATCGTCCAGGTGGCCGGTCGGGCCGGACGCGCCGAAGAGCCGGGCAAAGTGATTATCCAGACCCACCTGGCGGACCATCCGTTGCTGGTCCAACTGACCGAACAAGGCTACTTCGCCTTCGCCGAACAGGCCTTGAGCGAACGGCGCAGCGCCGGGCTGCCGCCCTTTGCCCACCTGGCGCTGCTACGAGCCGAAGCCCACAAGCCAGGACAGGCCGAAGGGTTCCTCGATGAGGCCTGCAGTGAGGCCGAGCGCCTGCTGGCAGAGCAGAACCTGAGCGGGATCGAACTCTTGGGCCCGGTGCCGGCTCCGATGGAACGGAGGGCGGGGCGCTATCGGGCACAGCTGTTATTACAGGCCAATGCCCGGGCGCCCTTGCATAGACTGTTGAGTGCCTGGCTGCTGGTGCTGGAGCAAATGCCCAGCGGGCGGGCGGTGCGCTGGTCGCTGGATGTGGATCCAGTGGATTTGTATTGATCGCAAGATTGCTTCGCGAGCAGGCTCGCTCCCACAGGGGATCGCGTTCCCATGTGGGAGCGAGCCTGCTCGCGATAGGGCTCGAATAGTCACCACACAGTTCCAACCGACCCGCTACAGTTGGCAAGCCCGCCTTCGCCACGGATAATGCCCAGTTTTTCCACCAGCGCCTCGAAGCGCCGCCGCGCCTGCGGTTGAACGAGAAGACCATGAAAGACACCATTCGCCAGCTCATCCAGCAAGCCATCACCCAACTCGTCGCTGAAGGTGTGTTGCCAGAAGGCCTGTCGCCGGCGATTCAGGTCGAAAACACCCGCGACAAGACCCACGGCGATTTCGCCAGCAACATCGCCATGATGCTGGCCAAGCCGGCCGGCATGAAACCGCGCGACTTGGCCGAGAAAATCATTGCCGCATTGCCGGCCGATGAGAACGTCAGCAAGGCTGATATTGCCGGCCCCGGCTTCATCAATTTTTTCCAGAACACCCAGGCCCTGGCCTCGCGCCTGGACGCGGCCCTGGCCGACGCGCGCCTTGGCGTGCGCAAGGCCGGCCCGCTGCAACGCACCGTGGTCGACCTCTCGGCACCCAACCTCGCCAAGGAAATGCACGTCGGCCACTTGCGTTCGACCATCATCGGCGACGGCGTGGCGCGGGTCCTGGAGTTCCTCGGCGACACGGTTATCCGCCAGAACCACGTCGGTGACTGGGGCACCCAGTTCGGCATGCTGATGGCGTACTTGCAGGAAAACCCGATCACCAGCGACGAGCTATCGGACCTGGAGAACTTCTACCGCGCCGCCAAGCAACGCTTCGACGAGTCCCCCGAGTTCGCCGACCGCGCCCGTGGCCTGGTGGTCAAGCTCCAGGCCGGTGATGCCGATTGCCTGGCGCTGTGGACCAAGTTCAAGGACATCTCGCTGTCCCATTGTCAGAAAATCTACGAGTTGCTGAACGTCAAGCTGACCATGGCCGACGTGATGGGCGAAAGCGCCTATAACGACGATCTGATCAACGTGGTCAACGACCTCAAGGCCAAGGGCATGCTGGTGGAGAGCAACGGCGCCCAATGCGTGTTCCTTGAGCAGTTCAAGACCGCCGAAGGCGAGCCGCTGCCGGTGATCATCGTCAAGGCCGACGGCGGCTACCTGTATGCCACCACCGACCTGGCAGCCGTGCGCTACCGCAATGGCGTGCTCAAGGCCGATCGCGTGCTGTATTTCGTCGACCAGCGCCAGGCCCTGCACTTCCAGCAGGTATTCGAAGTGGCGCGTCAGGCCGGTTTCGTTACCCATCCGATGGAGATGGAACACATGGGCTTCGGCACCATGAACGGCGCCGACGGTCGGCCCTTCAAGACCCGCGATGGCGGCACGGTGAAGCTGATCGACCTGCTGACCGAAGCCCAGGACCGCGCCTACACCCTGGTCAAGGGCAAGAACCCGGACCTGGCCGAAGACGAACTGCGCCAGATCGCCAAGGTGGTGGGGATCGACGCGGTGAAATACGCCGACCTGTCCAAGCACCGCACCAGCGACTACAGCTTCAACTTCGACCTGATGCTCAATTTCGAAGGCAATACCGCGCCGTACCTGTTGTACGCCTACACCCGTGTCGCGGGAGTGTTCCGCAAGCTGGGCAAAAGCTTCAGCGAAGTGGACGGCCGGATCGTGCTTGAAGCCGCCCATGAGCAGGAACTGGCGGCCAGACTGGCGCAGTTCGGCGAGGTGCTGAACAACGTGGCCGACAAGGGCACGCCGCACACCCTGTGCGCCTACCTGTACGATGTGGCCGGCCTGTTCTCCAGCTTCTACGAGAACTGCCCGATCCTCAACGCCGATACCCCCGAGCAAATGCAGAGCCGCCTGCGCCTCGCCGCGCTGACCGGGCGTACGCTCAAGCAAGGCCTGGAATTGCTGGGCCTGGAAACCCTGGAGCGCATGTAAGTTGGCCGCCAAGAAAAAACCTGCACCCAAACGCGGCGCCAGTCGTTACCAGCCTCCAGCCAAGAAGCCGATCCCGGGTTGGTTGTGGATGGCCATCGGCCTGAGCGTCGGCGCGTTCATTGTGTTCCTGATGAAGCTGGAGCCGGGCCAGGGCGATGACGTCAAGCGCGTCAAGCAAGAGCAGCAGAAAGCGACGCGCATCGCCGAGGCCAACAAAACCCCGCCGAGCCCGACGCAACCGGTGAAGCCGAAGTATGACTTCTACACCTTGCTGCCGGAGTCGGAGGTCATCGTGCCACCTGACGCCGTGCCGGAGAAAACCCTGCCGACACCACAGGTGCCAACCACCCCGGTGACCCCGGCCGAAGCCGCGAAGATCGACACTGCCCGCGCCCAGGCGGCGCTGGCCGGCATCACGCCACCGCCGGCCCCGCCCGTGCAAAAGGCCGCGCCGGTGACCAAGTTCTTCCTGCAAGCCGGCTCGTTCCGCAAGGAAGCCGACGCGGACAAGGTCCGGGCGCAGATCATCCTGCTGGGCCAGTCGGTGTCGGTGGAGTCCGGGACCGTGAAAGACGAAACCTGGTACCGCGTGCTGGTCGGCCCGTTCAGCAATCGCGAAGAACTGACCAAGGCCCAGAAACAACTGGCTGGCAGCGGGTTCAGCAACCTGTTGTTACAACAACGCCAGAGCCGCTGATACTCACCCGGTTTCGTGGCGGACGCTTTTGTGGCGAGGGAGCTTGCTCCCGCTGGAGTGCGCAGCACTCCCAAGCTTTGGGGCTGCTTCGCAGCCCAGCGGGAGCAAGCTCCCTCGCCACAGGTTCGCGGAACAGCCACATACACCGCCCGTCCCCTCCTCCACCCCGCAGTTGAAAAAAACCACGTCACCCCCATATGAGTTCCATCCGGGCATTTTCGCCCCGCTGCGTGGAGACTCTCCCCTTGACCACCATCGTTTCAGTCCGCCGTCATGGCAAAGTCGTCATGGGCGGCGACGGCCAGGTTTCACTGGGCAACACCGTGATGAAAGGCAACGCGAAGAAAGTCCGCCGCCTCTATCACGGCCAGGTCATCGCCGGCTTCGCCGGGGCCACCGCCGATGCCTTCACCCTGTTCGAACGTTTCGAAGGCCAGCTTGAAAAGCACCAGGGCCACCTGATCCGTGCCGCCGTGGAACTGGCCAAGGAATGGCGCACCGACCGCTCCCTGAGCCGCCTCGAAGCCATGCTCGCGGTCGCTAACAAGGATGCGTCGCTGATCATCACCGGCAACGGTGACGTGGTCGAACCCGAGGACGGCCTGATCGCCATGGGTTCCGGCGGTGCCTACGCCCAGGCTGCGGCCAGCGCCCTGCTGAAAAAGACTGACCTGTCGGCCCGGGAGATTGTCGAGACTGCCCTGGGCATTGCCGGCGACATCTGCGTCTTCACCAACCACACCCAGACCATTGAGGAGCAGGACCTCGCGCAATAAGCCCAGGCTCAGCGCCACGGCTCATCGCTGCTTGAGGACCGCCAATTATTATGTCCATGACTCCCCGCGAAATCGTCCACGAACTCAATCGCCATATCATCGGCCAGGACGATGCCAAGCGCGCCGTCGCCATCGCCCTGCGTAACCGCTGGCGTCGGATGCAGCTGCCTGAAGAGCTGCGCGTCGAAGTGACCCCCAAGAACATCCTGATGATCGGCCCGACCGGTGTCG
The DNA here is from genome assembly GCF_052042015.1 of Pseudomonas sp. SMV71. Classification (NCBI taxonomy): domain Bacteria; kingdom Pseudomonadati; phylum Pseudomonadota; class Gammaproteobacteria; order Pseudomonadales; family Pseudomonadaceae; genus Pseudomonas; species Pseudomonas sp. SMV71. Next base: position 17,601 of record NZ_JBKGGU010000016.1, on the reverse strand, counting down.
GTAAAACCGAAATTGCCCGGCGCCTGGCCAAGCTCGCCAATGCACCGTTCATCAAGGTCGAAGCCACCAAGTTCACCGAAGTCGGCTATGTCGGCCGCGACGTCGAGTCGATCATCCGTGACCTGGCCGATGCCGCCATCAAGCTGTTGCGCGAGCAGGAGATCACCAAGGTCCGCCATCGCGCCGAAGACGCCGCCGAAGAGCGCATCCTCGATGCCTTGCTGCCACCGGCGCGCATGGGCTTCAACGCTGACTCCGCCGCAACCCAGGATTCCAATACCCGTCAGCTGTTCCGCAAGCGCCTGCGTGAAGGCCAGCTGGACGACAAGGAAATCGAGATCGAAGTGGCCGAGATGGCCGGTGTCGACATTTCCGCGCCGCCGGGCATGGAAGAGATGACCAACCAGTTGCAGAACCTGTTCGCCAACATGGGCAAGGGCAAGAAGAAAAGCCGCAAGCTCAAGGTCAAGGAAGCGCTGAAACTGGTGCGCGATGAAGAAGCCAGTCGCCTGGTCAACGAGGAAGAACTGAAGGCCAAGGCCCTCGAAGCGGTCGAGCAGCACGGCATCGTGTTCATTGACGAAATCGACAAGGTTGCCAAGCGCGGCAACGTCGGCGGCGCCGATGTGTCCCGCGAAGGCGTGCAACGCGACCTGTTGCCGTTGATCGAAGGTTGCACGGTCAACACCAAGCTGGGCATGGTCAAGACCGACCACATCCTGTTCATCGCGTCCGGCGCGTTCCACCTGAGCAAGCCGAGCGACCTGGTGCCAGAGCTGCAAGGCCGCCTGCCGATCCGTGTCGAACTCAAGGCGCTGTCGCCGGAAGACTTCGAACGCATCCTCAGCGAGCCCCATGCGTCCCTGACCGAACAGTATTGCGCACTGCTCAAGACCGAAGGCCTGAACATCGAGTTCACGCCAGAAGGCATCCAGCGCTTGGCGCAGATCGCCTGGCAGGTCAACGAAAAGACCGAAAACATCGGTGCCCGGCGCCTGCACACACTGCTCGAACGCCTGCTGGAGGAAGTCTCGTTCAGCGCCGGCGACCTGGCGAGCAAGCACGACGAAGCGCCAATCCTCATCGATGCCGAGTACGTCAACAGTCACTTGGGTGAATTGGCGCAGAACGAAGATCTGTCGCGGTATATCCTCTGACCCGCACGCTGTGTGAGCGAGCTCCTGTGGCGAGGGAGCTTGCTCCCGCTGGGGCGCGAAGCGGCCCCAGAAAATGACGGGACCGCGCAAGTCTCAAGTCTTATTGGGGTGGCTGCGCCACCCAGCGGGAGCAAGCTCCCTCGCCACAGGGTATTGTGGGCAAATATCAGGTTCCACGAGACGGACACTCTGCCATGACCAAACTCCCCACCGCCATCAACCTGCACAAAGCCTCCAAGACCCTGACGCTCAAATACGCGCCGGATGAGGAGTACCACCTGAGCGCCGAATTCCTGCGGGTGCATTCGCCTTCCGCCGAGGTCCAGGGGCACGGCAAGCCCATCCTGCAATACGGCAAGCTGAATGTCGGCCTGACGAAAATCGAACCGGCCGGCCAGTACGCACTGAAACTGACCTTCGACGACGGCCATGACAGCGGACTGTTCACCTGGGACTATCTCTATCAGCTGGCGGTGCGTCAGCAAGACCTGTGGAACGATTATCTTGGCGAGCTCAAGACCGCCGGTAAAACCCGCGACCCGGATCAGTCCGTGGTCAAGCTGATGCTCTAGCCCAAGGGCTGGCGCTTTAGGGCGAATTTTCTAGACTCATCTGCTTGAATGCCTGCGCGACAGCGTCAATGACTGGCCTGCTTGCGAAAAAAATTAAACTCGGGTAACCAATGGAGCTGGCAAGTTCCCTGCACAGGAATTGGGGAGTTCCTTGCAAAGGTTTCCTCATTGATCACGATGCGGAATGAATGGTCACCCGAGCAGCGTACCCGGTATCGGCTGTGTGGCTTGACGGCATGGTCCGTGTACTCGTCTGACAATGGAGCGTCGTAGATGAGCAACAAGAACAACGATGACCTGAAGTACCAGGCCTCGGAAAATACCCTGGGGCTCAATCCCGTGGTGGGCCTGCGCAGGAAAGACCTGCTGGCCTCGGCCCGAATGGTGCTGGCCCAGACCATCAGGCAACCGCTGCACAGCGTCAAGCACGTGACCCATTTCGGCGCCGAGCTGAGGAAAGTCCTGTTCGGCAAATCCGAGCTGCAACCTGCCAGCGATGATCGGCGCTTCACCGACCCGGCGTGGAGCCAGAACCCACTCTACAAACGGTACCTGCAAACCTACCTGGCGTGGCGCAAGGAGCTGCACGACTGGATCGATGACAGCAGCCTGTCGCCCCAGGACATCAGCCGCGGGCATTTCGTGATCAACCTGATGACCGAAGCCATGGCTCCGACGAACTCGGCGGCCAACCCGGCGGCGGTCAAGCGTTTCTTCGAAACCGGTGGCAAGAGCCTGCTCGATGGCCTGTCGCACCTGGCCAAGGACCTGGTGCACAACGGCGGGATGCCGAGCCAGGTGAACATGGGTGCATTCGAAGTCGGCAAGAGCCTGGGCGTGACCGAAGGCGCGGTGGTGTTCCGCAATGACGTGCTGGAGCTGATCCAGTACCGCCCGATCACCGAGCAGGTGCATGAGCGGCCATTGCTGGTGGTGCCGCCGCAGATCAACAAGTTCTATGTTTTCGACCTCAGCCCCGACAAGAGCCTGGCGCGCTTCTGCCTGCGCAGCAACGTGCAGACTTTCATCATCTCCTGGCGCAACCCCACCAAGGAACAGCGCGAGTGGGGACTGTCGACCTACATCGAGGCGCTCAAGGAAGCGGTGGACGTGGTCACGGCCATTACCGGCAGCAAAGATGTGAACATGCTGGGCGCCTGCTCCGGCGGCATTACCTGCACGGCGCTGCTCGGCCATTACGCCGCCCTCGGCGAGAAAAAGGTCAACGCCCTGACCCTGCTGGTGAGCGTGCTCGACACCACCCTGGACACCGACGTTGCCTTGTTCGTCGACGAGCAGACCCTGGAAACGGCCAAGCGCCATTCCTACCAGGCCGGCGTGCTCGAAGGTCGCGACATGGCCAAGGTCTTCGCCTGGATGCGCCCCAACGACCTGATCTGGAATTATTGGGTCAACAATTACCTGCTGGGCAACGAACCGCCGGTGTTCGACATCCTTTTCTGGAACAACGATACAACCCGGCTGCCGGCGGCGTTCCATGGCGATCTCATCGAAATGTTCAAGACCAACCCGTTGACCCGGCCCAATGCCCTGGAAGTGTGCGGCACGCCGATCGACCTTAAGCAGGTCACCGCCGACATCTTTGCCCTGGCCGGCACCAACGATCACATCACGCCGTGGAAGTCCTGCTACAAGTCGGCGCAATTGTTCGGCGGCAAGGTCGATTTCGTGCTGTCGAGCAGCGGGCATATCCAGAGCATCCTCAACCCGCCGGGCAACCCCAAGTCACGCTACATGACTGGCGAAGACATGCCGGCCAAGCCCGAGGACTGGCAGGAAAACTCCACCAAGCACACCGACTCCTGGTGGCTGCACTGGCAGGCCTGGCTCGCCGAACGCTCGGGCAAGCTGAAAAAAGCCCCGGCCGTGCTGGGCAACAAGACCTATGTGGCGGGCGAGGCGGCGCCGGGGACTTATGTGCATGAGCGCTAGGCAGTACAGCTCGTCTGCCGGGCTGTGGGCTTGCTCACGAATGCACTCAGGCAGCCGACACGCTGTTAACCCCTGTGGGAGCGAGCCTGCTCGCGATGGCGGCGTGTCAGCCAGCGCTGATGTTGAATGTGGCGCCCTCATCGCGAGCAGGCTCGCTCCCACAAGGGATTGGGGAAAATGAAAGACAGCGATCAAAACCACAGGGCTTGAAGCATGCCGCAACCGTACATCTTCCGTACCGTCGATCTGGATGGCCAGACCTTGCGCACCGCGGTACGCCCCGGCAAGCCTCACTTGACGCCCCTGCTGATTTTCAACGGTATCGGCGCCAACCTCGAGCTGGTGTTTCCGTTTATCCAGGCGCTGGATCCAGACCTGGAAGTCATCGCCTTCGATGTGCCCGGCGTCGGCGGCTCATCGACGCCCAGCCGTCCGTATCGCTTTCCGGGCCTGGCAAAACTGGCTGCACGGATGCTCGATTACCTCGACTACGGACAGGTCAACGTGATTGGCGTGTCCTGGGGCGGAGCCCTGGCCCAGCAATTCGCCCATGACTACCCCGAGCGCTGCAAGAAACTAGTGCTGGCCGCCACCGCTGCCGGAGCGGTGATGGTGCCGGGCAAACCGAAAGTGCTGTGGATGATGGCCAGCCCCCGGCGCTACGTTCAGCCGTCCCACGTGCTGCGCATCGCACCGCTGATCTACGGCGGCTCGTTCCGTCGCGACCCGGGCCTTGCGGCCAGTCACGCGGCCAGGGTGCGTTCGGCGGGCAAGCTCGGTTATTACTGGCAGTTGTTCGCCGGCCTGGGCTGGACCAGCATCCACTGGCTGCACAAGATCCACCAGCCGACCCTGGTGCTGGCCGGTGACGACGACCCGTTGATTCCGCTGGTCAACATGCGCCTGCTGGCCTGGCGCATCCCCAATGCCCAGTTGCACATCATCGACGACGGCCACCTGTTCCTGATCACCCGGGCCGAAGCCGTCGCGCCGATCATCATGAAATTTCTCGAGGAAGAACGTCAGCGCGCCGTGATGCATCCGCATCCTTCGCCGTTGAGTGGCGGCTGAAACCGCCCATTAGCGCCTGGCAGGACGCCGGGATCGCGCAGCTACCCGAAACAGCGACTATGTTGTCTGGCTCGGTGTGTTGGTTTTTAGCTTGATGAAAGGAGTTGACTCATGCGCGACAAACCGGCGAAGGGCTCCATGCCCGCCCCTGCCAGCTTCATCAACGCACAGAGTGCGGTCACCGGCCTGCGCGGCAGGGACCTGCTGTCCACCTTGCGCAGTGTCGCGTTGCACGGCTTGCGCAACCCGGTGCACAGTGCCCGGCATGCGTTGCGGCTCGGCGGCCAGTTGGGTCGCGTGCTGCTGGGGGAAACCCTGCACCCCACGCACCCCAACGACAAGCGCTTCGCCGATCCTACCTGGGAGCTCAACCCGTTCTACCGCCGCAGCTTGCAGGCGTACCTGAGCTGGCAGAAACAGGTCAGCAGCTGGATCGATGATTGCGGCATGAGTCCCGACGACCAGGCCCGCGCCCACTTCGCCTTCGCCCTGCTCAACGACGCGGTGGCGCCTTCCAACACCCTGCTCAACCCGCTGGCAATCAAGGAGCTGTTCAACTCCGGCGGCTCCAGCCTGGTACGGGGCATCAGCCACCTGGTGGATGACCTGCTGCACAATGACGGACTGCCGCGACAAACCACTCCCGACGCCTTCGAAGTCGGCAAGACACTGGCCACCACGCCCGGTGCCGTGGTGTTTCGCAACGAAATGCTGGAGCTGATCCAGTACCGGCCCATGAGCGAAAAACAATACGCCAGGCCATTGCTGATCGTGCCGCCGCAAATCAACAAGTTCTATATCTTCGACCTGAGCCCTTCCAACAGCTTCGTCCAGTACGCCCTGAAAAACGGCTTGCAGGTGTTCATCATCAGCTGGCGCAATCCCGACGTGCGCCATCGCGAGTGGGGCCTGTCCAGCTACGTCGAAGCAGCGGAGGAAGCCATGAACGTCTGCCGGGCAATCACCGGTGCCCGCGAGGTCAACCTGGTGGGCGCGTGCGCCGGCGGCATGACTATCGCCGCGCTGCAAGGGCATCTGCAAGCCAAGCGCCAGCAGCGCCGGGTCGCCAGCGCCACCTACCTGGTGAGCCTGCTGGACAGCCAGATCGAAAGTCCCGCGACGCTGTTCATCGACGAACAGACCCTCGAAGCCGCCAAGCGCCGCTCTTACCAGAAAGGCATCCTCGATGGCCGCGACATGGCCAGGGTGTTCGCCTGGATGCGACCCAACGACCTGGTCTGGACGTACTTCATCAACAACTACCTGCTGGGCAAGGAACCACCGCCGTTCGATATCCTGTACTGGAATAACGACACCACCCGCCTGCCGGCGGCCTTTCATGGCGACCTGCTGGATTTCTTCAAGCACAACCCATTGACGCATTCCGGCGGCCTGGAGGTGTGCGGCACGCCCATCGACCTGCAGAAAGTCACGGTGGACAGTTTCAGTGTGGGGGGCATCAACGACCACATCACCCCGTGGGACGCGGTCTATCGCTCGACACTGCTGCTGGGTGGTGAAAAACGCTTCGTACTGTCCAACAGCGGCCATGTGCAAAGCATCCTCAACCCACCGGGCAACCCCAAGGCCAATTACCTTGAAAGCCAGAAACTGAGCAGCGATCCACGAGCCTGGTACTACGACGCCAAGCACGTCGAGGGCAGCTGGTGGACGCAATGGCTGGACTGGGTGCAGGCGCGCTCCGGAGCCCAACGCGAGACCCGGATGACCTTGGGCAACGCCAATTACCCCCCCATGGAAGCGGCCCCCGGCAACTATGTTCGCGTACGCTGAAGACCTCACGCCACGCCCCGCCGGTTGGCCGTGGCGCGACTTGATCACGAAGAAGGCCGGATGAAAACCCGCGATCGCATCCTCGAATGTGCCCTGCAATTGTTCAATGAAAAGGGCGAGCCGAACGTCTCCACCCTGGAAATCGCCAACGAAATGGGGATCAGCCCCGGCAACCTCTATTACCACTTCCACGGTAAGGAGCCGCTGGTCCTCGGGCTGTTCGAGCGATTCCAGGCCGAACTGGCCCCGCTGCTGGACCCGCCCGCAGATGCGCAACTGGCACCGGAAGATTATTGGCTGTTCCTGCACCTGATCGTCGAACGCCTGGCCCAGTACCGGTTTCTGTTCCAGGACCTGTCGAACCTGGCCGGACGCCTGCCGAAGCTGGCCAAGGGCATCCGCCAATTGCTCAATGGCTTGAAACGTACCCTGGCTTCATTGCTCGCGCAGCTCAAGGCTCGGGAACTGTTGGTCAGCGACACCCAGGCCCTGGGGCAACTGGTGGAGCAGATCACCATGACCCTGTTGTTCTCGCTCGATTACCAGCGGATCCTGGATCGCGAAGGCGAGGTTCGGCTGGTGGTCTACCAGATCATGATGTTGGTGGCGCCGCATCTGCCGGCTGCTGCCAAAGGTGCGACCGAGCAACTGGCGTTGCGGTACCTCCAAGAGCACGAGTAAACCCCACCGTGGGAGCGAGCCCTGCTCGCGATGGCGGCGGCACATCCGACATCGATGCAAGCTGACCCACCGCTATCGCGAGCAGGGCTCGCTCCCACAGGGCCCCCCCATGTTCTGGATCCGCGACGCAAACAAAAACGCCCGACCTCCTCAGGCCGGGCGTTTTTGCATGTCCTGGACTCAGGATTGACTGGTAGGCGTCGATGGAGCCGGCGCTGGAGTCGGGCTGGCAACCGGGGTCGGAGCCGAGGCGGAGTTCGCCGTGCTCGTGGTGGCTGCCGGCTTGGCGGCCGCCGTCGGTGCCTTGGGCGCAGCGGTTTTCGGCGCGGCCGGTTTTTTCACGGCTGGCTTTTTCGCTGTAGCGGGTTTGGCTGCCGCTTTTGCCGCAGGCTTGGCTGCCGGTTTGCCCGCAGCAGGTTTGGCTGCCGCAACCTTGGTCGCAGGTTTTGCCGCAGGCTTCGCTGCCGCCTTGGCCGCGACCGGCTTGGCCGCTGCCTTCACGGCAGGCTTGGCCGCAGCGGTTTTAGCCGCAGGCTTGGCCGCTGCTTTTGCCGCAGGCTTGGCGACCGCTTTCGCCGCTGCCTTGACCAATGGCTTGGCCGCAGCCTTCGTCGCCGGTTTGGCCGCCGCGGTCTTGGTCGCCACCGGTGTAACCTTGGCCCCGGTGAGTTTCTCGATCTGCTTGGTCAGGGTATCGACCTTGGTATGCAGCGCCTTCACTTCATTGCGGCTCGGTACGCCCAGGCGGGAGATCGCGCTGTTCAGGCGCTTGTCGAAAGCCCCTTCCAGTTCATCCCACTTACCGAGTGCCCGATCCTTCACGCCACCGATTCGCGACTTGGCGGACCCGGCAGAGTCCTTGGCGGCATCGACTTGCTTGCCGACCGCTGTCTTGGTGAGTTTTTCGGCCTTCTCGCCGTCCTTGACCAGTGACTCGAAGAGTTTGCTGCCGTCAGTATCGATCTTCGAGTACACGCCTAAACCAGCCAGCCAGATTTTGCGGGAGTACTTTTCAATTTTCCCGGCCCACGAGCTGCCTTCTTTTTCAGTGATCTTTTTGCCAGCCATCCCGTTCTCCTTAATGTTTACGCGCGACACGTTCGAGCAATGCGGTCAGCTCATCGAGCTTAGCCGAGAGTGCCTCAACGTCATGTTTAGACGGAATGCCGATACGATTCAAGGCACTTGCAACACGCGCATCGAATACCTTCTCGACTTTATCGAGTTGCAGTTCAACCCGAGCCTTGAAAGTGGCGACATCGGCCTTGGCTTCAATCAACTCACTATTGGCCGCTTCAAGTTTTCCGGCAACGTTCTTTTTACCTTTGGATTCAATTACTTCGCCGGCCTTAATCAATTCCTGGAAGTACTCGCTGCCCTCCTGACCGACCTTGGTGTAGGCGCCCAGGCCCGCCAGCCAGATCTTGCGCGCGTACGTTTTCACGTCGCTGAGCGTGGAAGATTCAACGTCGGTTTTTTTCTTCAAAATAACTTTGGCCATGGTGCACCTCACTTCAAACGGGTGGGAGGAACTGCCCGCACACGGACGGGCTCAGGCACAAAGTAGTGAGAATATTTAGAAAGGGCACCCTAACAACTGACACAGATTTCGAGTGCAATGACATCCTGTGGGAGCGAGCCTGCTCGCGATCGCGGTGGGTCAGCAATATTGATATTGGATGACTCGGCGCTATCGCGAGCAGGCTCGCTCCCACAGGGGATTAGTGATGAACCCAAGTTGGGTATCCATCACCACATACTTACAAAATCAAGCCAACGCCTTATCCAGCGCCTTTTCGATTTCCGCCTTGATCGTGCCGCTCATGGCCGACATCAACATCCCCAGTTCTACATCAACGCGGATCGAGTCATCGCCCACATGCACTTCGCCCTTGACCCCGGACCGCTTGAGTTTCAGGGTGTCGCCGGACCACTGCGGCTCCAGGCCGTAGCTGTCGGCCAACTTCTGCGCCAACTTGTCGGCCTTGGCGTGGGCTGCTTCCTTGCCCAGGTCATGGGCACGTTCAACGGTAATACGGGCCATTTGATGACTCCTGTTCTATCGGGACTTGCCTGAACGTTTCGGACGCTGGCTGCGTCAAAACGTCCTGGCGGTGGCTCATCTTACCTTCAGCCTTGCCAAGACAAAGCCCTCCACCGGGATTAGAATGTCCCGCATTCTTTTTTGGTGACAGCGATATGACCGATCAGCGCAAAGGCAGCGATGCCGAACCCACCACCCACTTCGGTTTCAAAAACGTGCCGGAAAGCCAGAAGGCGGAAAAAGTCGCTGAGGTTTTCCACTCGGTGGCCGCCAAGTATGACTTGATGAACGACCTGCTCTCCGGCGGCATGCATCGCCTGTGGAAACGTTTCGCGATCGAACTGTCGGGCGTGCGCAGCGGTAACCGCGTGCTGGACATCGCCGGTGGCACCGGAGACCTGACCAAAAAGTTTTCCCACATCGTCGGCCCGACCGGCCAGGTGGTGCTCGCCGACATCAACGAATCAATGCTCAAGGTCGGCCGCGATCGCCTGCTGGACCTGGGCGTGGCCGGCAACGTCGAGTTCGTCCAGGCCGACGCCGAGAAGCTGCCGTTCCCCGACAACCATTTCGATTGCGTGACCATCGCCTTCGGCCTGCGCAACGTCACCCACAAGGAAGACGCCCTGCGCTCGATGCTGCGGGTGCTCAAGCCTGGTGGCCGGTTGCTGGTGTTGGAGTTCTCCAAGCCGACCAACGCGCTGATGTCCAAGGCCTACGATGCCTATTCATTTGCCTTCATGCCACTGATGGGCAAGCTGATCACCAACGACGCCGAGAGCTATCGCTACCTGGCCGAATCGATCCGCATGCACCCGGACCAGGAAACCCTGAAGTCGATGATGGTCGAGGCCGGTTTCGACCGCGTGACCTATCACAACATGACCTCGGGCATCGTCGCCCTGCATCGCGGTATCAAGCCCTGATGCTGCTGACCGGACTGCTCGCCAGCGTCGAACTCGGCATCAACCGGGTGCTGCGCCTGGACAGCACGGCGCTCGCGCGCCTGGCGCACTTGAGCGGCAAGGTGATTGCCGTCGACTGTCGCAGTCCGGTGTTGCAGCTGTTTATCCTGCCCAGCGACGAAGGCCTTATGCTTGCCGCGCATTGGGAGGCTGAAGCCGATTGCACGTTGCGCGCCCCAGCTTCGAGCCTGCTGAGCCTGGCCCTGAGCAAGGACAAGACGGCGGTGCTGCACAGTCCCGAAGTCGAGCTCGAGGGTGACAGCGGCGTGCTGTTGGAGCTGGCGGGGATCCTCCAGGACCTGGAACTGGACTGGGAATATGAAGTGTCCCGCTGGATCGGCCCGGTGGCGACCCAATTGCTCAGCGGCCATCTGCGCAGTCGCAGCCGCTGGTACCGCCAGGGCTTCGCCAGCCTGGGACAGAATCTGAGTGAATACCTGGCCGAAGAATCGCGTACTCTGGTAGGCCAACGCGAGGCGCAGGCCCGTTTCGATGAACTGGACCAGATCAAACTCGACCTGGAACGTCTCGAGGCGCGTTTCGAGCGCCTTTCCCGATCCCTTGAACCCAAGCGATAACGCATGAAGCTGCTTGCCGTCCGCCGTCTGTTGCGCATCCAGCGCGTCGTGATCCGTTACCGCCTCGATGACCTGCTGTTCGCCTTGCCGTTGCCGTGGTTCCTGCTGGCACTGCGCTTCGTGTTGCCGTGGCGCTGGTTTCCCCGGCGCGCACTGGACCTGAGCCGCGGCGCCCGCCTGCGCCTGGCCTTGCAAGACCTGGGGCCGATCTTCATCAAGTTCGGGCAGATCCTGTCCACCCGCCGCGACCTGCTGCCCGAAGACATCGCTGATGAACTGATGCTGCTGCAGGACCGCGTGCCCCCGTTCGACTCCAAGTTGTCGGTGGCACTGATCGAGGAGCAACTGGGCAAGACCATCGGCGAAGTCTTCCGCCGTTTCGATGTCGAGCCCCTGGCCTCGGCTTCCGTGGCCCAGGTCCACGCCGCACAGCTCAAGAGCGGTGAAGAGGTGGTGGTCAAGGTCATCCGCCCCGGTCTCAAGCCGGTCATTGCCCAGGACCTGGCGTGGCTGTTCATCCTCGCCCGCGCCGCCGAGCGGCTGTCGGCCGATGCGCGCCTGCTGCATCCGGTGGACGTGGTCCTGGATTACGAGAAAACCATCTACGACGAACTCGACCTTTTGCGCGAAGCCGCCAACGCCAGTCAGCTGCGCCGCAACTTCGAAGGCTCGCCGCTGCTCTACGTCCCGCAGGTCTACTGGGACTGGTGCCGGCCGAAAGTGCTGGTGATGGAGCGCATCTACGGTATCCAGGTCACCGACCTGGCGACCCTGGCCGACCAGCGCACCGACATGAAGATGCTCGCCGAGCGCGGGGTGGAAATCTTCTTCACCCAGGTGTTCCGCGACAGCTTCTTCCACGCGGACATGCACCCGGGCAACATCTTTGTCAGCACCGTGGAGCCGTGGAGTCCGAAATACATCGCGATCGACTGCGGCATCGTCGGCAGCCTCACCCCCGAAGACCAGGACTACCTGGCGCGCAACCTGTTCGCGTTTTTCAAGCGCGACTACCGGCGGGTCGCGCAACTGCACATCGACTCCGGCTGGGTGCCGGCCGAGACCAAGCTCAACGAATTCGAGGCGGCCATCCGCACCGTGTGCGAGCCGATCTTCGAAAAACCGTTAAAGGATATTTCCTTCGGCCAGGTGCTGATGCGCCTGTTCCAGACCGCGCGCCGCTTCAACATGGAGGTCCAGCCGCAACTGGTACTGTTGCAGAAAACCCTGCTGAACATCGAAGGACTCGGTCGCCAACTGTACCCGGACCTGGACCTGTGGAACACCGCCCAACCTTTCCTCGAACGCTGGATGCGCGAGCGCGTCAGCCCACGCACCTTGCTCGGCAACGTGCAGAGCCAGTTCGAGCAGATCCCGCACCTGGCCAACATGACCCGCGACCTGCTCGAACGCATGTCCCAACCGCATGCCCAGGACCCGGATCCACCGTGGAAGCGGCGCAAGGACGACTGGTTCCTGCGCCTGCTGGGTGCCGCCCACCTGGGGGGCGGCGCGGCAGTGGCGGCAGGCGGGCCATTGAACGAACTGGGGCACTGGCCGGCGATTATCATGGTGGCCGTCGGTTTGTATCTGGTCGTTCGTCGATAGCAGGAATCAGTTGCAAGCTTTAAGCTGCAAGCCATAAGTTTCATAGGTACACGAATCCGCTTTTTACTTGCAGCTTGAAGCTCAACGCTTGCCGCTGCCGTCAGGACTCAAGATGAAAAACTGGCAGGACGAGATCAAATGGGACGCTGACGGCCTGGTGCCGGCCATTGCTCAGGATCACAAGACCGGGCGCGTATTGATGATGGCCTGGATGAACCGCGAGGCGCTGGCCCTGACCGCCGCCGAGAACCGCGCCATCTATTGGTCACGTTCCCGTGACAAGCTGTGGCGCAAAGGTGAAGAGTCCGGGCATGTGCAGCATCTGCATGAGATGCGCCTGGACTGCGACGGCGACGTCATCATCCTGATGGTCGAGCAGGTCGGTGAGATTGCCTGCCACACCGGCCGTCAAAGCTGCTTCTATCGCGTCTTCGAGAACGGCGACTGGAAAACCGTCGATCCGGTGCTCAAGGACCCGCATGCCATCTATTCAGGACATACCCATGAGTGACACCCTGACCCGCCTGGCCCAGGTGCTGGAAGAGCGCAAAGGCGCCGCGGCCGACAGTTCCTATGTCGCCAGCCTGTACCACAAGGGCTTGAACAAGATTCTGGAAAAAGTCGGCGAAGAGTCCGTGGAGACCATCATCGCCGCCAAGGACGCCGCCATCAGCGGCGATTGCAGCGACGTGATCTACGAGACCGCCGACCTGTGGTTCCACAGCCTGGTCATGCTGGCCCAACTGGGGCAGCATCCGCAGGCCGTACTGGATGAACTGGACCGGCGCTTCGGTCTGTCCGGGCATGTCGAGAAAGCCTCGCGCCCGTCCGCCTGATCAACTCTTGAGAGGAATAGCCACATGGGTATCTTTGACTGGAAACACTGGGTCGTCATTCTGGTTGTCGTGGTGCTGGTGTTTGGCACCAAGAAACTGAAAAACCTTGGCACCGATGTCGGCGAGTCGATCAAAGGTTTTCGCAAGGCCATGAACGACGACGAGAAACCGGCCGAGCCGACAGCGGCCCCGACGCAACCGGTGCAGCCGGCTCAACCGGTACACCCTCAGGCGGCCCAGCCGGTGAGCGCACCGCACACCATCGATGTGCAGGCACAGAAAGTCGAAGAGCCTGCCCGCAAAGACTCGTGAGCACTGACTAATGTTTGGGATCAGCTTCACTGAACTGCTGCTCGTCGGCCTCGTCGCCCTGCTGGTCCTGGGCCCCGAGCGCCTGCCGGGTGCTGCGCGCACGGCCGGTCTGTGGATCGGACGCCTGAAGCGCAGCTTCAACGCGATCAAACAGGAAGTTGAACGTGAAATCGGTGCCGACGATATCCGCCGGCAACTTCACAACGAACACATTCTGTCCCTGGAGCAGGAAGCACGGAAAATCCTCGCACCGACCCAACAGGAGCCGACACCGGTCGAGCCTGTGGTCGAGCCGGTGATTGCTCCTCACGCGCCGGTGGCTGACACGGTGCCATTGGCGGCGACGCCTGCCAATGCGCCGGAACCGGCCCCGGCGGCGACGCCTGCCGTTCCCCACGACCCTACTTTGCCGCCGCGAGCCCCATGAGCGATATACCGGAAAACGACCAGCCCATGCCGCTGGTATCGCACCTCACCGAGTTGCGCACCCGCCTGCTGCGTTGCGTCGCGGCAGTGTTCATCATCTTCGCCGGGCTATTTGCCTTCACCCAGCAGATCTACACCTTCGTCTCCACGCCGCTGCGCCAGTACCTGCCGGCCGGGGCGACGATGATTGCCACCGACGTGTCGTCGCCGTTCCTGACGCCGCTGAAACTGACGATGATGGTCTCGCTGTTCCTGGCGATCCCGGTGATCCTGCATCAGATCTGGGGCTTCATCGCACCCGGCCTGTACAAGCACGAAAAACGCATTGCCGTGCCGCTGCTGGTGTCGAGCATCCTGTTGTTCTACACCGGCATGGCCTTCGCCTATTTCCTGGTGTTCCCGCTGATCTTCAAGTTCTTTGCCGCCGCCACCCCGGCAGGCGTGGAAATGATGACCGACATCACCAGCTACCTGGATTTCGTCATGACGCTGTTCTTCGCCTTCGGCGTGGCGTTCGAGATCCCGGTGGCGGTGGTGCTGCTGGTCTGGATCGGCGTAGTCGACGTGGCCTACCTGAAGAAAATCCGCCCGTATGTGATCATCGGTTGCTTTGTGGTCGGCATGATCCTGACCCCGCCAGACATCTTCTCCCAGACGCTGCTAGCCGTGCCGATGTGGCTGCTGTTCGAGATCGGCGTGCTGTTCGGCGGCCTGGTGCGCAAGCGCAGTGAGCATCCGGAAGACGAGCCGGTCGACCACGACGACCAGCCGCCAGCGAAACAAGCGTGAACCTGCTGCTGCTTGAAGAGGCCGATTTCATCGCGCCTGACCGGGTGGTCCTGCGTGACCGCCGGTTGACGCACATGCAGGAAGTCCACCGCAGCGCTGTCGGCGACAGCCTGCGGGTCGGGCGCGTCGACGGCTTGATGGGCAGCGCCCAGGTGTTGCGCCTGGAAGCCCGAGAGGCCGAATTGCAAGTCACCCTGGACCAACCGCCGCCGGCCAAGCTGCCGCTGACCCTTGTGCTGGCCCTGCCGCGCCCAAAGATGCTGCGGCGGGTGTTCCAGACCGTCGCCACCATGGGCGTGCCGCGGGTGATCCTGGTCAACAGCTATCGAGTGGAGAAGAGCTTCTGGCAGACCCCATTCCTGGAGCCCGAGGCGATTCGCGAGCAGCTGATCCTGGGCCTGGAACAGGCCAGGGACAGCGTGCTGCCGCAAATCATCATCGAAAAGCGCTTCAAGCCCTTCGTCGAAGACCGACTACCGGCTATCGCAGACGACACCCTGGCCCTGGTCGGTCATCCCGGCAACTACCCGCCCTGCCCCCGCGCCGTGACGCAGCCGGTGACCCTGGCGATAGGCCCGGAGGGTGGCTGGATCCCCTACGAAATCGAACTGTTGGCCAAGGCCGGCTTGCAGCCGGTGCAACTGGGTGAACGCATCCTGCGGGTCGAGACTGCCGTGACGGCGCTGATGGCGCGGTTGTTCTGATCCGCTACCCGTCGCGCAAACCGGCTATTTTCTACAGATTCCCTCCAAACGGCCGATACAGCTCCCATAAAACCACGCACAGCGCTGCAAGGGAGTATCAGTATGTTCCGATGGCTGGGTAACGTAAGTGTCAATCGCAAGCTTGGCTTCGGCTTCGGCCTGGTACTGTTTCTCACCTTGATGATTGCCTTTACCGGCTGGAGCGGCCTGAGCAATGTCATCAGTCGTGGCGATAAGCTGGGGTTCATTGCCAGTCTCAACGACTTGAGCAAGGACTTGAACCTGGCGAGCATCGACTACTACACCACACGGGGTGAGAAAGGTCCGCAAACGGTCAACGATCTGCTTGGCAAGCTGGAAGCCGGGCTCGGCACCGCTCGCCAATTGATCGAACAACCCGCCGATGTAGCGCTGATCGACAGCCAACTGGCCGCTGTTGCTGAATACAAGAGCGCCTTTGCCCAAATGACCCGCGCGACCGTAAACCGCGAGGATGCCCGTAGCAAGCTGGGCGCCAACGCTGACAATGCCGTGGCCCGCGTCGCCGAAGTGGAAAAGGCACTGCTGCAAGGCGGCGATGTCACTCCCTTCAACAATGTAGTCACACTGAGCAAAGCCGTTCAGCAGGCGCGCTATCAGGTTCGCGGCTACACCTACAGTGGCAAGAGCGATGCCCAGCAACCGGCCCTCGATGCTATCGATAACGTCCTGAAGCTGCTCGCACGCCTGCCAGAGCAATTGCCAGAAGAGCATCGAGCCAACCTGCAGCAGGCCAACGACTCGTTCAACCTCTATCGTAGCGCCGTCGCTCAGTTCCGTGACTCTCAGATCGACAACGCAGCCGCGCTCCAGCGCATGACCGAACAAGGCCAGGTGCTGATCGACGCCAGCCAGAAACTGACCGTGTCCCAGACGGCAGTGCGTGACCAAAACGCCGCCCAGGCCAAGACCGTCCTGATCGCAGCCGCCGTTCTGGCGTTGCTGTTCGGCGTGATCGCCGCCCTGTTCATCACTCGACAGATCGTGGGCCCGCTCGGCCAGACCTTGGAGGTTGCCGAACGCGTGGCCGCTGGAGACCTGACCCACAACCTTACCTCCGAGCGTCGCGACGAACTGGGCCAATTGCAGCGCGCCATGCAAAGCATGACAGTGGGCCTGCGGCAATTGATCGGCGGCATCGGCGAAGGCGTCACACAGATTGCCAGCGCCGCCGAACAACTCTCCGCTGTCACCGAGCAGACCAGCGCCGGGGTCAACAACCAGAAGGTGGAGACCGACCAGGTCGCCACCGCGATGCACGAAATGACCGCCACGGTGCAGGAAGTGGCGCGCAATGCCGAAGAGGCCTCAGAGGCGGCAGCGGCGGCTGATCAACAGGCTCGCGAAGGTGACAAGGTCGTGGGCGAGGCCATTGCGCAGATCGAGCGTCTGGCCCTTGAAGTCGGTAACTCGACCCAGGCCATGGGCGACCTGAAACGTGAAAGCGACAAGATCGGCAGCGTACTGGATGTGATCAAGTCCGTCGCCCAACAGACCAACCTGCTGGCTCTCAATGCCGCCATCGAAGCCGCCCGCGCCGGTGAGGCCGGTCGGGGTTTCGCGGTGGTGGCCGACGAGGTCCGCAGCCTGGCCCAACGTACCCAGAAATCCACCGAAGAGATCGAAGAACTGATCGTCGGCCTCCAAACCGGCACCGAACAGGTCGCGACCATCATGGACAACAGCCGTGGCCTGACCGACAGCAGCGTCGAACTGACGCGCCGTGCTGGCGGCTCCTTGGAAAACATCACTCGTACCGTCTCGGCGATCCAGTCGATGAACCAACAGATCGCCGCGGCCGCCGAACAGCAGAGCGCCACGGCCGAAGAAATCAACCGCAGCGTGCTGAATGTGCGCGATGTGTCGGAGCAGACTTCTGCGGCCAGTGAAGAAACTGCGGCTTCGAGTGCTGAACTGGCGCGGTTGGGGGTGCATTTGCAGACGTTGGTGGGGCGGTTCAGGGTTTAGGCGCTTGACCCTGTTGGTGGTGCTCTCTGGGTGGGGTGTAGATCCGTTTCTTCGGTAACGGCGGCTTAGGGTTCCGCCCTGACGGCGGCTCACTTTTTTTCAAG